>CAZNSM010000011.1:34533-49436 GCA_964575615.1 uncultured Pirellulales bacterium | reverse complement strand
CTGCAATTCTTCCTGGCCGGACGGAACGTCGCACCGGCGAGCGTCTCGTCGATCGGTCGGCAGATGATCGTCCACAAGATCCTGCGGGACAGCCGCGAGCAGTTGCAGGTCTTCCGATCCTCGGCGCTGCTGCCCGGCTTCGCCCGCCGCATCGCCGAGACGATCCGCGAGCTGCACCGCTACAACAAGACGCCCGAGGACTTCGAGACTCTTCGGGCCGCAGAGGTGGGGCATGCCTCGCCCCTGTCGGCGATGAAGTTCGCCGATCTGGCCCTGGTGTTTGCCAGGTACACCGAAGCGATTCGCGGGCGGTTCGTCGATCCCGACGCCCAGGTCCGCCAGGCCTGCGCACGGGTCGCCGACGCCGACTTTCTCAAGGGCGCGCGGCTGTGGGTCGACGGCTTCGCCAGCTTCACCGGCGCGGAGACAGCTCTTCTCGTCGAACTGCTCCGTGTGGTCGAGCAGGCGGAGATCGCGCTCTGCCTGGACCCCGCCTGCCTCGGGTCGCCGGCGGCCGAGTCGGACGGGCTGTTCGAGGCGACGCAACGAACGTACCGCGAGCTTCTCGAACAGCTCACGGCCTTCAAGATTGAACTTGGCAAGCCGGTCGTTCTCAACCAAGCCCGGCGGTTCCACGTTTGTCCGCCTTTGGCGCACGTCGAGAAGAACCTCTTCCGCCTGGGCGCAGGCCGCAGCAGCGCGGACGGGCACATCCGGCTGGTGGCGGCCCCGGACCTGCGGGCCGAGACCCAGTTCGTCGCCGGACAGATTCGCTCGCTGGTCCAGGAGCGCAGGCTTCGATATCGTGACATCGCGGTAGTGGCGTCGGACCTCGGCCGCTACGAGCACTACATCCGGGCCAGCTTCGACGACCACGGGATTCCCTACTTCATCGATCAGCGCAAGCCGCTCGACCGCCATCCGGTCGTCGAGTTGGTCACCGCGGCGCTGCAGGCCGTCACCGGCGGCTTCGCGCATGCCGACGTCTTCGCCTACCTCAAGAGCGACCTCGTGCCGGTGCCGGCGTCGCAGGTCGATGTGCTGGAGAACTACTGTCTGGCGTTCGGCGTCGATGGACGCGACTGGGGCAAGGCCGATCCGTGGCGGTTCCAGGGGCCCGACGAAGCGAGCTTCGATGAAGCCACGATCCACAGGATTCGCACGAAGGCGGTCGGGCCGCTGCTCGATTTGCAGGCGGCGCTGATGGCAGGGGCGAAGGATGATTCGCCCCTACGGGCGGGGGACTTCACGCGGGCGGTCTTTGCGTTTCTCGATGGGCTGAAGGTCCGCCAGGCGGTTGCGGCCTGGGTCGACGAGGCCCACGAGGCCGGCGATCTGGCGGCCGCCGACGAGCACCGGCAGTTCTTCGAGCGGTTCGTGGACGTCTTCGACGAGCTGGTCGAGGTCTTCGGCCGCGACGCGATGAGCGCCGAGGACTACCTGGCGATTCTGAGCCTGGCGTTCTCGCAGATGACGCTGGCCTTTATCCCTGTGAGCCTGGACCAGGTGCTCGTCGGCTCGATCGAGCGAAGCCGCCATCCGAACCTGCGGGCGGTGTTCCTGCTGGGCGCCACGCAGAAGCAGTTTCCGATCCCGCTGCCTTCGACGGGCGTGCTGACCGACGCGGATCGTGACATGGCCGAGGCCGCCGGCTTCCATCTGGCGCCCACCACGACGCAGACGCTGGCCGAGCGGCAATACCTGGCCTACATCGCCTTCACGCGTCCGTCGGAACTTCTGTATATCAGTTACCCGAGCGTCGACGAGAAGGGCAGCCCGGTGACGCGGTCGCAGTTCGTGGACGATCTCGCGGATCTGTTCGACGACATCGCGGAGGCAGGGGCGAATGATGATTCGTTCCTACAGGCCGATGGGCGAACCGTTGCGGCGGACATTCACACCGAGACCGAGCTGGCCGAGTGGTTGTGCACCCGACTGGGCCGGGATGTCTTTGCGCGACAGGAGCGGACAGACGAACGGCTCGAAGGCCTGTTGGCCGCGATGGGCGGCGACCCGGACCACCGCCACACGGCGGCTTGCGTCCTTGCGGCTCTTGGCTATGAGAACAAGGCCACACTGGACCGTGAGGTGGTGGAGCATCTCTTTGAAAAGAAGCTGAGGGCGTCGGCGACGCGGCTGGCGACCTTCGCCGCCTGTCCCTACCAGCACTTCGCGCGGTACGGCCTGGAACTGCGGACCCGGCGTGAGTTCAAGCTCGAACCGCTCGACCTGGGCAACCTCTATCACGCGGTGCTCGATGCTCTTCACAAGCGACTGGCTGCCGACGGGCAGAACTTCGCCACCGTCGCCGACGACCGGCTCAGCGAGCTGCTGCGCGAGCAGGTCGAGACGTTTGCCTCGCACGATCCGTTTCTCTCGAAGTTCAAAGCCCACTCCGACCACAACGCATTCATTGTCGCCAACGCCGCCGACGCGTTGGGCGAATGCGTGCTCGACATCGCGCGCATGGCACGGGCCGGAGCGTTCCGCCCCGTCCTGTCCGAGGTCGCCTTCGGTCCCGAGGCGCACGCCAAAGGCCCGGCCGAGCAGAACCTGGGGGCGTTCGAGCTGGCCCTGCCCGACGGCGGGGTGGTGGCGTTGAGCGGGAGAATTGACCGGCTCGACGTCGCGCAGATCGACGGGCAGCGCATCGCCCTGGTGTTCGACTACAAACGCACGAAGGCCGGCGCGACGTTCCGTTGGTCGCAGTTCTACCACGGCCTGAACGTTCAGCTTCCGATGTACCTGCTGGCGTTGTCGCGCATCGCCGGAGCGAAGGTAGATCGCGTCGCGGGGGCCTTCTGCATGCCGATCGAACAGGCGCCCGACACCGCCTCGATCGAAGAGTTGGCTCAGAGGGACGAGCGCTCTGCCCGGCAGGCCCGGGGCCTGTTCGACGGCGAGTACGCCGCCGCACTCGATCCGGACGCAAGTTCCTGCTGGAGCCGGCTTTACAACTTCGCCGTTACGAGCAAGGATGGCCAGTATGGCTACTATCCCACGAGCGGGTCGCTGCGGCCCGACGACTTCGAGCGCGTGCTGACATTCACGCGCGACAAGATCGTTGCGCTGGCGGCCGGCATCGTCGCCGGACAGATCGACGCGCATCCCTATCGCCTCGGCACCGTGTCGCCCTGTTCGTTCTGTGACTACCAGGCGCTGTGCCGCTTCGACTGGCAGATCAACGACTACCGTTTTCTCGATCCCAAGGGCAAGCTCGACGTGGTCGCAGGAGCCGTGACATCATGACGGCCGAGAAGAAGATCCAGTGGACCGAGCAGCAGGAGCGGGCCATCGCCGCTCTGGGCGCCAACGTGCTGGTCACGGCGTCGGCGGGCACGGGCAAGACGGCGGTGCTGTCGGGCCGCTGCGTCAATCTCGTCTCCGATGCAGCGCGGTGCCCGAACGTGCTGAACATGCTCGTGCTGACCTTCACCGACGCGGCGGCCGAGCAGATGCGGGCGCGGATCGGCAAGCGGCTCAAGGAGGCGTACGAGCAGACCCACGACCGGCGGCTCGGCCGCCAGCTCGTGCTGCTCCAGGGCGCCGACATCAGCACGATCCACGCGTTCTGCAAACGCCTGATCGCCGAGAACTTCCACGAGGTCGGGCTCGATCCGGCATTCCGCGTGATCGACGCCGACGAGGCGATGCTGCTCAAGGCCGAGGTGCTCGACGAGACCATCGAGTGGGCGTGGCGGCAGGAGCACCTGGTGGCCTCGCTGGAGAGACTGCTGCGCCGGCGCGATGTCCGCGACAGCGGCGGCTTCCTGGCGAGCGTGATCCGGCTGCACGAGTTCCTCGACTCCGTCACCTCACGCGACGCCTGGTGCGAACGGGCCCGCTTGCTGGCGGAGGCGACCGATCCGGAATCGAGCGAGCTGGGGCAGGCGCAGAAGCGGATCGTCGCCGACGAACTCGACGCGATCCTGTCGCGTCTGCGGGCCGCCAGGCGACTCTATGAGAGCGAGGAGCCGGGCGGCAAGTGGGGTGCAACGCTCGAAGCCGATGTGATCGCGCCTGTCGCAGCCTGTCGCGAGCGGCTGGCGGCCGGCGACTGGGACGCCTGCGCCGAGGCGATTCGCAACTTCGTCAAACCGAAAGCGCCGGCGCTGAAAGGTTTTGACGAGACTCTGGGCGATCTCATCAAAGACCTGCGGACGAAGGCGCTGGGCGATTTCGCCTCGCTGAGCGATCTGGCGATCGTCAACCCCGACTACATGGACGCGGTAGGGCGATCCGCCAACGCGCAGAGCCGCGTCCTCATCGATATGGTGCGGACGTTCGATTCGCTGTACGCCCGGCGGAAGAAGGCGCTGAACGGATTGGATTTCGCTGACCTGGAGCACTACGCGCTGCGGCTGCTGACGCGTCCGGCCGATTCGGGCGAAGGCGCTGCGCCCTCCGAGACGGCGCTGGGACTGCGCGAGCGATACAGGTACATCTTCGTCGACGAGTACCAGGACATCAACCCGGTGCAGCAGGGGATTCTCGACGCGCTCAGCTCGGGCGACAACGTCTTTGTCGTCGGCGACGTCAAGCAGAGCATCTACGCCTGGCGCGGCGCTGAGCCGACGATCTTCCTGCGACGGTTGCAGGCATCGTCGCAGGCGACAGATGCGGCGGGCGGGCTGCGCGTCGACCTCAACTACAACTTCCGCTCGGCCAAGGGTATTCTGGATTTCGTCAACCACGTCTTCGGACGGATCATGACCGAGGCATTGGCGCACATGGATTACGACGAGGCCGCCCGGCTGCGCCCCGGACCCGATGCGATGGCACAGACCCCGTCCGAACCGCCGACGCCGCTGGTGGAACTACACCTGCTCGACGAGAAGGCCGACGATGCAGACACCCACCAGGAGGAGGACGCGGAAAGCACGGAGGTTGTGCGCCCGCGACAGCGGCAGGCCGCTCTGATCGCGCAGCGGATTCAGCAGATCGTCGGCGCCGAGCCGGGCCGGCCCGCGATGCAGATCTTCGACAAGGACGCCGGCGGCTTTCGAAGCGTTGAATATCGCGACATTGTCGTGCTCATGCGCTCGCTGGCGATGAAGGCCAACGACTACGTCGAGATCCTGCGTCTGGCGGGCATTCCCGTCAGTTGCGACGCCACCGCCGGCTACTTCGAGACGACCGAGATCGCCGACGTGCTCTGCCTGCTCAAGGTGCTCGACAATCCGCAGCGGGACATCGAGCTGGCCGCCGTGCTGCGCAGTCCACTCTTCGGCTTCACCGACAGCGAACTGGCGGCGATCCGCATCGCCGCACGCGAGTCTTCGCCGTCCGCCGATTTCCATGCCGCAGCGATCCGATGCCGGGACAGCGGGACCGATGCGAAGCTGGCGGCGAAACTGCGCGACGCGTTCGCAACGCTCGAACGATGGCGCCGCCTCGCCCGGCGCGGTCAGCTCGCCGATCTGCTCTGGCGCATCTACCGCGAGACGCAGTATGTGGCGTTCGTCTGCGCCTTGCCGAACGGCCAGGCCCGCAAGGCCAACCTGCTCGAACTGCACGATCGCGCGATCCAGTTCGAGGGGTTCGCCAGCAGCGCGGGCGTGCCGTCGCTGACGCGGTTCGTCACGTTCATCGAGAAGCTCCAGGAGGCGGGGCAGGACTGGACGCCCGCCGAACCGGCCGGCGCCGGCAACGCCGTTCGCATCCTCAGCGTCCACAAGAGCAAGGGGCTGGAGTTCCCCATCGTCTTCCTGGCGGAGCTGGACAGCCAGTTCAACCAGCGCGATGCGCAGGCCGATCTCGTCGCGGACGCCGAGCACACGCTGGGCCTGCGGATCATCGATGCGCGGTCGAACACGAAGCTGTCGTCTCTGGCGCATCAGGTGATCGCCGCCAAGAGGCGTGCCGTGACACTGGCGGAAGAGATGCGCATCCTCTACGTCGCGATGACACGGGCGAAGGACCGACTGATCGTCACGGCCTCGCAGAAGCGGACGGACTGCGGCAAGGTCCTGACGCAGGGCCTGCTGCTGAGCGAGCCGGCGGTTCCGGCGTGGCTGCTCCAGCGCGCCAGGAGTTCTCTGGAGTGGCTGCTGTACAGCCTGGCCGATCAGCGGGCCCTGCACGAGGCGTTCGAGACGCACCTGACGCCAACGATGGACGACAGGGCCCTGTTCGAGCTGCACGTCCATCGCGGTGACGAGATGCGGCAGCTTACGCAGCGCGTGCGGCAGCTTCGCGACCGCAAGAGGGGGACCGGAGCGACGCCGAAAACAAAGGCCCGTCCGGATGCGGCGAGCCGGCAGTTGCTGGCGGAGTTGAAGGAGCGTCTGGATTGGCGGTATGGGTTTGGCGCTGCGGTGCGCGAGCCGGCCAAGCGGTCGGTCTCGGAGCTGACGCATCACGATGACGAATTCGCGCGGCTGGACTATTCGCGGGCGCTGGACCGGCGGCCGCTGGCTTTGGTCGCGTCCGACATGGCTTCAACGCGGCCCGATTCCGCCCGGCAGGTCGGCACCGCGACGCACCTGGTGATCTCCAGCCTCGATCTGAGGCAAGCGGTGACGCGGCAGGCCATTGAGCGGACGTGCGAGCGGCTCGTCGAAGAGCAGGCGATCGTGCCGGACGTTGCCGACAAGGTCGACGTCGATGCAATCCTGGCCTTTTTCGAAAGCGACCTTGGCGCGGTGGTGCTGGACGGGGACAATACCGTCCATCGTGAGTGGCCCTTCACGTGGGGCCTACACGTCGGCGAGGTGGCCGACGCCGACGAGATCGTTGTGGTGCAGGGGATCATCGACATGCTGGTGCAGACGCCCGAGGGCCTCGTCGTGATCGACTTCAAGAGCGACCGTGTCTCGGGCGAGCAGATCGCCCGGCGTGCCGAGGCGTATCGCGGCCAGTTGGACCTCTACGGCCGGGCGGCCGGCGACATCCTTGGGACTCCCGTCCGGCAGAAGTGGCTGTACTTCCTGGCGCCGAGAGCGTCTGTGGCGGTGGAGGCATGATGCGATTGTCGAAGCTCGGTCAACGGATGGCGGTCCGGTCGGGCATCGGGCAGCTCATGGATGATCTCGGCGCTGCGCTGTCGCCGCAAGGGGAGGTCTTCATGCTGGGCGGGGGCAACCCCGCACACATCCCCGAGGTCGAAGCCTGCTTTCGCCGCAGCACGATGGCGATGCTCCAGGACGGCGCGCGGTTCGAGCGGGCGGTCGGGGAATATGACCCGCCGGAAGGGGATCGCGAGTTTATCGCGGCCTTGGCGGGTCTGCTGCGCTCGCAGTTCGGCTGGCGGATCGGCCCGCGCAACATCGCGCTGACCAACGGCAGTCAGTTGGCGTCGTTCATCCTGTTCAATCTCTTCGCGGGCGAGCACGACGATGGGACGACGAAGAAGATCCTGTTTCCTCTGACGCCCGAGTACATCGGCTATTGCGACGTGGTGCTGACGGCGGACGCATTTGTCGCGATCCGGCCCCGGATCGAGATGCTCGACGAGCGCTTTTTCAAGTACCACGTGGATTTCGACCGGCTCGACGTCGCCGACGACGTCGGGGCGATTTGCGTCTCGCGTCCGACGAATCCAAGCGGCAACGTGCTGACCGGCGACGAGCTGGCCCGGCTCGATGAGTTGGCCCGCAGCAAAAACGTCCCGCTGATCGTCGACAACGCTTATGGGTTGCCGTTCCCGCATATTGTCTTCACGGGCGCCGAGCCGGTGTGGAACGACAACACGATCGTGCTGATGAGCCTTTCGAAGCTGGGCCTGCCCGGCGTGCGGACGGGGATCATCCTCGCGTCGGAGGAGATCGTCGAGACCGTCGCGCGGGTCAACTCGGTGATGAGCCTGGCGCCGGGCGGCCTGGGCACCGCCATCGTCACCGACCTGGTTCGCTCCGGCGAGATCCTTCGGCTCGGCCGCGAGGTGATCGCGCCGTTCTACGAGCGCAAGGCCCGCCGGGCCATCGAGCAGCTTCATCGCGGTCTCGACGGGATCGACTACCGCCTGCACCGACCGGAAGGGGCGTTCTTCCTGTGGCTCTGGCTGCCGGGCCTGCCGATCTCCTGCCACGAGCTTTACGAGCGGCTCAAGGCCCGCAACGTGATCGTCGTGTCGGGCCACTACTTCTTCCCCGGCCTGGCGGAGCCCTGGTCCCACGCGAACGAGTGCCTCCGCATCAGCTACGCCCAGAACGAGAGCGCCGTCGCCCGCGGCCTCGACCTCATCGCCGAAGAAATCCGCCGCGCACATCACGGTGAGTGATGCGTAGGATGGGCAGGTTTCCTGCCCATGTCGCTCAGTCATCTGTGCTCCTCAAGTCTGCCACTTTCTGCTTATCGCGGTCTCTCATCTTGTCGATAATGGAACACAGGATGAAAACCAATGTGAGGGATTGACCATTTGATTGGGCGATTTCACTAACCAAGGGCGGAAGGCGCGTGCAATTGCAGGCTCAGGCGTTATGGCGCGAGCGGTGGGACACGCAGTGATATAGACCATTTGTGCATAAGCACGTACCACACAGTGTGAAGGGAGTTCAGCCAATGGCAAGACGGACAATTCAGGCAGATGCAAAGGCCAGAGACGAAGATAGGGTCGGGAACAACGCCGCATTCACATGCCCCCGATGTGGAAAGGTGTTCATTGTGAGCGGCCTGATACACAGGGAAGAAGGGCGATGGTGTCCGTGGTGCAGACAATCACGAGGTCATGCGCCGGCCGCCAACGAAGATGCAGAAGGAGCATACATCGAGTGGGACGGCCCCGATCTGTACTGACCGGCGCCCTTATGGCCATTGCGTAGGATGGGCAGGTTTCCTGCTGATGCGCCTTGATCAGTATGGGCACAAGATGTGCCCTTCCTACTTTGCTTCGACCGGGCCGCGGACGGGCTTGTCGAGCATTTTGTCTTTGCCGGTGGCCCATTCGTTTCTTGTGTAGTCGAACGGGATCGCGATGAGGCGGTCCGGCGTGATGCGGAAGACGGTGACTTCGTTGGGCGAGTTCGGGGCGGGGCTGGGCAGTTGCACGAAGTGGATGCCGCGATATTCGCGCACGTTGGCCTTGTGGTAGTGGCCGCCGAGGACGCAGAGCACGTTGGCGTCGCCAAAGGCGTCGACGAACTCGTCGCGGTTGGTGATCGCGTCGAAGCATAGATGTGTTGCGATGATGACGGGTTTGCCCTTGGGCACAGTCGCCAGGGTCTCGCGGAGGTAGCCCAGCGCGTCTTTGGAGATGGGCTGGGCCGGGTTGTTGAGACTCTCGTCGTATTCGCTGAACAGGGCGATGAACAGCACGCCGCCTTTCTCGAACGTGTACCGCAGCGCCCCGTGTCGCGCGACGAGCCAGTCGAGCACGGTTCGCGTGGGTGAATTGCCTCCGATGTCATGGTTGCCTGCGACATCGTAGCTGGGGAACTTCAGCCGCCTGGTGACGCGTTGCTCGTAGGCATCCCTGGCGGCCTGGCTGGGCCATTCGGTGAGGTCACCCAATCCAAACACGAACGCCGGCCAGGCGACGGCGCCGCCGACCGATTCGGGCCAGGCCCGGCCCGGCAGGGTGTTCATCGCGTCGATGGCCGGGACCAGGTGATCGCCATTGCCATCGACCTGCACGTGCTGGTCGGACCAGCCGAAGAAGGTCAGTGCCTGCTCCTGGGCCGCGCCCGGCCAACTCTTGCAGGCGAGCAGGGCGTCGTACTCGGCCCGGCGGATGGCGATCATGCAGCCGTGGCGCACCTTCGACGGCAGGCTGTACTTGTCCCAGTCGCTGAAGAACGTGTATCCGGAGATCTGATGCCACGGCCCGTTCAGGTCCGCGGCCACGGAGAGGCCGTACGAGACGCCCGGATACTGCTCGTAGTAGAGGTACCAGACCTTGCCGTCGGGCGAGGGGACCAGGGTCGGGGCCTCGCGGAAGTTCGGGCTGATCGGCGCGGACGGCTCGCTGTACGGCCCGAGCAGCGCCGGGGCCGAGCTGATGCGAATGGTCTTGCCGGTCGGCCAGTCGAGCGTGGGGTAGCGCTCGTCCTTGACGATGGCGTAGTAGCGATTCGCCTGCTTGCGGATGACGACGTCGATCGTCGCCATGTCCCAGTCGAACAGCCGTCGCGGCGGATCGGAGAAGGTCCGCAGGTCCTTCGACGTGAGGTACAGCGTGCGCTGGCTGGCCCAGTAGCGTTCGGGGTCCTGTGGCGTGCCGTGCTGGTGCGGCGTGTGCCAGGTCAGTACGTACTGCGACGAGTCGGCGTCGTAGAACAGCTTCGGTGCGCCGATTCGCGGCAGCGCCTGCGCGTAGCCGGGCGTGCGCGGCAGGTCCGGCGTCACGTTGCTGTAGCGTTCCCATCGGATCAAGTCGTCGGAGACCCAGAAGTTGATATCGGGCGCCGAGTCGTTGCGATTGCCGACGAGATAGTACCGCCCATCGTGGCCCTTGCAGATGTCCGGATGGCCGCGATAGTCGTCGCAGACGCGCCGGCCGTCGTTCAGGGCGGTCCAGTGCAGGCCGTCCAGACTGACCGAGTAGTACAGCCGCCCGTAGTCCTCGTGCATCATGTGGGCGAACAGATACGCCTGGTGGACCGGCTCGGTCCCCACCGCCTGTCCCGGCGGGTCCGGCTGCTGTGCCCCCGCCGCACCGACCCACAACAGGACTATCGCAATCATCGCTTCAATCCGCATGTGTTTCATCGTCTTCTCCGTCTTTTCCGCCGGTCCATTGCCCATCGAGCCTCGATACGCAAAACCCCGCCGCACGTCACTGGCCCTGATCATATCGACCCGCTGCCCGACGGACAAGACCCCGGTTTGCAGGGCGAAGGCTCTTGCAGTCGAAGGCCTTACGGTGATATAATGACAACTGTCGAGGGACGACGGCGGGTCCGGGAGGCGAAATCCACGCGCCCGCGGCATCCGCGTCGCCTTCGGAGGAAAATCTCGTCGAGACACGGAACAGGGCGGCTGCGAAGTGAATCTGAACTATCGAGACGACGTGACGTCGCGGCGTGGTCGGTTATCATAAGATCATCTGCAATGTGCGAGGGAAGCGACATGGCATCATCAATTCATCCATCGAGAGCGGGCTTCGTCTGTATCACCATCCTGGCAGTGGGCCTTTGCGTTCCGGTCCGGGCGGTCGAGTTCGCGGGCGGGACAGGCGAGCCCGATGATCCTTACCAGATCGCGACCGCCAGCCAACTGCTCAGTCTGGGCGCCGACCCGAACCTGCAAAGCAAGCACTTTGTCCTCGTGGCCGATATCGATATGGACCCAAATCTCCCCGGCGGTGGATTGCTGGAGAATGGACTGACTCTTTCATCAGGCAGTCTCGATGGAGGTGGGCATCGCATCCTGAACCTCGGTGGGCGTGTCGCCGTTGAAGAGACGAGACGTGATGGTACTGTTTACTATCGGGATCGTTACGGTTCGAGCCTGTTTGAACTCATCGACGTCAATGCCGTCGTCCGCAACCTGAATGTCCAGGGGACCATCCTCAGAGGGCCAGCGATGCTCGTTGGGGAGAACAGAGGCCTGATTATGGACTGCTCTGCGGAAGGCAGCGTATCTGACGATTCTCCCACATCCAGCATGGGTAGGAGTGTCGGTGGCCTTGTGAAGAAGAATGTAGGGATCATCATTGGTTGCCGTGTCACAGCAGATATTGTGGGTCTGGACCAGGATCGCTCGCCGGGAGCCAGTGCGGGTGGTTTGGCATTGGAGAACACGGGGATGATCCTCGGTTGTGCCGTTGGCGGGACTATCGCTGGTACTCCCGCCGCGGGCCTCGTGGCAAACAACGCCGGGACGATCATGTACTCGCACACGACATGCAGCGTCACCTGCAGCAACGGCGGCGGTGGGTTGGTGGGTAGCAACAGCGGCACGATTCGTTGGTGCCGTTCCATAGGGGATGTGACATCGCCCGAAGGCTGGGCCGGGGGGCTTGTGCGCGTCAATTCTGGGACGATTGCCTATTGCTGTGCCACCGGGACTCTGTGGGCAGTGAGTGCCGGTGGACTCGTGGGAAGCAACGCGGGGACAATTAGCCAGTGCTATGCCACCGGACGTGGCGGGGGCGCGCTGGTGGGCCAGAACGAATGGCAGGGTGCCATTTCGAACTGCTATGCACTCGCTCCACTGGACAACTCAGTTCCGGATGACGGTTTTTCGATCCTGCTGACCGACGCCCAGATGAGGCGAAGGGAGAGCTTCGCAGGATGGGATTTCGCGGGAACGTCGCTCGATGGGACGCTCGATCATTGGATGATGCCGGAAGAAGGCGGCTATCCGCTGGTGACGGCGATCGATGCATCTGCGTGTGCAGGAAGTGGCACTGCTGACAACCCGTATCTCGTGGAAACTGCGCAGCAGTTCATGGCAATCTCTTGCGAGCCGCAGGCATGCTATCGTTTGCGGGCCGATATCGATCTGGCAGGCGAATCCTTCTCGCCTTCGATCATTCCGGTATTCTGTGGGCATCTGGACGGCGCCGGCTACAGTGTGTCGAATTTCACGCTCACCGGAGGACAGGATGTGGGGCTTCTCGGCATGGTTTATCCTGAAGCGGAAGTCGTCGATCTTCACCTACAGAGTATCCACATCGAGACCACAGGGGATGAGCAGCAACGAATCGGTACCTTGGCCGCATATAACCGTGGCACGGTGATGGACTGTACGGCGAGTGCGACAACGAGAGTCCTTGGAGGGCGTTCGACCTACTATGTCGCAGGTTTGATTGGTGTCAATGAAGGGGGGCAAGTGCACCGGTGTTCGGCTCGCCTCGCGTTGGTCTATCAACTGGTTGCCTCACGCGGCTCCCTATACGACTGCGCCGGTCTCGTCGGTCACAATACCGGTACGATCAGCCAGTGCCATGCCTCCTCCTACACAAACAGCGAGGCCTCCCGGCTCGGTGGTCTTGTCGGTCGCAATTACGGAAGCATAATGGATTGCTATGCCGATGGATACATCAGAGGCTATCGTATTGGAGGGTTGGTCGACTCTAACGCGGGCCGCATTGTGAACTGCTACGCGACTACAACCGTATTCTCCAGCCTACCCGCTGGTGGTCTCGTGGCCGAGGACAAGGGGGGAAACATATCGAGTTCCTACTTCCTGGAGGAGTCCGATGGCGGCGGGCCGGACAACGGGCTTGGTGTTGCGCTGACCGACGCCGCGATGCGACAGCAGGCCAGCTTCGTTGGCTGGGACTTCGACGACGTCTGGATGATCTGCGAGGGCGTCGATTACCCTCGCCTGCGGTGGGAGGGGGTCGCGTGCGGGCAGTGAGCGCGGGCTGACGGATGCCGGCCGCGAGACCCTCGCTGGGAATCCCCGTCTCCCAGACGGTGACGTCAAGGTCCGGTCGGCTGCCACTGCGAGAGCTGGGTCACGTTCTGGAAGCGGGCCGGTTCGTTCAGGGTGCTGTACACCTGCTTTGCCCAGTCGTAGGGGTCGGGCAACGAGCCGATGCCGACTACGTTTGTCGGGAACAGCAGGCCGGCCACCTGGGGCAGGTCGGTGATCCGCAGGCAATTGAGCATCTCGATGGCCTCGCCTCGGCCATCGGGCCGGCTCGGGGCGTTCTGCGTCGCGGGCGGGTCTTTCAGGAGGACCGCTGCGACGTCGCCGTCGAGAAGGGCGGCGTACAGCGCCACGGCGCACATCTCGCCCCGGGCGGCGATGGCGAATCTCCCTTTGGGACCAGCCGCCTCGATCTTTCGAAGGGCCTCCAGACAGCGAAGCACGTCGTACACGCGCATGGACGCCACCGTGCGGCCGGTCCAGGCGGCGGAGCGACGCACGTGCCACTGCAAGTCGGCCGGCCAGCCTGTTTCCCCGATGCCACGCGCCTCGAAGTAGGCGATGTTCCAGTTCTCGTTCAGGCCCGAGATGAAGCCTTCCGAGGCCCAGCGGTCCTCGTCGGGGCTGCGCAGCACGAGCACCATCGGGCTGGAGGTCTGCGGCGCGTGACGCCAGTGAACGTCGATCTTCAATCGGTAATCCGGCTCCGAGGCGAAGCTGAACGTGTCGCGGCCGTGCGCAGCGCCGTCGGCCGCACGGAATTCGTACCGCATGTCCAGCGGGACGGGGTCTTCGGGGAACGCGCCGAACGTCTTCTCATGCAGGAAGCTCAGCACCTTCTCGCGATGCGTCTCCAACTGTTGCCGCGTCGCAATCTGCGGCGGGCTCGCGGTCTTGACGAAGGTCTCCTGGATCGTCGTCGTGCGATCGTCGGCGGGCGGGCCGTCGACGTAGACCTTCAGCTCCTCTGCCGAGAGCATGGCCGATTCCGATGTGTCGACGTCGCCGACCTCTTCGGGCGGGACGTCCCTGCCCATCAGGTGCTTGAGGAAGAAGGAGAAGATCCGCGTGCGGGACCTCTCGTGGTAGGAGTGACCGCCGGGGGTTTCGACCAGCACGAGGTTGTCCGGCCGGCCGTAGAGCTTGTAGATTTCGTGCAGGCGGCCGTGGACGTCGCGCACGGCCTCGATGGAGTTGAGTCCATCGCGATCGGCCGAGGCGATCAGCAGCGGCCGCGGCGCGATCAGCGCGCCGATATCGTGGAAGTCCTGCCGATACGTGTTGATCGGCATCATGCAGTCGCAGTGGCCGTCGATGGTGCGCTGATGGACGTGCGAGTTGACGGTGCTGGTCCCGCAGACCGGCGCGACCACCTTGATGCGCGGATCGGCGGCTGCGATGTACCAGCTTTGCGTGCCGCCGCCGGAGATGCCGGTGACGCCGAGCTTGTCGGCGTCGACCTCGGGCCGCTCGCAGAGCAGGTCCAGGCCGCGCATCGCATTCCACAGCTCGACGCCGCCGGGACAGTAGCCGCGGCTGTACCAGTGGAACCAGCCGCGCGCGTAGCAGCCCCAGTGGTCGCCGAGCACTTCGCCCCACTGGATTGTCTCGATAATCAGGCAGACGAAACCCAATTGGGCCCA
>CAZNSM010000011.1:0-34433 GCA_964575615.1 uncultured Pirellulales bacterium | reverse complement strand
TCGACCAGGCCCATCATCTCCATGAACTGCTGGTATCGAGTCGGGCGGACCCGCTCCCAGTCGTCCAGTGTCCGGATGCCCCCGAGCGATTGTTGCGTCAGCTCCTCGGCGACGCGCATCAAATGCGTGCGGATGTTGTTCGACTGATCCAGCGGCGGCTGCGTTTCAATCCCCAGCTCGTGATTCTTTGCGATCGATGCCGACACGCTTGGAATGACCGAGCAGACAAAGAAAACCCAACACACCGACCACATCAACGGCTGTCCCATCCTTCGGTCGATCATCGCACGTCTCCGTTACCTGTTTCTCATCCGAGGGCCTGTGCTGAACTCTACACACGAACACACTACATGCCAAAGCAGAGGTCCTGTCAAGGCCTATGCGTATCCCTGCATTCATCGCGGCTGTTCTCGGCAGGGCTGACCCGACTCATACAGTCGCAGCCGCTCGGCAAACTGGGCCGGCCATGAGGCGAGGTCTGCCTCGGTCAGCAGGCGGATTGCCTCCTTTTGCCACCTGACCGCGGAGTCGAAGTCGCCAACCTCGGCATACGCGGCCGCGAGCGTATCCAGATGTGCCGGCTCGTTCCACCCCGTCAGTTCACAGGCCCTGGTGGCGTTCCTGACCGCTTCGGCGCCGTTGCGGGCCTCGGCTGCCGGACAGGTGGCCTGCATCCACGCAAGCTGATTCAAGATGTGCAGCGTAGACGCATCGTCTTCACCCAGGATGCGCCGACTGGTCTCCAGTCCCTCGGTCACTGTCTTGACCGCCTCAGCATATCTACCGGCGCTGTACTGGGCCTGGCTCAACATCATGGTGATCTGCGACGTGTTGGGTTCGAGGGCATGTGCCTTGCTGAAGGTTTTGACGGCCGCCTCGTGTTGGCCCAGAAGGTTTTGAATCGCGCCCAGAGTCACGAGAACGCCTATGTTGTCGGGCTCCATCCGGCTGGCCTTCTCCGCCTTCTCCAGTGTCTTCTGGGAGATGTTAGGATCAACACCGCGTGAACTGGTTGTTGCCATGATCTCCTCGCCGACTTCCTTCATCAGCTTCTCCGCCGCTTTGGCGGTTTTTCGCAGACCGTCGCCACCGGGAGGAACGGCAGATTCCAGGACGGTGACTCCAGGACCCGCCACGACGACCGACTTGCCGTCGGGCGTGAACATCGTCGACCAGATCGGGCTCTCGTACCCGCCGATGGTCAGCAGCTCGACGCCGGTTGTAGCATCCCAGAGCCTGACGGCGTGATCGGCACCGCCAGAGACAATTCGTTCGCCGTCGGGACTGTAGGCCACCGACTGGACCAGTCCGTTATGCCCACGGAGCGTCTGGATTTCGTTGCCGGTGGCGGCATCCCAGATCTTCACGAGCCCATCGAAGCTGGCGGATGCGATGCGCTGCCCTTGGGGGCTGAACGCGACGGAGATAACACCGTCGCCGTGTCCGCTGAGAGTCGCCACTTCGGCGCCGGTCGCCATGTCCCACAGCTTGAGGGTTCCTTCCGTCCCGCCGGAGACGAGGTGTTGTCCATCCGGACTGCATGCCAGAGAACGGACCCCATCGGGATGTCCCATCAGCGTAATCCGTTCTCTGCCGCTTTCGAGGTTCCAGACCTTGATCGTCTGGTCCATGCCTCCCGATATGACGCACTTGCCGTCCGGCGTAAACGCGGCCGACAGGACGCTACCTTCATGCCCGTGCAGTGTACGCAGGCCGGCCCCAGTCTCCACGTCCCAGATGTCAAGGCTTCCATCCGAGTTGCCGGATACGATGAGCCTGCCGCTGGCGTTCAGAGAGGCCGACATGATTTGTGCGCCTGGCTTCGATAGCGTCCCCACTTGCGCGCCACGTGCCACGTCGTATACCCAGATCCTGTCGCTCCAAAAGACATGCGCCGCTATGTGCCGTCCGTCCGGGCTGATTCCTGCTATGGCGTGACCCGACCGGTCAGGACTTGCCAGAATCAAACGTCCTGGATCACCGGTCAGATCCCATACTTTGATCGTTCCGTCGTAGGCCGCAGAGACAAGTCGTTTCCCGTCGGGGGTTGAGACCAGGTGCAGAACTTGGCTCTCATGTCCCCGCAGGGTGCGGACTTCACTCTTTGTGGCAATGTCCCATATTCTAATGGCACAAGTCCACCCTCCGAAGACCACATACCGGCTGTCTCCGGTGAAGGCCAGTGCGCGAATCTGGCCACTCTGGTTTCCAAAGACCGCCACCGGGTTGCCCGTCGACGCGTCCCACAGCTTGACTTCGTTGTTGCCCGCGCCCGCTATGTATTTGCCGTCCGGACTGAAGGATGCGCGGCTCGCGCCGTCGAGGACCATCATTTCGCTGCCGGTGGCGGCATCCCAGACCTTTGCCTGCCCACCGCTCGCGGCCGAGAGGAGTCTGTGGCCGTCAGGGCTGTAAACGACAGACCGAATGTACATCTCATGACCACGGAGGACCTTCAACTCAAGGCCGGTTGCGGCGTCCCACACTCTGATGGCTCCCGCGTTGTCACCCGAGGCGATCCGCGCGCCGTCCGGGCTGAATGCCACCGAGCGGACTGCATCGGCGTGACCGGACAGGACGCGCCGTTCCTTTCCTGTCAGCGCATCCCAGATTCGCACCTTCCCATCCAGACCGCCGGAAGCGATGTGTTTCCCGTCCGGGCTATAGGTCAGACAGGAGGCGTCTCCGCTCTTGTCCTGAAATTGCGCCAGTTGTATGCCGGTTTCCGCGTCCCATATCCGGACTGTGGCGTCATGAGCGGCGGACACAATGCGTTTCCCATCCGGACTGATATCCAGTGAATGGACAACCGAGTCGTGCCCGCGGAGCGTCATGACTGACTGATCCATCACATGGTTGAGGCGGTTCCATTCCCAGCCACGCAGGTCGCCGGGGCAGGCTTCGAGCAGCTCCCGGACGTGGCGGATGTTCCCATCGCGGTATTTCGCGTCCGCCAGTTGGATGGCACTGGTGTAGAGGGCGCGGCGAAGCTCTTCGGCTTTCTGTTGGGTCGCCATCTCGGCCTGCTCGGCGCGACTGCGAGCGGTCGCCTCCTGCGCGCGGGCGGCTTCCGCGTCCCGGCGCATTGCCTCGGCCCGCAGGTACAGGATCGTGCTGACGATCAGCCCCAGCACGATCGCTGCCGCGACAACGGCCGCGGTGGCCACAGAGCCGGCATGGCGATGGACGAACTTCTGCACCCGGTAGATGACTGTCTCCGGGCCGGCGATGAGCGGATTGCCGTCGAGGTAGTTGCGGAGGTCGTCGGCCATGTCTGAGGCGGACTTGTAGCGCCTGCACCGGTCCTTGCGCATGGCCTTGAGCGGGATCCACTCAAGCTCTCGATGAAGCCGTCTGGCCAGGGGCGCCACCTGTGTGCCGCGACGGTCTGCGATGTCCCTGGCCTTGTCTCCGATTTGTGTCAGGCGGACGCTGGGAGACGCCGGCTCGACTTCCCGTATCGTTCGCTGGATCTCCGCCAATCCGACCTTCGTGAAACATTCACTCTCCAAAGGCAGTACCCCAGCCAACAGCTCGTAAAGGACCACACCCAGCGAGTAGATGTCGGAACGGGTATCGACGTCCTGGGTGGCCAGATCGACCTGCTCGGGACTCATGTACTCCGGGGTGCCCAGAAGCTCGCCCTGGAAGGTGACAAAGGTCTTGTCTGTCAGGGGCTGGCTGACGGCCTTGGCGATGCCGAAGTCGATGATCTTGGGGACGGCCCGATCGTCGCAGAGAGACACCAGGATGTTCGACGGCTTGAGGTCGCGGTGGATGATGCCCTTCTGATGGGCATGGTGGACGGCTTCGCACACGAGCTCGAAGAGCCTCAGTCGCTGTTCGATGCTGAGCTTGTGCTCGTCGCAGTAGCGCGTGATGGACACGCCCTTGACGTATTCCATCACGAAATAGGGGTGGCCCGTCGGCGTCGTGCCGGCATCCAGGACGTGGGCCACATTCGGATGGTCCAGCAGAGCCAAAGCCTGCCGTTCGGCCTCGAAACGCGCGATCACCTGCTTGGAGTCCATGCCGGGCTTGATGATCTTCAGGGCCACGCGACGCTTGACCGGCTCTTTCTGATCGGCCAGGTAGACCAATCCCATGCCCCCTTCGCCGACCAGTTCCAGAAGCTCATAGTGTCCGATGCGCGTGCCGGGCGCTTCTCGCGAAGCCGACAGATCCAGAGTAACGTCCGAACCGCCCGCCGGGTTCTGCAGGAACTCGCCCGCCCGGTCATGCGCCATGAGCAGAGCTTCGACTTCCGCTCTCAATGGCGGATCGTCCTGGCAGGCTTCATCGAGGTACGCCTTCCGTTCCGCCTTGTCCGCGATCTCCATGGCCTCGTGGAACAGGTCTTCTGAGTTTCTCTTCGCCGTCGCCATGATTTGGACCTCCCATCTTGTCCCCCGTAGGATATGGCGCTATCGGGCCAACGGATGGACCCGGATTTTGCGAAAATCCTGCCCGTTTCGTGGGGACGTCTATGGAAAGGCATGACTATGAGCCTGAGGTGATTGTCTTGTACAGCCAGGCTCTTGCGTAGTTCCAGTGCCGTTTGGCGGTCGTGGGAGAGATTCGCAAGACCTCCGCCGCCTCTTCCAGCGTCAGTCCCGCGAAATAGCGGAGCTTGACCAGTTGGGCCTTGTCCTGGTCGATTTCCGCCAGCTTCGTCAGGGCTTCATCCACTGCGAGCAAGTCGTCGGAGATGGGTGCCGCCGGGACCTGGGCCTCGTCCAGGTCCACCCGATGCTGCCCTCCACCACGCTTGATACGTTGTTTCCGGCGGGCGTGGTCGATGAGAATCCGGCGCATGGCCTCCGCGCTGGCCGCAAAGAAATGCGTTCGGCTCTTGCAGGTATGACCTTCCGCACCGACCAGGCGGAGATACGCTTCGTGAACGAGGGCTGTCGCTTGCAGGGTGTGACCGGGCCGTTCTCGGGAGAGCTGCTGCGCCGCAAGCTGCCGCAACTCCTGGTAAACGGCCGGCAGCAATTGGTCGATCGCCCGCACGTCGTCTTGCTCGATCGCCAGCAGGATGCGCGTAACGTCGTGCATACCCTTCCTCGAACGGTCGCCGGAACGCGGCGTGGTTCGCGCCTGATGCCCGATCGAATCCGTCTACGATCGGTGTTAAGGCAAACGCAGTGTAGCAACGGAGACGCCGCCGATCAATGGTGCCGACGTCCGTCTTTCCATTCGCAGGCTTCCTCACCCCGATCCCCACATGCCGCTGCGGGCGAGTACCTGGACTTCCTTCCTGTACCATCGGTACACGACAAATCCACCGACCACCGCCAATCCCAGACAGACGCCGGCCTTGCCGAACTCCAGCAGGATCGCGTAGCCGATGGCCAGGGACAGTCCGTAGCAGAGCAGGATGCCGCCGGCGACATCGAGAATCGTCGCCACCGACAGGGCCTTGCCGGGAAGGTTGCGGGTCTCGCCGCTCAAGATGCCCCAGGCGCCGCCGGGACGGACCTTTCGGTAGAACGCATCGAGTTTCTCCTTCGACACGGCCGGCGTCAGGAACGTCACGACCAGGCTGATCGGAACAACAATGGCGGTCAGGAAGGCGATCTTGAACTCAAAGGGCATCGTCGGCCAGGCGTATCCGAACAGGCTGACGTCAAACGTATGTCCCCACAACGTGAAGGACGCCGGGATGAACGGATTGACAAGCCCGAGGACCAGTCCGAGGGCCAGCGCCGTGATCTCCGTATACGCGTTGATGCGCCACCAGAACCAGCGCAGCACACAGACGATGCCGCTGCCGACGGTGATCAGGGCGCAGAATTCCCATACCGCCGAGACGGTCAGATTCCGCCACGCCAGATACAGGGCAATGCCGACGCCGGCCGCCATCATCGCCACCACGACGAGCCTGCCGACGATCATGTAATGCCGCTGCGTCGCGTCCTTGCGAATGAACCGCTGGTAGACATCCGTCATCATGTAGGATGCGCCCCAGTTCAGATGCGTGTCGATCGTGGACATGAAGGCGGCCAGAAACGCCGTCACCAGCAGTCCTCTGAGCCCGTGACCGAGATACTCGTTCATCACCAGCGGATACGCGTGCGTGTCGTTGTAGGGCGCCGTCAGCGTCGGGAACAGCACGATGGACACCAGCGCGACCGCCACCCAGATCCACGGCCGGCAGCACTGGAAGATCGCATAGAAGAGCGTCGCGAGGACCGCATGCCGCTCGTTCCGGCAGGCGCTCATCCGCTGCATGTTGTAGCCACTGGCGTCCATCCACCATAGAACGAGAACGTAAACGAGCAGCTTCGCCAGGTCCTCATCGAAACTCTTGAACTCGGGGAAGATCGCCAGCGTTTTCGAGCCGTAGCCTTCGGTTGCGCGAATTGTCTCCAGCACGTGGCCCATCCCGCCGACCTTCACGACCGCGATCACGGCCAGTGCGATCATACTGAACGTGGCGATGAAGAACTGGACGCAATCGGTCACGACCACGCCGTAGAAGCCGGAGAAGGTCGCATAGGCCAGGGCGACCGACGTGCAGATGCCGATCGCCAGCCATTTGTCGATATCCGTCATCGCCATAATGATGCTGCTCATGGCGAAGATGACCCAACTGATGGTCAGGAGGTTCTGCACGACGCCGGCGAAGAACGCGCGGAAGCCGCGCAGGAACGCCGCCGATCCGCCTTCATACCGCAGCTCATAGAACTCCGCGTCGGTGATGATGGCCGCGCGGCGCCACAGACGCGAGAACAGAAAGATGCCCACGATGAGGGTGAGCACTGCCACGAAGACCCACCAGATGCGCTGGAGCCCATCCCGGCGGGTGATCTCCGTGACCACCAGCGGGGTGTCCGAGGCGAAGCTGGTCGCGGCCATTGAGAAGGCGATCATCCACCAGGAAAAGGACCGGCCCCCCAGGAAGTAGTCCTCCGAACTTCGGGACGCCCGTTTGGAGAAGTAGACACCGATGCCCAGGGCGAACAACAGGTACGCGGCGACGATGGAATAGTCCAGAGGCCCCAAGACAATCTCCCTGCATGCCGGCAGATCATGACGACGGCACGACGCCTACAACCTGTGCGTGCATCAAGCCGCTCACCCTCCGCCCTTTGTGCGGTACGGCATTTTGGAAGTATAGGCGATGTGCCTGTCGCTGGAAAGGAATCTCGGCCCGATCCGATAAGCAGGGGATCGCGCCGACTCGGCGGATTCAGCCGAGGAAGGGGGGCTCGCGGGCAGTTTCCGGGCCAAGGTTCGCCATTTTGCGACGGCGTGGGCGCGCCGAGGGCGGGAACCGCCGCTGAGGCCCCATTTTTACAGGCGGCTCTTGAGAGCCCCGAATCTGCCGGTATAATGGCCCGTCCGTGTATCATGTATCAGGCAGAACGCTGAAATTCGCTATGGGAGACCCATTGAAATGGCAGATAAGCTCAAAGGCAATGCCGTCGTAGGACAGTCGGGCGGGCCGACGGGCGTGATCAACGCCTCGCTGGTCGGCGTGATCGAAGAGGTACGCAAGCACTCTGAGATCGGGACCCTGTTTGGGGCCGTGCATGCCGTGGCCGGCATGGTCAAGGACCAGTTCATCGACCTGGGCAAGCTCGACGCCACGACGCTCAAGACCGTGGCGGCCTCGCCCTCGTCGGCGCTGGGCTCCAGCCGGGACAAGCCCGACGCCGACTATTGCCGCAAGATCATCGAAGTCTTCAAGAAGCGCAACGTGCGGTACTTCTTCTACATCGGCGGCAACGACTCCGCCAACACCGCGCACATCCTCAACACCGTCGCCGACGAGACCAAGTACAACATCCGCGCCTTCCACGTGCCCAAGACCGTGGACAACGACCTGCTCGTGACCGATCACTGCCCCGGCTACGGCACCGCCGCGAAGTTCGTCGCCCAGGCGCTGATGGGCGACGACCTGGACAACCGGGCGCTGCCCGGCGTCAAGATCGACGTCATCATGGGCCGCCACGCGGGCTTCCTGACCGCCGCCGCGGCGCTGGGCAAGCAGCGCCACGACGATGGGCCGCACCTGATCTATGTGCCCGAGCGTCCCGTCTCGATGGACAAGTTCCTGGCCGACGTGGACGCCGCCTACAAGAAGTACAACCGCTGCGTGATCGCGGTCAGTGAGGGCATGTGCGACCACGACCACAAGACCTGGGCCGAGAAGCTCGCCGAGAACGAAGAGCGCGACGCCCACGGCAACATCCAGCTTTCGGGCACCGGCGCGCTGGCCGACTTCCTGGCCGGGCAGATCAAGGGCAAGCTCAAGATCAAACGCGTCCGCGCCGACACGTTCGGATACCTCCAGCGGAGCTACGCCGGATTGCAGTCGAAGGTCGACGCCGACGAGGCCCGCAAGTGCGGCCGACAGGCGGTCAAGTACGCGATGAAGTACGACAGCGGCTCCGTCGCGATCCGACGCAACGAGGGGGACGCCTATTCGATCGAGCTGTTCCGCACCGAGCTGAAGAACGTCGCGGAGAAGACCAAGTCCATGCCGGACGCGTTCATCAACGCCGACGGCAACGGCGTCACCGACGCCTACGTCCAGTACGCGATGCCTCTGGTCGGCGGACTGCCCCAGACCGAGTATCTCGGAACCTATCCCAAAGTCTGAGCGAACCCGCACGCAATCTCAGGCCCCGCGCATGCACGACCCGTCGCATGTTCGGGGCCTTTTTTGTGCGCCCTGCTGACGGCATGCCGGTTGTGCGGGACTATTTCCTCTCGGGCCGTTTGAGTTGCTGTTTGAGCTCGTCGGGCAAAGTGTCCCAGAGATGGGGATGGGCCTCGGTCAGACGGGCGATGTCGCCTAGGTCCTTGATTTGCTTGCTCTGTCGCCGCTCGGTGTCGCTCCACGCCCGGATCTTGCCTCGCAGCGTATCCTCGAGACCGGCCACGCGGAGCAGGATGCCATGCACGTCGGCCGGCACGGCCCGGCTCGGAAAGTCCCGATAGAACTCCTCCGTGCTGAGCTGGATGCTGACGCGGGATTGCCCCTTGAAGTTGACGGACCACTCGAATCGCTCCGAGCGGAAGCCCGCGTCTTCGAGGATCGAGACCGTCCGCTCTATGGCATCGGTGGTGACGACGAAATCGACGTCCTGTGTCACCACAGGCTCGGCCGCCCAATGGTTCACGGCTACGCCGCCGATGGCGCACCATGCGATGTCGGCGCGTTCGAGGCAGTCGACGAGTCGCATGACATCGTTGGTGCCGCCCGATGTTTGCCAGTCAAAGAATTGCTTGCCCGTCATACTCTCATTCTACTACACGACCGTGCAGTTGCCAAGGTGCTGCCTGACGGACAATCGCGCGACCGCAACTCTACCGTTACGGGCGTTGGTAGACGACCCGGCCGGCGACGATGGTGGTCTCGACGTTGGCCTGCATGATCTGCTCGGGCGGGATCGTGAGCAGGTCGCGGTCGAAGATCACCAGGTCGGCCAGATAGCCCGCGCGAATCATGCCCTTGCGGTCCTCGGTGAACTCCGCGCAGGCGGCGCCCAGCGTGTAGAGCCGGATCGCCTCCTCCATCGTCAGTCGCTGGTCGGGGAACCAGCCTTCGCCCGGCTCGCCCGCGCGGTCCTTGCGGGTGACCGCCGCATAGAGGCCCTCCAGCGGATCGACCGGCTCGACGGGCCAGTCGGTCCCGAAGGCGATGCGGGCTCCCGCGTCGAGCAACCGTCGCCAGGCATACGCGCCGCGGCAGCGGTCGTGCCCGATGCGCTTCTCGCCGAATCGCTTGTCGGTGATGCAGTGCGTTGGCTGCATCGAGGCGATCACGCCGAGTTGTCCGAAACGGGGGATGTCGGCGTCGGCCAGAATCTGCGCGTGCTCGATCCGATGGCGGCTGTCGCGCTGCCCGTTGACCTGCCGAGCTTTTTTGTAGGCGTTCAGAACCCAGTGGTTGCCCTTGCTGCCGATCGCGTGGACGCCGATCTGGAAGCCCATCCGGTCGGCGGCGATGACACGACGCTCCAACTCGTCGTAGGGCATCTGGGGCAGGCCGGAGGTGTCCGGATTGTCCGCGAACGGCTCGAACATCAGCGCGGTGCCCGAGCCAAGCGTGCCGTCGATAAAGCCTTTGAGATAGCCGAAGCGAATCCAGTTGCCCTCGGGCGGATAGCGGCGGCGCAGCTTGTCCAGATCGGCAAGTCGTTCGTTGCCGGACGGCAGCTCCATGTTGACTGTGACACGCAACGTCAGCCGGTCCTCGGCATGGAACCGCTCGAAGAGTTCGAAATCGCCGTTGAGATGCTGGATGCTGGTTACGCCGGTCCGGCGGGCCTCGGCCAGCGCCTTCTCCAGTCCCCGCTCATCCAGCTTGCGCTGCTCGGCGCCCGTCGGCTCGTACCCGTCCAGGTCGAGCAGGCTCTGTGCCGCCTCCTTCAGGATGCCCGTCGGTTCGCCCGTCTGCGGATCACGGACGATCGTCCCGCCGGAGGGATCGCGCGTCCGGCGCGTGATGCCTGCCTTGCGCAGCAGCAGGCTGTTGACCCAGATCGAGTGGCCGTCGACGCGGGACAGCGCCACCGGATGATTCGGAGCGACCGCGTCCAGCACCTCCTTCGTGGGCCAGGCCTTATCGGGGAATCGCTCGTGGTCCCAGCCCCGTCCCCGGATCAGCGCGCCGGCAGGCAGTTCGGCGGCGCGCTGCTTGACCCTTTCCTGGACCTGGGCGAGCGTGTCCGCGTCGTTCAGATCGACTTCGAGCATGGCCCGGCCGCCCTGCAGGAAATGGATGTGGGCGTCGTTGAAGCCCGGCGTGATCAGCCGGCCCTGCGCGTCGATCACCTTCGTCCGGGCGGCGTCGATGTAGGCCAGCACATCCGCGTTGGAGCCCACAAACAGAATCGTCTCGCCTGCGATCGCCACCGCCTCAGCGCGAGGCTGCTCCTCGTCGATGGTGACGATCTTGCCGTTGTGGATCACCATGTCCGCCGGCCGCTGCGCCCGCGCGACGCACGCGAAGGCCAGAACGAAGAACACGCACGATCGCATCGCAATCTCCTTCTCTCGATATCCGATCTATCCCACAGACTCGTGGTGCCATTGTACACCTTGATGCTTGTCCTGACACGGCAGATGTTGGCCACCCTCCGTCGGCGACATCTCACCCGGCCTTGTCACCCCGAACGGAACGAAGGGCAGCCGAGGGGTCTGGCCACAGACGGTACGCGCTTCCGGTTCGCAGCCAGATTCCCCGACGTTGCTCGGAATGACAACATCGCAAGCCGCGGCGTAGGCAGAGAGACTATCGTGCCTGGGGTAGGGCCGCGAAGCGCTTCCATTGGGCTTCGATGGCGGCGGGGGGCTTCATGTCGCGGTGGACGTATAGGCCATAGCGAAGGTACAGGGGGACGCCCGGCTCGATCTGGCGCGGGCCGTCGAAGGTCAGCGACGCGCCCATCCAGCCGTCGTCGCGGACGTGGAAGTAAGACGGGTGGTTCGGATTGTCCGGATGGTCGAACAGCGTGATGCCTTCGAGCACACCGTCGGCGATCGCGCCGGAATAGTCCACCCAGCGGGCCTGCTTCCAGAGAACCTCCTTCTCGTTGACGCCGCCTTCGGAGTTGCGGATGCGCCCGCCTCCGTCGTGGACGCCGATCGTCTTGGCCATGCGCACGCCAAGCATCCCGAAGGGCGTCTTGCCCAGCGCCACGGCTTGGCCGGCGGCGTTCAACGTCAGATCGAGGACGAGCAGCCACTCCTTGTCCTCCAGCAGCCGCACGCTGATCCGCCGGGTCTCGTTCAGCAGGACCTTGCCGTTCTTGTCCACCCATTCGTTCTCCGCGACGATCGTGGAGGTTTCGCCTTCGTCGACGTACTCGACGATGCGCTTGTGCCGCACGATGCCCAGCCGCCGGTCGCTCCAGAAGTCCACGCCGCCCACATCGACGTGCGAGACCCAAACGGAGTTGTGATGGCTGTGCGACTGCGGATCGTGCGGATGCCCCATCCGTGTGAGGCTCCGCCCCGAAGGCCCGATGATCGGATACAGAAACGGCCGCTCCAGCCCCTCCCCGAAATGATACCTCGCGATCTCCACCCCCTCTCGCTCAAACGAAGCCTGCCCATACGGCAGCGGCACCACCTGCAACCGAGCTACCGCCTTCGGCTCCGCCACGTCCTGCGCCAATACGCTTGCGCCCAGACACAACAGGGTGATAGCCACCCAACGGTCAGACGATCGTATGTACATCTGGGCCTCCCAGAAGCCGGCGAGATCATGCCGCATGGATGAGTCTTTTGGTCTCGTCGAGTTCCCGGCGGAATACGCTATTGCGGATGCTCCCAAGACAAACCAGATCGACGGGCCGGCCCAGCAAGTGCTCCAACTCGCTCTCAAAATCGAAGTACTGGTCAAAGCTGCCTGCAATGCCATTTCGTGAAAAGACGACACCCGGATCGACATCGCTATCCGGCCCGAAATCCTCGCGCAGCACCGAGCCGAAGACGTACAACTCCTTGACGCCATGCCTAAAACACAGCCCACGCATCTGTTCGACTTCGCCGTCAACGATGCTCATGACACCCTCCCTCAAAATGATCAAGCGAGCCGGACTCGTCCTTTGCACCTATTGGCATTGTAGCGTTTTTGATCCACACGACAACGGTCATGCCGCTCAGAACGATTCGCTCGGTGACAGCATGCAAAGCCGCAGCAACGGGAGAGAAGCCAGCTCAATAAGCAGTCGTTCATCATGCGTTCTGGCAGCCCTCGTGGTGGGCAGTTATGCCGATCTCTGCGCAGTACTTCTTCAGTTCATCGCAGATTCTATCCAGTGAAACCTCGGCCATAAACTTGCTCATGAGCTGATTCAGATGCTTTCCTATCACTCTCTCGTCCCACTTCTCATTATCCTTGGATTCATGCACGCGGTCATAGGTAAGGTGTGCCAGGCGTGTATGAGCGCGTTTTCTAACCTTGTCGAGCCATTCAGGGATGTCTTCCTTCCAATCTGGCACGTAGTCCGCTGCAATCATCGTGGTATCACACACAAGATCCTTCGGATAGAAGAACTCAATGAGAATTCTGGTGTGTACGACGAAAGATTCCACCAGAGCATTATGCGCGGCCTGCTCAGACGCGCGGACTCGGGCGGACAAGTACTTGGCCATCGCATTCAGCATCGAGACCTCATACCAAAGGCTGATCGAAGCAGTACGCAACTTGGCGTCGGTCTTCTGTTGCCGTTTCTTCTTCGTCATAGCTAACCCCTTCCCTGGATAATCTCAGTCACATATGTTGGGGTCAAACGCTCAAATCCTGGCGTAACTCGCGTCTTCATCCTGTTTGATATTTTGGACTCCGGAATTCTGCAAGACAAGTGGAAAGACATAGGATCAATTCAAGCGCACGGGGTGTCCGCACGAACTCTCGATTAACAGCCCTCCAACCTTGAAGCATGTGTGGCAGCCTCAAGTCCGCAGGACTTGGGGATGGAGTACAGACGCAACCTCTCACGCTGACTGTGGCGGGGTCCGAGTTCACCATCCCCAAGCTGTGCTTGAGGCTGCCACGCACATGCCGTGTATCGTCACGCGCGCTGCGCGGCCAAACGGCTCCGACAGGACAGGAAGCAACGCGGTCCATCGGGTCAGTTCGCGCGAGGTTGATACTCCTCACGGGTGGTGGGGTCGAGGAGGCGGATTTTTTGGAGGACGAGGCCGTAGTGGCTGCCGGGGGGGATTTCCTGCATGATGTCGCCTCGCCAGTCGCGAGCGAAGTTGCCCGAGTAGCACAGCCACGCGGTGCGGCCGTCGGCGCTGATGAACTTCGTCGGGATGTTCAGGAAATAGCCCTGCTCGCCGAAGTCCTTCATATAGGTCACCAGCCGCCAGGGCCCGGTGATCGCGTCGGCCTCCAGCAGGTACGAATTCATCTTTGCGCAGGTGGGCCAGCCGTCGGTGACGCACATCAGGTATCGCTTGAGCGGGGCGTTGTAGGTCACGGTGACGCAGCCGCAGTTGTTGTTCCAGTCGATCAGCGGCTCGATCTTGTTGAAGTCGCTCGTCCAGATCGGCGCGCCGCTCGCATCGTAGCCGCCGAAGAACTCGTACTTCGACGCATCGTTGATGTTCTCGACGCTCGGAGTGACGCGCAGCAGATAGATCTGGTCGCCACTGATCCAACTGAGGTTGCCGAAGCGCGGCTTCGGGTCGGGCTCGGGGGCGCCGTGGGCGACGAGGTAGGCCTTGCCGTCGGGGGAGTGTTCCATGTTCCGGCCGAAATCGACGAAGTGAGGCGAGCCGATCTTGACGGGGTATCCCCACATGCCCGTCTCGCCGAAGAGGGGCTTGTCCGGCGTGTGCGGCGTATCCGTCCAGGTCCGGCCGAAGTCCGTCGAGATGCGAAAGCCCACGAACGGCCCCAGCCACGGCCAGTTGAATGCCTGATCGCCGTAGCGGACAAGACCATCGGGGGCGAGGCAATACGTGCCGTAATACCAGACGCCGTTGTAAACGAGGCTGCCGCAAGGGTAGCGGCCCTGGTACGGGGAGGCAGTCGCCGTGAACAGGCCCAGGCTGTAGATCTTCAAATTCAGCGGGTCATCTCCCTCCATCACCGCCTGGCCCGTCGTGGTCAACCTGGCGGGATGGCCGCCATAGCCGCTGTTGGAGCTTTCGCGCGAGCCATCGAGGCGCGGGACCGACCCATCCGTCCAGGGCGAGTACAGGTTGCCGTCGGAGGCCCAGCTCGGATACCATGTGTCGGCGACGTGATAGTCGCTGTGCACGCCCAGGAACGCGACGCCGACAATGTCCTGCGACGCCTCGAAGGGGCAATCCGCCGGCGGTTGCGAAGCCCACACAAAAGGCCGGAAGTGTGTCCCATCCTCGTCCTTCGCTCTGGCGATTCCACTTGCCACCAGTAGCAGCAGCGCACAGGAAAGCAAGAGACCCAGAAAGCACCGTATTCGAAGACGACTCATCGCTTCATCTCCTTTCAAGCGCAGAAGAGGGTGTGTGGCAGCCTCAAGTCCGCAGGACTTGGGGATGGTTTCTTTGTGCTGGCAATCCTCCGCACTCCACATGACAGCCATACCCACCATCCCCAAACGCTACGCGTTTGAGGCTGCCACGCGCGTCTTACGGCATCTTTCTCACGAGGCATTGCGGCCTCAGGCGAAAAGGGCTTCGACGAAGGTCTGGGGGTCGAATTCGGCGATGTCGGCGGGCTTTTCGCCGAGGCCGACGAACTTGACCGGGATGTCGAGCTGGTCCTTGATGGCAATGACGATGCCGCCGCGGGCGGTGCCGTCGAGCTTGGCCAGGAAGATGCCGGTCACTTTGATCGCCTCGGTGAACAGTTGCGCCTGGGAGATGGCGTTCTGTCCGGTGGTGCCGTCGAGGACGAGCAGGACCTCGTGCGGGGCGCCGGGAATCTTGCGCGCGACGATGTCGCGAATCTTGGTGAGCTGCCCCATGAGGTCTTTTTTGGTGTGCAGCCGTCCGGCGGTGTCGAGGATCAGGATGTCGGCGCCGCGGGCGACGGCCGCATCGCAGGCGTCGAAGGCCACGGCCGCCGGATCGCTGCCCGCCTGATGCTTGACGATCTGCACGCCGATCCGCTCGGCCCAGATGGTCAACTGCTCGACCGCCGCCGCCCGGAACGTGTCGCAGGCCGCGACGATCACCTTCTTGCCGCTCTGGTGCAGGATGTGCGCCAGCTTGGCGATGCTGGTGGTCTTGCCGGTGCCGTTGACGCCGGCCACCAGGATCACGGTCGGCCCGCTGGCAGCCAGGTGCAGTTGGCGGTCCTGCTGCGGCCAGTAACTCTTGATGTGCTCCTTGAGGAACCCAATCACCTCCTCCGAGTTGGAGATCTTGCGGGCCCGATAGGCTTCACGCAGCTCGGAGATGAGCTTTTCGGTGGTGCCGACGCCGATGTCGTCGCGGATGAGCGTCTCTTCGAGCTCGTCCAGTAGTTCGTCGTCGATCTTCCGTCCGAGGCTCAGCACCGACGAAAGCGAGCTGGCGATCATGGTGCGGGTCTTGCCCAGCCGTTCCTTCAGGAAGTCGGCGGTCTTGGAGAATAGGCCCATTGTGTCTTCCTATCGTATGAGAGTCTGGGTATTTTTCGCGCCGATGGTATCGTCGTCCGGGGGAAATGCAAGCCTGTGGCGGGCAAATCGCCCGAATCGGCGGGGCGATTCCAGAGAATGGGCCGGGCATTTCGCCGTATCGCGCCGGCCGGTTTTTCTTTGACAAGCGCCGGGTCGCAGGCTAAAGTCGCACTCTCGTTTTGTGTCCCACATATCGCAGGGCCGGGCTTGTTCAAGGGGGGCGAAGCCTTTTCTCGAATCCGGATGCTGTGGCCTATGGTTTTGAGGTTGTCCGTGACTTGCAGGGTGTTCCGCGCGTGGCCGTGTCCGACGGATGTCGGCCGCGCGGTATCTTCGACAGGCATGATGGCACAGGAGGCTGGCGTTGTCGGCGCATGAAGTGGCGGACATCTTCACCGATATCGTCGGGCGGGCCCGGGCGCTGGACCCGGCCAACGCGCGGAAGTGGTTTGACGACCTGACCGTGGTGCACTTCGACGGTGGCTCCATCGAAATCGGCTGCCCCGACGAATCGAACGTTCGCTATCTCGACGAGCGCTGCCGGTCGAGCTTCACGCGGGCAGCGCAGCAGATCACCGGGCATCTGGTGACGGTGGACTTCGTCGTCGGCGCCGCGGAGCGGTCCGATGAGACCGAGCAGCCCGAGCGGGGCGGTCCGGCTCTCCACCCCGATTACACCTTCGAGAATTTCGTCGTCGGGCCGAGCAACCGCCTGGCCCACGCCAGTTGCGTCGCGGTCGGCCAGTCGCTGGGCCAGACGTACAACCCGCTGTTCCTTTACGGCAGCGCTGGATTGGGCAAGACCCATCTGCTGCACGCGGTCTGCCACGAAGTGCACCGACGCATTTCCGGCTCGGTGATCCAGTTGCTCAGTTGCGAGGATTTCGTCAACCGGTTCATCCGCGCCATCGAGCAGGGCAACATCACGGGATTTCACAGCCAGTTCCGCACCGTCGACGCCCTGGTCATTGACGACATCCAGTTCCTGCGCGAGCGCGAGCAGAGCCAGGAGGAGTTCTTCCACACGTTCAACGCGCTGTACAACGGCGGCAAGCAGATCATCCTCAGCGCCGACAGCCCGCCCAACGAGATTCCGTCGATCGAGGCGCGGCTGATCAGCCGGTTCAACTGGGGTCTGGTCGCGCGGATCGATCCGCCCAGCTATGAAACGCGGATCGCCATCGTGCAGAAGAAGGCGCACCTGCGCGGCCTGGAGATCGGCGACGAGATCGCCGAGTACATCGCACGCCAGGTCCAGGCGAACATCCGCGAGCTGGAGGGCGCGCTGACGACGATCTACGCCCTGGCGACGACGCTCGGCGAGCCGGTCGACCTGCAACTGGCCCAGACGGCGCTGGAGGGGCAGATCAAGCTGGCCACGAAACACATCAGCATCACCGACATCATCGACGTGGTGACGCGGCACTTCGACGTCCGCCTGGCCGACCTCCAGAGCAAGCGGCGCAGCCAGAGCATCACCGTGCCGCGACAGATCTGCATGTACCTGGCCCGCAACCTGACGCGACACAGCCTCGAAGAGATCGGCGGGCATCTCGGCGGACGCGACCACACCACGGTGATGCACGCGTGCAGCAAGATCGCCGAGGCGCAGCAGTCCGACCCGAACATGCAGGCGCTGCTGAGCGAGTTGACCAAACGCGTCACACAAGGCCAGCAGGTCGCCTGAGACCGCTCCAATCTTGCGTTTGCCTGAAGCACTTCCTTCGCACGGTTCATCAACGACTCCAATGATGGTTCGCTCGCAAGAAGTGAACCTTTGCGCCGCCCGGCGCGACTATAATGCCGGCGGATACGAATTCGGCGGAACTCTGGTGCGGCAGCCGTTCTGTTGTGCCGATCCGCGGGAAAGGTCGGAAATGGTGTGACCGAGAAAGAGGGGGTCTATTGCGAGCTGCTGGTCCTGCGGTGCCGCCGGGGGCAACGGGCGGCGCTGGAGGAACTGGTTCGGACCTGGGAGCGGCCGCTGTTCTACTACATCCGCCGTCTGATCGATGACGAGGACGAGGCCCGGCAGGTCCTCCAGCAGAGCTGGGTCAGCGTGTTGCAGGGACTTGGGTCGCTGCGCCAGCCGCGTAAGCTGCCCGCCTGGCTCTACAGCATCGCCCGAAAGACGGCGCTGACGCATCTGCGTAACCGATATGGGGAGCAGGCGGCCTCGCGAGACAGCGAGGCGGCCGCGCCGGCCGATGCCCCGGATGCACAACTGGAGTTCGACGACGCCGAGCAGATTCACTACGGCCTCGGCCGGCTTTCGCTGGTCCATCGAGAAGTGTTGACACTGTTCTTCCTCCAGGATTTGTCCATCGAGGAGATCGCGGGTGTGCTGGAAGTCCCGGTCGGAACCGTCAAATCGAGGCTGCACAATGGCAAACGCGCACTGAAGGCCGTCCTCGAACGGGAGGCATCGCGCCATGAATAGAACCGACAAGATACTGCGAGAAAGGCTGCTGAACATGGAAACACCAAGCGTGACACCAGGAGCGATGCCACACGAGCTGGTACGGGGCATGTTGGACGCGAAGCTGACCGTCGCCATGAGGATCGGGTTCGGTTTCCTGGCCTTCGTCGGTGCGTGCACGGCTATCGCATTCGCAGGGCCCGCAGGCCGAGACGGGGGGAGCAACTGGGAGCAGACCTTTGTCTACCGCATGATCATGATCTTCGCGTTCCTGGTGTGCATGGCGTGGACGATCCTGACCGGATGGGTCGCGGCGTCCGGCGTGGTTCGGCGGGCGCAGCGGCCCTGGATCGCTGTCACGAGCCTGGCGATGGGCTTCTTCTACCTTGTTACGCTCGTCTTCGTATTCGTGGTGCCGATTTCGCATCTGGAGAGCCGGACCATGCTGGGCACGCAGATGGCTCTCATCGGGTTCTTCCTTTTCAACACGATCGGTCTGTGCGCCATCCTCGGCGCGCTCTATCGGGGGCAGTTCAAGAGCCAGGAGAAGCTGCTGGAGATCGAGTATCGCCTCGCCGATCTGGCGGAGAAGATGGGCCGGGCCGACCGAAACGAGAAGGGCGGTTCGCGGCCTGCGTCGCCTAATTCATGATCGCGTTCAGCATGTCGAGATAGTCGGAAAGCAGGCGGGTGATGAGGAACTTCTCGCGCACGGTCTGGCGGGCCTGGCCTCCGAGTTCGGTGGCTTCCTCCGGGTTCTTGAGCAGACGCGTGATGCGCTCGGCGAATCCTGGCGTGTCCTGCGGCTCGAGCAGATAGCCATTCCGGCCGTCCTCGATCTGGCTGGGAATGCCCCCGACGTTGGAGGCGACCACGGCGGTGCCTTTCCACATCGCTTCGGTCACCGCCAGGCAGAACCCTTCTTTGATAGACTTCTGAATGATGACCTTCGAATGTTTCTGGATGGCGTTGACCAGCTTCTCGCTGTTGCCGACGACGAGCAGGATGTCGCCGGTTTCCAGCATCTTGTTGGCCTTGCGCTGGACCTTCTTGTACATCTGGAGCCCTTCGGGGTCGTCGCTGGCGACGTTGTAGCACAGCACGAGCCGACAGTCGATCTGTTCGCGGACCAGCTTGAAGACGTCGATGACGCCCTCGGGGTCCTTCCAGGGATCGAGCCGCGAGACCTGGGTGATCAGCGGCTTGTCCATCGGGACGTTCGCTCGGGCCAGTTGCTCCTCAACGGCTCTGTCCGAGAGCGTCATGTTCTTCGCACTGAGGGGATTGATCGCCGGGTACATCAGACGTTGATCGACCGGAAGGTCCTTCTTGAAGTACTTCTCACTCGACATGACGACCTGGTCGTACTTGAGCACGAAGCCCTTGAGAAAATCCCACAGCTCCGCATGCGGCTCGGTCAGGTCGATGTGACAGCGCCAGATCCACGGCTGTGTCTTTTGATAGGAGCGGATCAGCGCCAGCGGCTGCGGATCGTGGACGAGGATGCAGTCATGGTCGAGGTGCGTGAAGCGAGCGAAGTCCTCGTTGACCCGGCGATAGACGCGCTTCTTGCGTTCGGAGAGGTTCAGCTTGGCGCCCTGGAGCGCATTGTGAAAGCTCTTGGTGATCTCGAAGAACTCCTGGCTTCCGTGCAGGATGCGCCAGCCGGCGTCGATGCCCACGTCGTTCATGAGCATGACGAGTGAGTACAGGATTTCCGCCACCCCGCCGCCCTGGTAGGTGGCGTTGAGATGAATGATGTGCCTGCCATAGAGGCCTCGGGCCCGGGCATAGATCTCGGCGAGCGTTTCATCCGGTACGATGTGGCGAAAATCCTCGAGTCTGAGCATCTAATCTCCTGCGAGCTGTTTGAGCAAATTCCTTAAATCCACGACCGTGTCCACATTGAATCGGGCTTTGGAAATATCCGCGCCCACCTTGATCGAGTAGGCCTGCGGAGGCAGGACCGCGAACATTTCTTCATCGGTGTAATCGTCGCCGGCCGCCAGCACAAAGGTCCAGGGTTCCTGCCCGATCAGGAACTCGGCGGCGCGTCCTTTGTTGATCCCGTGCTTGCGCACCTCCAGGATCTTGCTGCCCTCGAAGACGCCCACATCCATGTTCTCGGTCAGATTCATCAGGACATCGCGCAATTCGTGCGTCCTGACGTAGGCGAGCGCCGGATCGGCCCGGCGGTAATGCCAGACGAGAGAAAAGTCCTTCTCTTCGACCAATGCGCCGGGCGTTCGGTCCGAATAAAGGTCCATGATCGGCCGGATCGTGTGCTTCCATTGTTCATTGACCGGCTGGAAACTCGTCCACGCCTGCCCGATCCGGCGGAGCCAGCCGCCGTGCTCGGCAACGATGTGGACATGCAGAGCGCCGAGCCACTTCTCCAGCGTCTGCTTGTCCCTTCCGCTGATGATCACGACGCTGTTCTTTTCGTCCTGGGCAAGCCGTTCGAGGATCGCCAGGATCTCGTCGTCCGGCCCGGCCTGGCCTGGACGGCCCTGGAAACCCACGAGGGTCCCGTCGTAATCCAACAGCAGGAGTCTCCGGTCGGACGTTGCGTATTCCATTCTCAACGTCTGCCGCGACGAGGACCCGAGCGTGCGCACCGCCATGTCCTGCTGCCGCGTCTTGATCTCCCGCAGCGCGTGTACGAAATCGGTGCTCCATCGACCAATGTCATACCGTTTCAGTCGCCTCTGCATGACGCGATTGCGCTCGCACTGCTCCGCGACCGGCATCTCCAGGGCGTTCTTGATCGTGCGAACGACGGAGGCTTTGTCATTGGCGTTGACGGTCAGGGCTTCCCCCAATTCGCTGGCGGCGCCGGCCATTTCGCTGAGGATCAGCACGCCCGGGCCGTCGTTTCTGGTAGCTACGAATTCTTTGGCGATCAGGTTCATCCCGTCCCGCAAAGGGGTGATCAGCGCCACGTCGGCCGCGTTGTACAGCGCGGTCAGTTTCTCGAACGGCATGAACTGATACAGGTACCAGACCGGCATGTAGCCGAGCGAGCCGTGCTCGCCGTTGACCCGTCCGACGAGCTGCTCCAGGCGGGCGCGGAGCTGCTTGTAGTCCTCGATGCCCGACCGGGACGGGACCGCGACGATGATCAGCGTGACACGGCCCTTGTATTCCGGGAAGGTCGTGAGGAACCAGTCGAAGGCCTCCAGGCGTTCCACGATGCCCTTGGTGTAGTCGAGTCGATCGATCGAAACGATGATCTTGCGCCGGCCGACCATGCCGCGGATGCGGTCGGCTTCGCTCTTGACCTCGGGATGGTCGATCGCGCGAGCGTACCGGTCGTAGTCGATCCCCATCGGAAAGGCATCGACCCTGATGATCCGGTTCCGGGCGTTCACCTCACCGAGCGTGTGTTCCAGGCCCGCAATGCGCGAGACGCCGCTGAGGAAGTGACGGACGTAGTCGTACGTATGGAATCCGACCAGGTCGGCGCCGAGGAGTCCCTCCAGAATCTCTTCTCGCCAGGGCAGCAGACGGAACAGCTCGGAGGAAGGCCAGGGGATGTGATGGAAATATCCGATCTCCAGATCGGGCATTCTCTCGCGAAGCAGTTGCGGCAGGAGCATCAACTGGAAGTCGTGCACCCAGACCAGATCGCCCGGACGCGCGACCTTCAGCACCTCTTCGCAGAACAGGTGGTTGACCTGCTGGTACGACTTCCAGTACTGCTGCTCGAATACGGTGCGGACCGGGAAGTAATGGAACAGCGGCCAGATCGTCTTGTTGCAGAAGCCCAGATAGTACTGATCGATCTGCCGCTGCGACAAGAACACCGGGGCCGCGTTCTGCCCGCGCAGCGATTCTCGGAGATACTGCCTCTCGTCGGGCCTCAGTTGCTCGCCGGAAATTCCCGGCCAGCCCATCCACAATCGCTCCAGCGAGTCGGGCAGGCACGACAGTCCAACGGCCAGGCCGCCGGGGCTCGGGCGAAAGTGAAACTGCCCCTCTCGTTTGGAGACGCTGAGTGGCAAACGATTCGCGGCAACAATGAGTTTCTTCATATCGGACGCTCTCAAATAGGGGCAACTGGGTGCAGCAATAAAGCCCGGCGATCCACCCATCCCCCCGGGTTCAGCCTGATTCGATCAGGGAAACGACATATTTCCACCATAGTGGGTTGGCGGGCCGGTCGCAAGGAGGAATCCCCGCCGGTCGGATTGGGAACGCGAATCGGGCAGCGCAACGTGAAGGCGAGTGGTCGTCGAGCCGATGGAAAAGGCGGGCACAGCGCAGAATCCGCTTGTTTGCGCGGCCCCGGTGTGCTATGAATACGGGATCGGATGGACGTGTTATCGGAACGTGCCCGGCCGGGGCCATGGGCGCGTTGCCTCTCGGCTGGAGGTCCTGACGCAAGGTGTTCTGCCACATGCACAGCAGAGCCGGGGCGTTGGGTGCGGAAACTTCTCGCATCGCAGACTTAGTACACCCATTTTCTTCAGGACGCAGGTTCTCTACGGGAAGGAGGTGACGGCGCAAGTCTCCATCGATTCGCACGCAGGGAAGACCCGGGGGGAAGCCGTTCCGGCATGTAGCCGACGCGCAGATATAGTGTAGTTTAGTCGTTCTACTTGAAGGAGGATCGCCATGTACAGAAAAGTCCGTACACTGATGCCCCTGGTTTTCATCGCGGGGCTGGCCCTGGCGAGCGTGTCCGATGCCGCTCTGGTGGGCTGGTGGAAGTTCGATGATGGGTCCGGTGCGATCGCCAAGGACAGTTCCGGCAAGGGGTACCACGGCACCATCACCAATCCCCTCTGGGTCGCCGGCCACTACGGGGGCGCCCTGAATTTCGAGGGTGCGTCGTATGTGGATGTGCCCCCCGAATCGTGGTCCACGATCGTGCGGCAGGCCACCGTGTCGTTCTGGGCCTACGGCAATCCGGACCAGCAACCTCAGGCCAACTTCATCTTCGGAGCCTTTTCCGATCCGGCCAACAATGAGGCACGCCGGATGAGCGCCCACGTGCCCTGGAGCAACGGCAACGTGTATTTCGACACCGGTGGGCCCGGTTACAACCGGATTGAAAAGGCCGCCGACGCTGCGGACTATGAGGGCACCTGGACCTTCTGGACCTTCCTCAAGAACGCCGACACGGGCGATCAGCAGGTCTATATCAACGGCGTACTCTGGCACAGTGGAACCGGCATGACGAACACCATGGAAGGCGTCACCAAATTCACCATCGGCACCAAGCCCAGCCTTGCCGAAGGCTGGTATCAGGGCATGATCGATGACTTCCGCCTTTACGACCACGCGCTGACGCTCGACGAGATACAACTGGCCATGACGGGGCGCGGTCCCGGTCTGGAACTGGCGTCCGATCCAGCGCCGGCGAATGAAGCGACCGACATTCCGCGCGACGTGGTCCTGGGCTGGGATGCGGGCGAGTACGCCGCGACCCACGACGTGTATTTTGGAACAGCCTTCGACGATGTCAACACCGCCAGCCGCAGCAATCCGGTGGGGCTGCTCGCCAGCCAGGCTCAGGCCGCGACCAGTTACGATCCGCCGGGCAGGCTCGATTTCGAGACAACCTATTACTGGCGCGTCGACGAGGTCAACGCCGCTCCCGACAACACGGTTTTCAAGGGCGAGGTCTGGAGCTTCACGACCGAGCCGTTCGCCTACGCAATCGCGAACGTCATCGCCACCAGCAACGGCGTCTCGGAGGACGCATCCGGGCCGCAGAACACCGTCAATGGCTCGGGTCTCAATGACGCCGATCAGCACTCGACCGTCAGTGGCGATATGTGGCTGGCCGGCGCTCCTGCCGATGAGCCTCTGTACATCCAGTACGAGTTTGACCGCGTCTACAAGCTCCATCAGTTGTCCGTCTGGAACTACAACGTGCAGTTCGAGTTGATTCTCGGCTTCGGACTCAAGGGTGTGACCGTGCAGTACTCCGAGAACGGCGCCGACTGGACGGCTCTGGGCGACGTGGAGTTCGCCAAGGCGACGGCCTCGCCCGCGTACACCGCGAACACGACCGTCGAGTTCGAGGGGGTCCCGGCCAAGTATGTCCGCCTGACCGTCAACAGCGGCTGGGGCATGATGGGCCAGTTCGGCCTGAGCGAAGTTCGCTTCACGTACGTTCCGGTCCAGGCCCGCGAGCCGCAGCCGGCCGACGGCGCCACCGACGTCAGCGTAGGGGCGCCGCTGGCCTGGAGAGCCGGCCGCGAGGCTGCTTCACACCAGGTCTATCTCGGGACCGATCCGGAAACGCTTGCTTTGGCCGGCACCGTCGGCGCGAGCAGCTACACGCCCGATGGCCTGAATCTTGGGGCCACCTACTACTGGCGAGTCGACGAGGTCAACGAGGCCGAAGCCACCAGTGTCTGGGCCGGTGACCTCTGGAGCTTCACGGCCCAGGAGTATCTCGTCGTCGACGATTTCGAGAGCTATACCGACGACCTCGAGGATGGCGGCGCCATCTTCGACACCTGGCTGGATGGCTGGGTCAACAACACCGGTTCGACCGTCGGCCATATCAACGCCCCGTTTGCCGAGCAGGGCATCGTTCACGGCGGCCGGCAGTCCATGCCGCTGTTCTTCGACAACACCTCCGCCGCCGTCTCCGAGGCGGATCTGGAGCTGTCAGCGAACTGGTCGCTGTACGGCGTCAAAAGTCTGTCGCTGTACTTCTACGGCGCTGCCGGCAACACCGGGCAACTGTACGTCAAGATCAACGGCACGAAGGTCGCGTACGATGGTCCGGCGATCAACCTGGCGCGTCCATCGTGGCAACTGTGGAGCATCGATCTGTCGCAGGTCGGCAACGTGAGCAACGTTCGCTCGCTGACCATCGGCATCGAGGGCGCCGGCGCCAAGGGTGTCGTCTACATCGACGACGTCCGTCTGTATCCCGAGGTCCTCGACTACATGTCGGCGGATGTCACCGGCGCCGGTGACACCGTGCAAGGTGTTCCGAACGACAACGATTGGCCTGCGGCGGAGTATCCGGCACTGGCCATCGACGACAACGCGACCACGAAGTATCTGCACCGCAAAGGCGGCAGCCAGGCCACCGGGTTCCAGGTCGCGCCGCTGGTCGGTTCCACCATCGTCACGGGCCTGACCTTCACCAGCGCCAACGACGACTACGGCCGGGACCCGACCTCGTTTGAGCTGTACGGTTCGAATGCGAGCATCGACGGGCCGTACACGCTGATTGCCTCCGGCGCCATTGTCGACTTCAGCCAGGCGACCGTGTGGCCGCGGTATACCAAGACGACCACCCCGATCGAGTTTGAGAACACCGTCGCGTACAGGTACTACCAGATCCTGTTCCCGACCCTTCGGGCCAACAACGACGGGCTCATGCAGATCGCGGAAGTGGAATTCCTCGGCACGGTTGTGCCGTAGGCCGACAGGGTGGGTCCTGAACCCACACGCCAACTCACAGGGGCCTGTTCCGACGCCCGTCGGGACAGGCCCTTTTTCACAGGGCATCGAGGTGACCGCATGGCGGTGCTGATCTGCACGCGGTTACGTCCGGAAACGTGTCCCTTGCGGCCGGTCTCCTGCACTCGCCGGCTGACGGGCGTCGAATTCGATTGACCCCAATGGGGCGATCTGCGATGATGGCCGTCCCTATGAACGGCAGAATGGTGTTCGGTAGGGCGGCTCGCCCGTCCGGTCCGTCCAATGAGAGGAAAACGGTGCCCTTGAGTGCAGCAAGCATCAACATCGATGACTCCGTGCTGGTCCAGCGGTCGCAGACCGGCGATCTTGAGGCCATGGAGAGGCTGATCCTCAAGTACCAGAGCCGCATTTTCAACGTAGTCCTCAAAATGTGTGGCAACTCCGACGACGCGGCGGAACTAACCCAGGAGACGTTTGTCAAAGTCATAGAGAGCATCGAAAAGTTCAAAGGAAAGAGCAGCTTTTACACCTGGGTCTTTCGCATCGCGGTCAACCTGACGCTGAACTACTGTCAGAGAAACGCCAGGATGGCGACCCGCTCTCTGGATGCCGAAGAGAGCGAGTCCGACAGCCAGGGGAGGCAGGGGCTGAAGGAGTTCCTCAGCGACGACAGCGCCGCCGACCCGGCGGTTCTGGCGCAGCGGCGGGAGCTGTGCGACCTGGCGAAGGCGGCCCTGCTGAAGCTCGAAGAGCCCCAGCGGGCGGTGATGGTGCTCCGCGATATCGAGGGCATGAACTACGCTGAGATCGCCGAGGTTTTGAACGTCGAGCTCGGGACCGTCCGCAGCCGGCTCAGCCGTGCCAGGAGCCATCTGAGAGAGATTTTGGAGGCCATGCAGAAATGAAGGCAAACCCACAGATCGATGAACTGCTCTGCAGCTTCATTGACGGCGAGCTGAGCCTCCGCCAGCAGACGGAGGTGCAGCGGCTGGTGGCGCGGGACGCCGAGGTGGCCAAACGTCTGCGGCAGCTTCAGAACTGCAAGAATCTGGTCCATGCGTTGCCGGCCGAACAGGCGCCGGTCGATATGCTCGAGCAAATCAAGCGGTCGCTGGAACGCCAGAGCCTTCTGAGTGAGCGTTCGGTTTCGGCCGGGACGCACGCGGGGGCGTGGCACCTGAAGGTTCGTCGTTTCGTGGCGGCCGCTGCGATGATCGCCCTGATGGGGGGGCTTGGGGCGGTCGTCTATCAGATCGTCGCGCCGGTGTCGCCCGGGACGCCGGGGCCGGTGGCGATCGATACGCCTCGGCCCTCGCCGGTGATGCCGGAGCTATCGCCGCCTGTCGCGGCGCCGATGGTGGTCAGCGGCCCGGGCTTCAGCGGACGGCTGGAATTGCGGACCGCGGCCCTGACCCAGGCCGACGCATTCCTTAAAGCGGCCATCGAAGACAACGGCCTGAAGGGCCTTACGCAGGTGCAGACGCTGCCCGACCGGCGGATCTACCAGATCGAGTGCAGCCGCGAAGGGCTGGACCGCCTCGTGGCCGATCTGGGCACGATCTGGCAGAATTTCGAATCCGCGTCCCTGGTGGTCAACACGGACCGCCTCGCCGAGCCGGTCGTTGTCGAGCCGGTGACCCTGCGCCAGACCGCGCAGATCATCAGCCAGGACAGCGCCCAGGCCTGCGTGGAGGTGGCCCGCAGTACGGTGGTCCTGAACCGCTTCGCCGAGGCTCTACCGGGACGGGAGATTCTCTCGCCCTTTGAAAACGACCAGACCATGACGATCGCGATGCCGGAGATTCCCAGGCCGAGATTGGCCTCGAACGATCCGGCGACCAAAGCGATCGAGACCCCTCCCCAAGGCGGGGTACAGACCAGCTTGACAATCGTCCTCCTCAACACGCAGTGACCGGCAAGTAGCGCACGGAGGCGCTTTCTTCCGGCCTCGCCAGCGCGGAGAGCAACGGAATGCTCGAAATCGATCAGTGCTGCCTCATCGTCGTCGACATCCAGGGCAAGCTCGCCCAGTTGATGGCTGACAAAGAAACCCTCTTCCAGAACGCCCGCATCCTCATCCAGGCCGCTCGGATTCTGGAGATGCCCATTCTGTGGTGCCAGCAGGTGCCGCAGGCCCTCGGGCCGACCGTGCCCCAGATCGCGGAGCTGCTGACCGGCGTCGAGCCGATCGACAAGGCCAGCTTCAGTTGCGCCGGCCACGAGCCGTTCAACGTCAAGCTCGAGACGCTCGCCCGCAGGCAGGTTGTGCTCTGTGGCATCGAGACCCACGTCTGCATCTACCAGACCGCCATGGACCTGCTCGCGCAGGATTACGACGTGACCGTTGTCGCCGACGCGGTCTCGTCCCGGACCGCCGCGAACCGGCAGATCGCCCTGGCCCGTCTGGCCGCCGAGGGGGCCGCCGTCGCCTCCACGGAAATGGTCCTGTTCGAGCTGCTCAAGACCGCCCGGCATCCTCAATTCAAGCCCATCGCCCGCCTGGTCAAATAGCATGGGGTTCGCAGTGTGTCCGTCAGAGCCTGCCCCGAGCCTGCCGAGGGGGGCATAGGTCGGATTGGTCCTATCGGTCCTATAGGACCAATAAGACCAATAGGACGAATGAACGGAGCAGGAGGCGCCCCTCGAAAAATTCTCTGCAAAATTCCGTTTTTGTGCTTGCGGATTCTATTTCTGTCGAATAGTATCGGTCTGTGTCGAATAAGGAGCAGCGAAATGGCGGAATCAGCGAAGCAGCAGAAGGGCCGGCGGGCGAAGAGGCCGGAGGAACTCACCGAGGCCGAATGGACCATTATGAAGGTGGTCTGGGAGCAGCAGCCTTGCACCGCTGGAACCGTGCAGGAGGCGCTGGCCGACACCAAAGACTGGGCCTACAGCACCGTCAAGACCACCATGGATCGCATGGCCGAGAAGGGCTACCTTGTCGTCGAGCGGATTCGCAACCTGCAACTGTTCCGCGCGAACCTCAGCGACATCGAGGCCAAGCGGGCCGAGTTCCGAAAGATGCTCCAGCGGGCCTTCGATGGCGCCCTGACCCCCATGATGCAGTTCCTCATCGAGCACGAGGGGCTCTCCAGTGACGAGGCCGCGCAGTTGCGTCAGCTCGTTCGCAAAGCCGAGACGAACAAGGAATAGCTTTTCCGAGACGACCTGAGATTGCGGAGGTCGAATATGGATCGCGTTATCGATAGTGGAGTCGAGATGCTCAACGCCGTCGGGCGGATGTTCTGTTCGCATGCCTGGAGTATCTTCGTCCAGGTGAGCATCCTGATCGCGGTGCTGCTGGCGCTGGACCTGTTGTTGCGTCCGCGCGTTCGCGCGGTCGTCCGCTACGCAATGTGGATGCTGGTGTTCGTCAAGCTCCTGCTGCCTCCGACGCTGTCGCTGCCGACCGGCATCGGCTACTACCGGCCCGAACACAAGGCGGTTTCTCCGGGGCAGACCGAGCCGGTTGTGGAGCAGCCGGCGCCACCTGCTGCGGTCCGGCCCGTTCGCCGGGAGCCTGCTGTCGTTTTGCCGCCGGTCGTGGATGTCTCACACGCCGACGTCGTTCCTGCGCCGGCGGCTCCTGCGGTTTTCCGGCCGGCGATCATGTGGCAGGGCCTGGTCTTCCTCGGCTGGCTCGCGGGCGTAGTGACTCTTTCGGTCTACCTGCTGCGGCGGGTGCAGTACGTCAGGAAGCTGATCCGCCGGAGTACGCCGGCGTCGGATGCGCTTGCGGTCGTGCTGGCTCAGTGCGCGGCGAGATTGCGGCTTCGGTCCTGCCCGGCGTTGCGGCTGTCGGACGATGCGCCGGGGCCGGCGGTGTGCGGCCTGTTCCGTCCGATCGTGCTGATGCCCACGTCATTGGCGGAGAATCTCAGCGGCGAGCGTCTGCGGACGGTCCTGGTCCACGAGCTGGCTCACATCCGCCGGGCGGACCTGTGGGTCAACTTCGCGCAGACGCTGCTGCTGGTCGCGTATTTCTATCACCCCTTGCTCTGGCTGGCCAATGCCGTCGTGCGGCGGCTGCGCGAGCAGGCGGTCGATGAGACGGTGCTCGTGGCTCTCGATGCGGAGGCCGAGAGCTACGGCGCCACCTTGATCGATCTGGCGGAGATGACTTTCCACAGGCCGGCGCTCGGCCTGCGTCTAATCGGGATTGCGGAGTCCAGGAAGGCGTTAGAAGGGAGGATTAGACACATGATCACACAACCGAAACCGAGAACCGCGAAGCTAGGCTTCGCTGGCCTGCTGGCCATCGCCTTGGCCGCCGCGGCGCTGCTGCCCATGGCCAGGGCGAAGACGCAAGCGCAGAAGCCGCAATTCATTGTGCGACTGTCCAACGGCGTTACCGCTGAACTGTTGGGCGTGTGCAATTGGCCAACGCAAGAGGCCGTTTGCTGGAAGCCGGACGGGTCACCGCTTGCGCCTCCACTGCAGGCCAAGAAGTCACATGTGGGTCGGGCGGACCATCGCTATGGGTTCATACTGCGCGTGACGGGGCCGGACGATCTGAACATAAGTTGGAACAAGATCGAAGGGGCCGGCGGTTGGGAAGGATCGTGCGACGTTCTGACCGCTGACGGGAAGCGTCTCGGCGATTGCACCGCTGCGGTGGCGAGTATGGAAGCCGGAATCGAGAAGACGAGCCTGCGCGTGGGATTCGCCACGGGGCCGTGGATCACCATTTCGACACATGACGGCAAGAGCATGAGCACCAGGGGCAGAGCGGGCGTGCTCTGGTCGCACGCATTCAACGATTCCGGCACGGCCTGCATCGTCGCCACCGCCGAATGGATCAAGGACCGCACCACGCGAATCATCGCCATCGACAACGGCGGCGCAACCCATACGGCTCCTCGTGGTTCCGTTGCTCAGGGCAACATGGATCAGATGACCGCGCGATTCTACGGTCTGTCGCCCGATCGGATCCGCGAATTTCAATACCAGGTCCGCCCCTACGAGTGGGCCGAGTTCGAGGACGTCTCGCTGCGGCCCGGGGAACCGACCAACGTGCGCGTGCAGACGGATTCGAACGAGAAGACCGATTACGCCCATGCGGTAGTCGAGGAAGGCGTCGGCTTCGACGGCATTGTCGTAGGCGAGACTACGGCCCAGTTCATCAAATCACGACTGGGAGAGCCCTACGAGGAGCGCAACAGCCAGGAGACCGGCTGGTGGCTGGACTACGGCCCGCGTTACGGCGTGGACTTCTGGCTTAAGCGGCAGACGGGTGTGCTGGCGGAGATTCGCCTGAACAAGGGATTCGAGGGCCGCCTGCGTTCGGGCATCTCCAAGGCCTCCACGCAGCAGGAGGTCTTCCAAACCTATGGCCAACCGCGTGACGTCAAGACGGTCATGGACCTGGAAAAACACTTCGACAATCAGATTCTCTACCGGCGGCTGAATGTGCTCGGCAGATTGTGGGACAGCAAGATCTTCTACCGCCAGCGCGGTCTGCTGTTCTGGTTCGAAGGCGACAAGATCAAACAGATTGTCATCCACGCGAAAGAATCCGCCCAGGGCGAGCCGTCGGCAGAGCCGGCGCAAGAGGACAAGCCCGATGAGGGCGTGGTGGGGGATTCGCACGAGCAGCTATCGGCCCTGGGCCGGGCGCTGCTGATCTACGCCAATGATCACGACGACAAGCTGCCGGAGACGCTGGCCGAGGTGCAGGACGAGATCGATCAGGCGGGCGATTTGTCCCTGGCCTGGGTGCGGCAGAACGTGGCCTACCTGGGCCGGGGCATGACGACGAGCAACGAGCCGGACGACCCGGTGGCCTACGACAAGATGCTCTACGAACGCGGCGGCGGCACCAACGTGCTGCACCTCGACACGTCTGTGGCCTTTGAAAGCCCCGAACGCCTTGAGGAACTCGGCGTCGCGCCGGATAAGCCGTCGCCGGCCGCCCTTCGTGACTCTGCCAGGCGGCTGCGCGCCCTCGGTCGAAGCCTGGTCATCTATGCCAAAGACCACGATGACACATTTCCGAATACCCTTGACGACTTGCAGTCGGACAGAGCGACGGACCCTGCGCAACGGAGCATGGAGCGACAGCTTGCGGAGATATACGGGCAACGCTATCCGGAGCAGATGGACGCTCGGCAGTTGGCGTGGTGTCGCGAGCACGTGCAGTACCTCGGCAAGGGCGTCAAAGCCACTGCCGATCCGGCTCGCGTGCTGGCCTACGATAGGACTCTGCTGGTCGAAGGGAAGGGCACCAACGCTCTCTATCTCGATGCCACCGTCGAGTTCGTCACTCCCGAGGAATTCCAGAAACTGGGCATTGAGACAGCACGCACGTCCCTGCCCGACATCTTCATCCTGAGTCCGTCGCGGGTCGGGTTCAACGTCTTCGATGCGATCAACTCGCGGACGCAGGACTGGACCTGGAACAAGACCGGACGCTATCACGACAAGGAAGCCTACGACAGGATCTTCAACGGGACGGACCATCGCACGTCCCACGACATCCTTGTGTTGGTCTTCACCCTCGATAGCGAGGGTCGGATTCCCGCCGGATATGAGGACCTGCTGCCGATGTCCTGGAACCGGATCGAGCAGACGCTTCGGCAAGGGCAGACCGTGGAGATGGCCAAAGAAGCACGCGGACTGCATGTGATCTTGCTGGCGGCGCCCGACAGCGACCAGATCAAGCGGTTGATCGCCGGGTCGAAGCTGCTGGCTGATTCGAAAGAAGTCGCGCGAAGCGCCGTTACCGGATGCGACGTCGCCATCGAGGATTTCACGGTGCGCGCCGATCCGGACCTGGGCACCTTCGCGGCCATCGTTTCGATCCGAAACCCGGGTGTCGCCACCTGTCCCAAGATCGCCGTCTACTTCTATCGGGGCGACCCCGAGATCGCCACGCCGATGATGCACGGCGCCGGACCCCTGGAGCCGGGCCAGACCTGGAATGAGGTCTCCTCGCAATTCGCTCTCCGCGAAGGCGCCAACGAAGTGTCCGTCGTCCTCGACCCCGGCAACCTGGTCGCCGAGCCCGACGAAACCAACAACCGCGCCACCCTCCGCATCGTCATCCGCGACGGCCAGATCACCGAGCAGTCCATCGTGCCTGCCACGACCTCCGCCCCCTCGCCGGAGACACGAGCGGAGTCAGCGACGCGCCTATCGGACCTGGGCAAGACCTTGCTGATCTATGCCAACGACCACGACGACAAGCTACCGGACGAGTTGACGGACGTGCGCCGACAATATGGAGTCGGATTCTCCTGGTTGTATGACAACGTCGCTTATCTGGGAAAGGGCATGACGGTGCGAGACAGGCCGGGACGCCCCATCGCGTACGACAAGACCCTGATCCAAGGCGGCGCCGGAACCAACGTCCTGTACCTTGATTGTCGCGTTGTCTTTGAGAACCCATCGCGGCTGGAGGAGCTCGGCATTCGATACGAACCGAAGCCGAAATCGGCGGAAGAGCTTCGACAGGAGGCCGAGATTCAGGCACGCGTGACGGTGCTGAGCCATCTCAAGCAAGTGGCCCTGGCCGCCCATCTGTACGGCGGCGACAACGATGGCGTTTTTCCCGATGCATTGGAGATGCTTGAGCCTTACCTGAAGCGTGAAGAGGGCCTTTGGGTGTGGGTGCGCGCGAACGTCGAGTACACAGGAAAGGGCCTCAATCCGGCCAACGTACGGGAGCCGTCCAGCAAGCCCATAGCCTACAGCCGGCTGGCGTCCGACCAGGCCGCCGTCGCGTTCGTCGACGGGCACGTGGAGTACGTGATAGGTCCCCGGCTCAAGGAACTCGGCATCGAGATTGAGCGATAGCCGCTCTGCGTTTGTAGTGTGCTCGGAAGAGCATGCACGTTCGTAGGGGCGAATGATTATTCGCCCCTACAGGCATGCGGCTGAGGGTAGCGTCTTACGACGCCACTACGAACAGCAGACTATCTCGGTTGCTTGACGCGGGCGAGGGTGTCGAGCAGGTAGTGGTAGAGCGGGGCCGTCATGCCGAAGCCGGCCTTCAGGTCGTCCACCAGTTGCGGGCTGCGGATGGCCTTGTCGTTTTTGCGGTTGCAGCACAGATAGAAGCTTTTGTGGTTGTACCACGTGCGGATGGGCTCGGGCTTGTCGTCGTCTTTGGGCCGCTTGTACGTCTCGCCTTCGAGCGTGAAGATGTCCTGCTTCTCGAACCAGTTGATGGCCTCCAGGAACGCCTTCGGGTCGTCGTCGAGCTGTGCGCGGAACTGCGCCATGACATCGGGCGCTGCATCGTAGAACCCCAGTCCATAGCGGTACCACGTCGCGTTGACCTCCAGAAAATACCCCACGCTCCAGTTGGCCCAGTCCTTGCGGCTGCGCTTGAAGGTGATCCACATGCAGTCCCGCAGCGGCGATTTGTCCCTGCTGAACCGCGTGTCGCGGTAAATCCGCGAGATGGTCTGGCCCACCGTCGGCGAGACCTCCATCGACAGGTCGATGTCGAGCATGAAGTCGCCCAGGTCCGTCACCAGGTCGCGCAAAGGCCCAAGCAGATACTGCTCGTAATCGGCGCGATGGGCCTGGAACCACGCCTTGTCGTTGTG
>CAZNSM010000010.1:30120-61843 GCA_964575615.1 uncultured Pirellulales bacterium | reverse complement strand
GAAACCCGCTCCCGGCATCCTTTACTCGGAAATCGCCGAACAGATCGCCGCCGCCCGGCGGACGTGCCATTCTTCGTCACCGAGGGCGTCGCTCAGCGCCCCGACGGCGGGTTTCGAGGCCGGGCCCAGGACGGCCAGCGCCTCCGCCGCCGGGCGACGCACGTGCCATTCCTCGTCATGCAGTGCGGCGATCAGAGCCGGGACGGCGTCTGCGCCCGTCCGGCCTGTCGTCGTCAGTGCCACCGCCGCCGCCTTGCGCACGCGCCATTCCTCGTCGGTCAGGGCTTCGATCAACGCCGGTATCGCCGCCGTCTTGGCCCCGGCCGTTTGAGCCAGAGCGATCGCCGCCTGCTCGCGCTTCCTCCAGTCGTCACTGGCCAGGGCTTGGGCCAGGGACAGGACGTTCGGTTCGGCGGCCTCCGTAGACAGGATTGCGTCGGCGAGCGAGGCCTGCTCTTCGGCCGAGACCGCCGCGTGGATCTCCAGGGAACCGGCCGCCAGGACGACCAGGCCGCCGAGCAGAGCGACCCACAGCGTTTCCGCGTGCCCCAGCCGGACCGCGTGGCTGACGCCGGAGCTGACCAGACGCTGCACGCGCCGGCCCAGCGACGATCGCAGATGCACGACGCCGATCCCCATTCTCTCCGCCGGGCAGTTACCCAGCCTTTGGGCCATGTCCACCAGCCGACAGGCATACGCCTGCCGCTGCCCGACACAGGATACGACGATGTCGTCGCAAGCTTCCTCGTTCGTCTGTTCCATCTCCCCGGCCAGCTTTCGCAACAGCGGCTGAAAGAAACACAAAGCGCCGATAAGCCGGCACAGCAGGCTCCAGAGGCAATCGCGCCGCCGCAGATGCGCCAGCTCGTGCGCGAAGACCTGCGCATCGGCCACGTCCGGGTGAGCCTGGGGCAGGAGAATTGCAGGCCGGAACACGCCGATCAGAAGCGGGCTGGCCACCGCAGGACTGACCGCGACGCGAGGAGCTTTGAGTCCCATCCTCCCGGCGATTTCGCCGCACAGCGCGAGGGCTTCTTGCGAGGCGGGGCCGGCGCCGGCGAACCGCTGTCGCGCCCGAAGGCAGTCGCATCCCATGCGTCCCATCAGGAGCATCGTTCCTGCTATCCAACAGACGCTCAGGAGAGCATACAACATGGGCAGACTCGGCCGCATCCGCGAATGCGGCGTGTCACGCACCGCCGGGGCGGAGTCCACCGTCTCGGCCGGCACGCGAGCCCCGACACGCGGCAAAGAGCAAGCGAGGTCCGCGCTCGGGGGCGCGGATCCATCCTCGCTCATCGACGCGAAAGCAGCATGGCTTCCCTGCGGGATGGAAATGTCCAAGAGGTCCAGGCCGCACGCGCTGCCGGCGATCGGGCAGATCAGTATGGCGAGCAGGGCGCCACGCAGCACGGCAGAGCGCAACGCTGCACTGCGCCGGCGCAGGAAACCACAGGCCGCCAGTCCCAGACTGATCAGCAACGTGGACTGAATGAGACAGCGAATCGCCCATGCCACCACGCAGGCGGCCGGTTCCGCGTATTGTGCCGCGAGGTCCATCATGGCTGCTCCTCCATGGCTTCGACCAGCCTCTTGATCTCTTCGAGTTCGTCGCGCGAGATGCGCTCCTCTTTGAGCAGATACGCCATCAGGCCGCTCGTCGAACCGCCGAAGAGCCGCTCGACCAGCCCGCGAATCTCCGTCCGGGCCACGTTGGCTCGATGGACCAGCGGATAGAAGACGAAGGTGCGCTCCTGCCGCCGGTGCGAGACGGCCCCCTTGGCCTCCAACTGACGCAGCAGCGTCTGAACCGTGCTGTGGGCGATCCGTTCGCCGCGATTCAGGACGTCGCTGATCTCGCGGGCGCTGGCCTGGCCCTTCTCCCACAGCACCTCCATGATCCGCAACTGCACTCTACCGAGTTTTGGGCCCTTCATGCCGCTTCTCCTCGACTCTTCTGAACCGATCCAGCCGCAACGGCTTAGCGTTTATCGCAGTAAATCTATAGCAATAAACACTATCGTCAAGTCAGACCCCGCCGCATGAGCAGAAAATTTACTACAGTAGATTTACTGTGGTGCACGACACTGCCCTCCGGGCGTTTCCCCCTGAGGCCGGCCTGGCATGCCGCTTGCCTGCCATCAGCGTTGGCGGAGGGTGTCCTGGGCGCCGTGGATCACGGCCAGCACATCGATTTGATCGGGCTTGATGTAGTAGATGATGCGGTATGGACCCTCAATCACTTCGCGGATCTGGCTCTTCTCATACTCTGGCACCATCCGCCCGGAAAGCGGGAACTCGGCAATCTGCTGTGAACGCCGCGTCAGGCGATCCACTGTCCGCTCCGCATATGCCGGCGAATCCTGGGCGATGTAGCGGTAGATAGCGTCAAGGTGACGTTGTGCGGTATCCGTCCAGCGGACGTTCATGCATCCAGCCCGTATCTTCGGCGGACATCGGCGACATCGGCGGTCCGGCCCGCGTCGCTGTCGGCCAGACCCTGCTCGACCACCTGGCGAACGTAGATCTCGCGGATCAGGTCCTCCCACGTCGAACCTTCCGGCATCCGATCCACCATCTTGTGGGCCTGGTCTTTTTGCAGCGGCTCAGCCATAGGCAACTCCAACTGTGCTCACAACTACTGACCACTGCATTATACCATGCATCCCCTCCCGCCGAAAGGCCCGGACCGCAGGCAGACCCCGCAAGACGCCAGTGGCGCCCCAAGCACGGCCTGCAAGACGTCGTGCGCAAACGCCTCCGCCAAACTGGGTATATCACGCCGGGAGAGCATTCGTCTCCGTGGCTTCCAGTGGCCGATCCCACGCCAATGGTGCGCCAAGCTCCACCCTGGCGGTGCGGCGGCTTGTAGTGACGCCGTCAGGCGTTACTTTCCCTGAGAGCGGTGTGTGATAGGCCCCTTCGACAAGCTCAGAGCCTGCCCTGAACGCCATTGAAGGGGCAGGCTCTCACGGGCACACTGCAAACGGCTTCTCTGCGCCACCTCCAGACGGGTGACTGCATCGCAGAAGACGGTTGACGCCGGGGCGGTATTTCTGTAGACTATATCCTGAATATGCGAAGGGAAGCTATGCGTGGAGAGGCTCCCACAATCCGGCCCAATGTCTCAAAGCCGCTGGCTGTCGCGCGCAACGCCTCGCAGTCATTCAGGCCGCGCAAAACGCGGTCTGTCCCCTGCGTCCTCCGGTGCGCCACGCGGGGTGCCAAAGCTGTTGACCCGGACGTTACAAGTGCAAGTGTGAGGGAGTGATTCCAATGCATCCATTCAACAAGCCGATTCACGATCTCCAACTCACGGACATACGGGCGCTCGTTGACAACGGCATCCCGGAAAGCAGAACGCTCGACTACAAGCGGGACCTGTACGGGACCAACGATGATGGTAAGAAGGAGTTCCTCTGTGATGCGAGCGCGTTCGCAAATACCGTGGGCGGCTATCTCATTATTGGAGTCGATGAGGACAAGGGCGTCCCCGAGGCTACCGCTCCCGTTGCCATCGACAATGTCGATAAACTGAAGTTACTGTTTGAGAACTTGCTCAGGACGGCCGTTGATCCACCGATGCGGGGAGTGGACTTTCAACCGATTGATGCCGGGGGTGGCAAGTACGTGTTCGTAATCGAGATCCCGCGAAGCATATCTCGCCCCCACGCTGTGAAGCACAAGGGGCATTGGCGGTTCTACGGACGCAATTCGAGCGAGAGATATCCGTATGAGGTCGATGACGTGAGAAAGGCCATCCTTCAATCGGAAACGCTGGCGGTTCGGATACGCAACTTCCGCAATGACAGGCTGGCACAGATCAATGTAGGAGAAACGCCCATGTCCCTGTATGGTGGAGCGAAAATCGTCCTGCATCTGATTTGTGTATCGTCCTTTGAACTTGGCCAGAGGTTCGACGTGGGGAGCCTGCCGTTCGGTGAGCTGCTGCCCATATACGCGAGCGGGTACAGCCATCGACTCAACTTCGATGGGGTAGTCACATATGATGAGCATGACCGTGAGACAGGCACCTCATTCAACTACACCCAGATGTTCTCCAACGGGATCATTGAGGCAGTGGATGGCCTTCTACTCCAAGAGCGAGAAGAGAACCAGAGGCTGATTCCGTCACAAGCCTATGAATATAAGTTGACAATGGCGCTAAGGAGATACCTTGCTGCACTTGCAAAAGTAGGTGTTGATGTACCAATCTGGGTCTGTTTGTCTCTCCTGGGCGTGAAAGACTATTTCATGGACACGGGTCCAGGCGGGTGGTCCCGTATTGCTCATCCTATTGACCGGGACGAGCTAATACTTCCGGAGATTCAGGTGGAAGATGCGAGTACTCCCGCCGAGCGTATTCTCAGGCCGGCCTTTGACTCGATTTGGAATGCCTGCGGCTATGAACGGTCAATGAACTACGATCAGAAGGGGAACTGGCTATTGAAAGGACGATGAAATGGCCAAGGCTAACTCACATGGGGCTGACTCGAGAACGGCAGAATGCTGCCGTGGAGATCAAGGACTATGAGATCAACTCGAATCGACGTGATAGACAAGTGAGAGCGATGAGTAGCGAACCGAACAAACGGAACGATGCGCCCGCAAAGGCGGCGCGAACCTGCCGCTGGGCCAAGACGATGACTTCATGGCTCATTAGCTGGAATCAGTCGGAGGGAGTGCGATGGCATATTGTGGATTTCGTCGGTCCCGACGGCTGCGAGTCTGAGGGGTATCGTCGATTTGCTGGCCGTGCGGAAGAACCATTCGATGCAGACCGATGTGCTCAAGCGGGGCGACGTCCTCGATATCGTGCTAATCCAAGTGAAAGGCGGCAACGCCCGGTTTCCAACGCAAGAGGACACCGAGCGGCTAAAGAAAGTCGCCATGCATCATAGGGCGAAGGCCATCGTACTATCGGAATGGAAACGTAAGGAGTGTCTCCAACTCTACCTGCTCAAGCGAAACAAGTGGTCGGCCATTGAGCCCCAAGAGGTTTTTTGACGGACCAATATATGCCCTCGGGCAGGGTTGAGGATCAGGCCTTTGTGGGACGAGGCATGCCTCGCCCCTACGATTCGGGGATGGGGTTGTGTTTTGGGGGCGGATCGGGTTTGATGGAGGTGCGGCGTTGGGCCTGTGGGGGCGACGCCGGTTCTTTGCTCGCTTGGAAGTACTGACACCCGATTGCAGGAGGTTTCCCATGAGCAGGCCAATCTCGATTGTATTGATGACGATTTCGTTCGCCGCCTTGGCGGGGCCGGCGGGGGGGCAGGTGGGGGATGCGGCGTGGTTGCGGCTGTTCGACGGCAAGACGCTGCGGGGCTGGAAGGCCAGTGAGAATACGGGGACCTTCACCGTTCAGGATGGTGCGATCGTGGCGCGCGGGGCGCGGAGCCATCTGTTCTACACGGGGCCGGTCGAGGACGCGCAGTTCACGGACTTCGAGCTGAAGGTCGAGGTGATGACCGAGCCGGGCTCCAACGGCGGCATTTACTTCCACACGCGGTATCAGGAAACCGACTGGCCCCGGCGGGGGTTCGAGGTCCAGGTGAACAACAGCTTCGCCGCCGACCCACGCAAGACCGGCAGCCTGTACGGTATTCAGGACGTGCGGACCGACTCGGCCAAGGACAAGGTCTGGTTCACCGAGCACATCATCGTGCAGGGCAACCATGTCACGGTCTTCGTCGACGGCAAGAAAGTCGTCGACTGGACGGTGGAGGGGCGGCAGCTCCGGGGCGGCACGTTCGCGCTCCAGGGTCACGACCCTAAGAGCACGGTCCGCTACCGGAACATCTACGTCAAGCCGCTGCCCGTTCTCGATTTCCCCATCGTGGACTATCACGTCCATCTGAAAGGCGGCCTGACGCTCGAAGAGGCGATCGCGATGTCGCAGCAGCGGGGCGTCAAGTTCGGCATCGCGGAGAACTGCGGCGTCGGGTTTTCCACGACCAACGACGCGGCGTTGGAGCCGTTCCTCAAGAGGCTCGAAGGCGCGCCGGCGTATTGCGCGATGCAGGCGGAGGGACGCGAGTGGGTGACGATGTTCTCGCCCCAGACCATCGCGAAGTTCGACTACGTCTTCACGGACTCGATGACGTGGACGAACGACGCGGGCAAGCGGATGCGCCTGTGGATGCCGAACGAGGTCGAGATCGGCGACAAGCAGGCGTTCATGGACACGCTGGTCGAGCGGACGGTGGGGATTCTGACGAACGAGCCGATCGACATTTACGTCAATCCGACGTTCCTGCCGGCGGCGATCGCCGATGAGTACGATGCGCTGTGGACCGACGAGCGGATGGCGAAGGTGATCGACGCGGCGGTCAAGAACGGCGTGGCGATCGAGATCAACGCGCGGTACCGTCTGCCGAGCGAGCGATTCGTCCGCAAGGCCAAGGCGGCGGGCGCGACGTTCTCGTTCGGGACCAACAACGGCGGAAGCGACGACCTGGGCGAGCTGGCGTACAGCCTGATGATCGCGCGTCGTTGCGGCCTGACCGCCAAGGACATGTTCGTGCCCAAACCCGACGGCCAAAAGCCCGTCCAGAGGAAAGGCCTGCCGAAGTAGCAGGCGCCCGGCCATGTGGATCAGGAAATAACCCTGCGCGGAAGCGACTTTGTCATCCCTTTGAAAAGCCCAAGGCGGGCTCCGAGCCTTGCGAAGGATCTGGCCACGGCACGAAACGCTCTTCTCATTCGTCGCCCAGGTCCTTCACTTCGTTCAGGATGACAGACGGGGCGCACGGATGAATCATAGTCCATATCAAAGGCGCAGGTGCGGGCAGGCGCCGGTGAGGACCTGGCAGCCGTTTTCGGTGATCAGGATGTCGTCCTCGATGCGGACGCCCAGCTTGCCCGGCAGGTAGACCCCTGGCTCGATGGTGAGGATCTGTCCGGCCTGCAAAGTCCCTTTGGATTCGGGCCGCAGGAACGGGTCCTCGTGGATTTCCAGTCCGATGCCGTGACCCGTGCCGTAGCCATAGACGGGAAAGCCGCTGTCGCGCACAACCTTGCGGGCCGCTTCGTCCACGTCGCGGAGTTTCGCTCCCGCCCTGGCGGCGGCGATGGCGGCGGCCTGCGACCGGGCGGTGACCTCACAGGCGCGCCGGTACGCAGCGCTCGGCTTGCCCAACACGAAGCACCGCGTGATGTCCGCGGTGTATCCCTCGAATCGAGCGCCGAAGTCGATCAGGATGGTGTCCGTCTTCCGCAGCTTTCGGGGGCCGGGCTGATGGTGCGGCCGGGAAGCGTTGGGCCCGAAGGCAACGATGGTCTCGAATCCCGGCTTGCAGCCCAGCCGGCGGATCTCCAGGTCGACGATTCCCCCCAGCTCGCTTTCGCAGATTCCCGGCTTGAAGAACGCCGTCGCCCTCGCCAGTGCCTTGGCGGACAGTTCCGCGGCCTTCTTGATCCTGGCGAGTTCCGTGGCATCCTTGACGGCGCGAAGCCCCTCGGTCATGCCGCTGATGCCCTTGAGCGGGCGGCGCAGGCCCTTCTTCAGGGCCTGCCAGGCTGCCAGCGACACGGCCTTGTCGATCGCGACGGCGTCGCTCTTGAGCCTTTTGACGAGCTGGGCGGTGGCCTGGGTTATCGGTCCTGTCCGCTGCACGAAGCTCGTACGTACACATTCTTTCCGAGCCTGCTCGATGTAGCGGCTGTCGGTGATGAGGTAGACCGCGTTCGGGGTGATCGCGGCCCAACTGTCCTCGCCGCGGAAGGCGGTCACGTAGGTGACGTCAACGGCTTTGGTCAGGATCAGGCAGTCGATGCCCTTTTCGCGGAGCCGGCGGCGGATGTTCTTTACGCGTTGCGGAATCGGTTGGGTCTTCATGGGTTCTCCGGCAGATTCTCGGCCTTCGTCGCGGCGTTACGGATCGGCAGACATAAGTAGCAGGAAATCAATCCCAGGGGAAGTTTTTTTGTCCGCGCGTTTGGCCCGCCGCCCTTCGCTTGCTATACTTTGTTCAGAAGCGAGATGGATGCGGAAGGAGGGTGGCCTGATACGGTCGGGCCGCACGTTTTCCGTGAGGGGAAAACGACTTTTCTTCAAGATTCATTTCCACGAGGAGGACGGCGCCGGCCGTCCTTTTTTTCTGCCTTGCCCAAACCCCGCCGGGGCATTAGACTGTCTGCCTGTTCCGATAAGACTCTCTAATCCTCTATAGAATAGTCTCTACTATGCTGTTGCCGATTCGGGTGAACATCCAGCCGCGACGCACGCCGTATGCCAACTACGCGCTGATCGTGCTGAACGTCATTATCTTCACGCTGGAGTTCACGGTCCATCCCCTCAACGGGCAACTCGTCTACCGGCTCTGGGTCGAAGACCTCATGCTCGTGCCCGGATTCTCGCCCTGGTGGACGTTCGTGACGTACGCCTTTCTCCATGCCGATTTCTGGCACATTCTGGCCAACATGTTCTTCCTCTATCTCTTCGGCAAGAACGTCAACGACAAGCTCGGCAATCTGGCCTACATCGCGTTTTACATCTGCGGCGCGGTGGTCAGCGGGTTTGGCCAAGCCCTTTTCCACGCGGCGGTGCCAGTGCCAACGCTGGGGGCCAGCGGCGCCGTCGCGGCGGTGACAGGGGCTTACCTCGTTCTGTTCCCGCAGTCGCTTCTGACCATCGTTTACTGGTTCTTCTTCATCGGGACGGTCGAGGTGCCTGCGCTGTACTTCATTGTGCTGAAGATGATCTTCCTGGACAACATCCTGGCGCGGGGCCAGGGCAGCATCGCGTACGATGCGCATCTGGCGGGGTACGCCTTTGGCATCGTGATGACGCTGCTTCTGCTGGCGGTCCGTTTGGTGAGCACGGATGGACTGGATCTCTGGACCATGATCAAGCGATGGAATCGCCGCCGCCGGTACCGAGATGTGGTGGCCGGCGGCTACGATCCGTTCTCCGGGACCGGGGCCCGCCGGCCCGTCGAGGCGGTCGAGGTGGGCAAGACGGTCGCCCAGATGCAGAAGGAGCAGGACGTTCGCGATCTTCGCAGCGCCATTGTCAAGCGGCTGGACGAGCACAATCTGGCGGGGGCGGCCGACCTCTACGTCCAGTTGATGAACGTCGACAGCGATCAGGTGTTGCCGCGCCAGCATCTGCTGGACATCGCCAACCAGTTGGCCAGCAGCCAGCGGGCCTCCGAGGCGGCCTGGGCCTACAGCCAGTTTCTGGCCCACTACGGCAATTATCAGCACGCCGAGCAGGTGGAGCTGATGCTGGGCCTGCTGTTCAGCCGGTATCTGAGCCGGCCGAAGGAGGCGATCGAACACCTGCAACGCGCCGTCGAGAGGCTCTCGGACCCGGCCCAGCTCCGGATGTGCCGGGAGGAGCTGGCGAAGCTCCAGAGCTGACGGCCGGGACTTTTTCGGTCCGTGCGCCGGTGTCCGGACTTGAGACGCGATTGCCCGTTTGGTGGCAGCCTCAAACGCCCTGCGTTTGGGGATGGTTTGATGGGCAATGGCCTGGCGCACCGTATCTGCAGGCCCACATCGCCATCCCCAAAGCTCCGTTTCACTACGCTTTGAGGCTGCCACACACGACTGACAGGAGGCCCTGACCCCAAGCCAAAACGGGTAATCGCGCTGACTTGAGGCTTGACAAGACCGCCCAGAGGCGGTAGCTTTACACGCTTAGGATGAAGGATCGACCTGCCAGCGGGCCGTTTCTGATGCATCGAAGGGAATTCTGAAAAGGAGGCAAGTAGGATGCAAGCTCGCGTGAAATCACAAAGGCGTGTGGTACGCATAGCATTTTGGGGGCCATTCTCGCTTACCGTGTTGTCGATCGCGGCGATGAGTCTGCCGGGTGCGGCGTGGGCCCAGCAGGATGCGAACCTGGCGGTGACCACGGAGATGGCCAGGGCCGCCGCCCTGCCGGAAGGGCCGTCGGTGGCCGAGGTGATCGGCAACGATGTGCACGTTCGCTCCGGTCCCGGGACCAATTTCTATCACTGCGGCAAGCTCTACCGGGGCGACCGCGTCCAGGTCCTCAAGAGCCAGCAGGGCTGGTCCTGCATCGTTCCGCCGCCGGGCTGTTTCTCCTGGGTGGCGATGCAGTACGTCAGCATCAACATGGAGAACCCGACGGAAGGCATCATCACGGGCGACAACGTGGGCGTGTACGCCGGCAGCGACTACGTCGAGCCTATCCATTCGACGAGCAAGCAGGTCGTTCTCAATCGCGGGCAGAACGTCAGGCTCCTGAGCGAGGAGAAGGACGACTACTACAAGATCGCGCCGCCGGAAGGGGCGTATCTGTGGGTCAGCACGCAGTTCCTCCAGCCGGTCCGCTCGCCGCTGGGGGCGACGCCCATGGATATCGTCACGGGGCCCAACACACCCGTCGAGACGCCGCCCACGCCGCAGGAGATTCGCACGGAGTCCGATCTGCTCGATACGTACTACGCTCTGAGCAAGCTCGTCAAAGAGGAACGCAACAAGCCGATGTCGCAGCAGGACTACGCCGAGATCAAGGAGAAGCTCAAGGTCATCGCGGAGAACAAGGGGGGCGGACGTGCGGCTCGCTATGCGGACTTCACCCTCAAGCAGGTCGAGCGGTTTGAGCTGGCCGGCACCGTCGCCAGAGAAGTGGAGCTGCAGAGCAAAGAGCGGGAAAAGCTCAACGAGAAGATCGGCGAAGCGCGCCAGGTGCGGCTGGCGCAGATCGAGGACCTGGGCCGCTTCGCGGTTATCGGAAAGCTGGAGAACACGAGCATCTATGCCCCCGCGGCCGGGCAGGCCAGGCGATACCGTTTGCTCGACGATTCGGGCAAGACGGTCTGCTTTGTCTCGCCGACGGGTGCTGCGGCGGGGCTGGACGTGGACAAATTCGTCGGGCGCAAGGTGGGTCTGGTCGGAGAGATTCAGCCGCACCAGCCGACCGGCAGGGCGTTCGTCGAATTCTCCGAGATTGTTCCCCTCGATTAGAGACGGCGGACGCGAATCCCTTCGCCCGACCGGGATTTGCGTTTCTATCGTGCTGAAAAAGAAGTCGCGTCCCGGAAAGACGCGACTTCTTTTCATTTGGGCATTGGCAGACAGAGCGGACTGCCTGCTCGATTCCGCGTGTGACTAATCCTGGCCTGGCACGGCCGCGATATCGTCCGGCGGCGCGACCACTTCGCCCTTCTCGAAGTCTTCCGCCGTCGGTTTGAGAGTGAGATTGTAGTAGGGCGAACTCTCATTCTCCAGAACGTCTTTCCAGCGAACGAGCTTGCCGGTGTAGGTGGAGATGCGGCTCATGATCGCGGTCAGGGTCGAGGTCGCGACGTCGTGCGCCTCGTTGATGGGGTTGCCGCTCAGGATGCTCTGGAGCATGTTGACGTGCTCCTGCACGTAGGGGTTGCGGTCGGGAAACTCAGGGACGACGATCTCCTTGGCCGCCTTCAGTCCGCCGCCGCCCCAGGTTTCCCCTTGGGTGCCGCGGAAGAACTCGCGAACGCTGCCGTCGGTTCCGTTGATTTGGCGGCACATGCTGTGGATGCGGAGGCCGTCGCCGTAATCAAGGTCGACGCTGAAGAAATCGAACTGATTGCCGGTCTTTCGACGGGCGCGGCCGCCGAAGCCCAAGGCGGACGTTGGCGTGCGGCCGATGTACCAGTTGGCGACGTCAAGGTTGTGGACGTGCTGCTCGACGATGTGGTCGCCCGACATCTCCGTGAAGCTGACCCAGTTGCGGACCATATAGTCGGCGTCGCTCTCATTGGGTTTCCTGGTCTGGTACCACAGCGCGCCGCCGCACCACCAGACCGCGCCGCCGGCAACCTCGCCGATCGCGCCGCGCTCCAGCGCGTATTTGATGCGCTGATAGCCGGCCTGATGGCGGCGTTGCGTTCCGGCCACGACGGCCAGCCCCTTCTGCTTGGCCAGCTCGCCGGCCGCGATGATCTTGCGACCACCCGGGGGGTCCACCGCCACGGGCTTTTCCATGAACACGTGCTTGCCCGCGCGAATCGCGGCGTCGAAGTGCACCGGCCGGAAGTTCGGCGATGTCGCCATCAGGACGACCTCGACATTGGTGTCCAGCAGCTTCTTGTAGCCGTCGGCGCCGGCGAAGCAGTGCGATTCGGGCACGTTGTACTTCTTGCCCGCCGCAACGGCCCGGTCCTTGAACCAGTCGGCGGTCGCGACGACCTCGAGGTCGACGTCCAGAATGCCGGCGGCCTCGAAGCAGTTCTCCAGGGCCCCGGTGCCCCGGCCGCCGCAGCCGATCAGGCCCACGCGGAATTTCTTCCTCGCCTGGGCCGCGAACAGCACGTTCTTGCCGGCCAGGGCGACGGCCATGCCCGCGGCCGAGCTCTTGATGAAGTGCCGACGCGAGAGGTTCTTTAGATTGTCGGTCAGATGGTGATTCATACACTGTTCCTTTCGTACAACGGATATGGGCGTATCGGCCGCCGTCGATCGAGGAATCAGACCTCGAAATCGTCGCAGGCGCGATAGGCGTCGATCACGGCTCGTTCGCCTTCCTTGCCGCCTTTGCTCTTGCCGTGCTCCATGCACAGTACGCCTTGATAACCCTTGCGGTAGATGTGTCGGAAAATGTTCTTGTAGTTGATTTCGCCGGTGCCGGGCTCGTTGCGGCCGGGGTTGTCGCCGAGGTGGAAGGCGCCGATCTCGCTCCAGGCCATGTCGATGTTCGGAATCAGGTTGCCTTCGCTGATCTGCTGATGGTACAGATCGTCGACGATCTTGCACGAAGGGCTGTTGACCGCCCGGCAGACCATGTAGGCCTGCGGGATCTTCTGGAGGAACAGCCCCGGGTGATTGGCCCACCAGTTCAGCGGCTCCAGCACGATCACCAGGCCGGCCGGCTCGGCGATCTCGACGCAGCGCCGGACGTTGTCGATCAGGTTGGCGGTCTGGTAATCCACTTCCATGCGCTGGCTGATGCAGCCCGGCGCAATCAGGGTCCACTTGGCGCCCGTGCGCTGGGCGACCTCGACCGCCTCTTTCGTGCGGTTGACGATGGAGGTCTGGAATTCCTTGTCGTTGGTGACGAAAGTGGGCTTGCCGAATTCGGCGTACATGACGTACGGTCCCAGAGTCATGCCGAGCCGGTCCATCTCCTTGGCGATCTGCTCCTGGAGTTCCGCCGGGCGGCCCATCAGGCCGTTGTCGAACATGGCGGTGAAGCCCTCGTCGGCCATGAACTTGATCTGATCGATCGGGTCCTTGCCCGCGTGGGCCTGGAACGCGCCGAGGCTCGGGGCATACTTGAGTTTGAACTTCTTGTTCGTCTGGGCGGCCTTGGCCCCGGAGGACATGGCGGAGGCGGTCATGGCCGCCACCGCGGCGGTCCCGAGGAAGCGACGGCGTGACACGGAATGGTGATTGTCCATGGTGATGCTCCTAATGGCTGCGATTGGAATACACCCCTCCTCCGCGAACTCGAACGCGACTCGCGGCAGGTTGATTTGGCCCGGAGCGATCATCGTTCGACGCACCCGGATTCGGATGCGTCGAACGATGGGGTCGGCTCAAGGCAGATAGCCGGATGTGCTATTTCTTCATGGGGGTCCATTTCTGTTTGCTCTTGCTGCTGGCGACAACGGTCTCGATAAAGAGCATGCCGCGCAGGCCTTCGTTGACGCCCGGGAAGTCGGTGGCCAGCGGATCGGGCTTCTTGCCTTCGATGGCGCTCTTGACGGTCTCTGCGAAGTTGCGATAGTTGTTGGCGAAGGCTTCGAGGAAGGCTTCCGGATGGCCGGAGGGGATGCGGCTGTTGCGGGCGGCCGCGGCGCTGTAGGCCGCGACGTAATCGTTGCCCCGCTTCCAGACCTCTTCGGGCTGGCTCGGACGGCGGACGTACAGGTAATTCGGATGCTCCTGGTGCCATTCGAGGCTCGCCTTCTCGCCGTGGACCCAGATGGCGAGGTTGTTCTCTTCACCGTGCGCGATCTGGCTGGCGTGCAGCAAGCCCTTGGCGCCGCCTTCGAGCTTGAGCAGACAGTTGCAGTCGTCGTCGAGCGCCCGGCCCGGCACGAACGTCGTCAGCTCGGCGCAGATGTCCGTGATCTTCAGGCCGGTGATGTACTCGGCCAGGTTGGCCGCGTGCGTCCCGATGTCACCGACGCAGCCGCCGGCGCCGCTCTGCTTCGGATCGGTCCGCCAGCTCGCCTGCATCTGCCCGGTCTTCTCAATGGCGGTCGCCAGCCAGCCCTGCGGATATTGCACGACGACCTTGCGGATCTTGCCCACGTCGTTCTTCTTAACCATGTCGCGCGCGAGCTTGACCATGGGATAGCCGGTATAGTTGTGCATCAGGCCGAAGACCAGACCCTTCTTGGCGACCAGCTTCTGGAGTTCCTTGGCCTCCTTGCTGGTCAGGGTCATGGGCTTTTCGCACATGACGTGGAATCCCGCCTTGAGTGCGTCGCGCGCGATGGGGAAGTGCCAGTTGTTCGGCGTGGTCACGGCCACGAAGTCGATCCGTTCGCCTTCCGGCAGAGCCGACTCGGCCTTGAGCATGTCCTGGTAGGTGTTGTAGACGCGCTTGGGGTCCAGGTAGAGCTGCTTGCCCATCTGCTGTGACTTCTTGGGATCGATGTCGAACGCTCCGGCCACCAGCTCGATTTCCCCATCCAGACGGGAGGCTTTGCGATGCACCTCACCGATGAAAGCCCCAGGGCCTCCGCCAACCAAACCCATTCTCAACTTGCGGTTGATTGCCATACCTGCTCCTTTCCATTCGACTCTGCTGTGGACGAAGTCCGTTGGGTGAATACTTCTGCCAGCTCTATGTGCCTGACAAGCGGTGCCTCCCATAGACAAACCTCCTGCGATTATAGGGGTTCCGAATCGCAACGCAAGCGCCAAAAACAGCGGTCCGGGCGGGCGTTTCGGCACGCTGTGCGCTGGTAGGGGCGAGGCATGCCTCGCCCCTACGTTGCGTTTTCAGGCGGCCACCCTGCTGCGGCCGGAGCCAAGTTTGGGTTGACAGGGTGCGGCTGTGCCTATAAACCTTCACTGGCGCCGCTATGGCGACTTCGACGACGGTCCTGTCAGATGAACGAGGTGGTATGGAGGCGGATCTCCGCACGATATCGACGGATCTGTATTTCCTCCCGGTCCAGACGCGGGTGCCGCTGAAGTTCGGCCCGGAAACGCTGACCTCGGTGATCTGCGCGCGGGTCTGCATGGGCGCAACCGACCGACGGGGACGGCGCGCCGAAGGCTGGGGCGAGACGCCGCTGAGCGTGCAGTGGGTCTGGCCCAGCCGCCTGAGCTACCAGGAACGCTGTGATGCCATGCAGCGGTTCTGCCTGGTCCTGGCACAGGCCTGGGCCGATTTCTCCGAGGAAGGGCATCCGCTCGAACTGGGCCATCGGTTCACCGAATCCGTCTTGGGCGGGCTGCTGGAGCGGTTCAACGCCGAACGGGGGGCGAATGCCGAGCCGATGCCCTGGCTGGCGGCCTTGGTCTGCTGCTCGGCCTTCGACATCGCGCTGCACGACGCTTACGGCAAGCTGCTCGGGCGTGACGTCTACACGACCTATAATGCCGAGTTCATGAACGCTGATCTGTCGCATTTCCTGGAGCCGGCGGCGGGCAGCAATGTTTCGTTTGCTGGCAAGTATCCGGCCGATTTCCTGATCTGCCCGGCGCCATTGGTCCTGCCCGCCTGGCACCTGGTCGGGGGCAAGGACCTGCTCGACAGCTCGGAGCTGACGGGCGCCGAGCCTGACGACGGCTATCCGGTTCTGCTGAGCGACTGGATCGGGCGCGACGGCTTGAGCTGCCTGAAGGTCAAGCTGCGAGGCGACGACGCCGAGTGGGACTTCGAGCGGCTGGTGAGCGTCGGAGAGATCGCCATCGAGAACGGCGCAATCTGGCTGACGAGCGACTTCAACTGTACGGTGACCGAGCCGGACTACGTCAGCGCGATTCTGGACAAGCTGATGTGGGAGCAGCCGCACATCTACCAGATGATCCTCTACGTCGAACAGCCGTTCCCATACGACCTGGAGGCGAACCGGATCGATGTGCACAGCGTCTCGGCCCGCAAGCCCCTGTTCATGGACGAGAGCGCCCACGACTGGCGGCTGATCCGGCTGGGACGCGAGCTGGGCTGGACAGGGGTGGCGCTGAAGACGTGCAAGACGCAGACCGGCGCGCTGCTGAGCCTGTGCTGGGCGAAGGCCCACGGCATGACGCTCATGGTTCAGGACCTGACCAACCCGATGCTGGCGCAGATTCCGCACTGCCGGCTGGCGGCCCACGCCGGCACGATCATGGGGGTCGAGACCAACGCGATGCAGTTCTATCCGGCTGCCTCGGCGCCGGAAGAGGCCGTCCATCCGGGACTCTACCGCCGGCGCGATGGACACGTGGACCTGTCCACGCTGAGCGGCCCGGGGTTCGGCTACCGGCTCGACGAGATCGAGCGCCAACTGCCCGCCAGAGCCGCAGGTTTTTCGAAGTGACACCGTCCCTGAAATGAATGTGGGAGAAGCTGAACATGGCCAAACTGAGCGCTTTTGCCGACGAAGTGACGGAAGACTTTCGTGGCCAGGTGGAGTTCCTGGCGAAGGAGAAGGTCGGGTACATCGAGCCGCGGTTTATCAATCGCAAGAACATCATGGACCTGAACCGGTCGGAGCTGAAGGAAGCGCGGAAGATGATTCGCGATCACGGGCTGAAGGTCAGCGCGATCGGCTCTCCGATCGGCAAGGTCCGTCTGGACGAGCCGTTCGAGCCGCACCTCGACAAGTTCAAGCACGCGGTCGAGCTGGCGCACTTCTTCGAAACGCCGTTCATTCGGATGTTCAGCTACTACGCGCCGCAAGGCAAGGACATCGACGACTGTCGCGATCAGGTGATGGAACGCATGGCCGCCAAGGTGCAGGTGATCGAGGGCACCGATGTGACGATGGTGCACGAGAACGAGGCGCACATCTACGGGCACACGGCGGAAAATTGCGCGGACCTGGTCGAGACCATCGGCTCGGAGCGGCTGCGGCTGGCCTACGACCCCGCCAATTTCGTCTGGAGCGAGAAGATTACCAACAACGTCGAGGTCTGCTGGCCGGTGATGAAGCCCTACGTGGTGCACGTCCATATCAAGGACTGGAAGCTCGGTTCGGCGGACATCGGCAGCCTCCCGGGACAGGGCGATGGGCAGATCAAGGAACTGCTGGCTGCGCTGGCGGCGGTGAACTACGATGGCTGCATGACGATGGAGCCGCACCTCAAGACGGGCGGGCAGTTTGGCGGCTCGACCGGGCCCGAGCTGTTCTCCAAGGCCATCGCGGCCGTTCGGGAGCTGGCCGACGAGGTCGGCCTGGCGTGTGACTGATTCCTTGCACAGACGGAGATTGCGATGAAGACGTGGAATTTTGGCATCGTGGGATCGGGACTGATCGCGGATTTTCACGCCAGGGCCATCGGCGACATTCCGAACGCGAAGTTCACCGCTTGCTGCGACAAGATCTTCGACCGGGCGAAGAAGCTGGCGGACAAGTACGGCGCCCGGGCCTTCGACAGCTACGAGGCGATGGTCCAGAGCAAGGACGTGGACATCGTCACCATTGCGACGCCGAGCGGCCTGCACATGGAGCCGACGATCGCGGCGGCCCGCGCGGGCAAGCACGTGCTGTGCGAGAAGCCGCTGGAGATCACGTTGGAGCGGATCGACGCGATGATCGACGCCCACGCCAAAGCCGGAACGCGCCTCGGCGGCATCTTCCCCTATCGCTTCAACAATCTCATGCTGCCGCTGCGCGACGCGATCCGCGCGGGGCGGTTCGGGACCATCACCTACGCCGGCGTCTATGTCCCCTGGTGGCGGACCGACGAATACTACAAGGATTCCTGGCACGGAACCTGGAAGCTCGACGGCGGCGGGGCCTTGATGAACCAGTCGATCCACATGATCGACATGCTGTGCGACCTGATGCCGCCGATCGAATCGGTGCAGGCGTACGCCGCGACGCTCGGCCACAAAATGGAGGCCGAGGACACCGCGGCGGCGGTCCTTCGCTACGCGAGTGGCGCGTTGGGCATCATTTATGGAACCACGTCCTCGTTCCCCGGCCAGTACCGGCGCTTCGAGATCACCGGGACCCGAGGCACCGCGGTCAACGTCGAGAACAGCATCACGCTGTGGGAGTTCGCGGACAAGCACCCCGACGATATCGAGGTTCGCAAGCAGTTCATGAAGATCGAAGGCGGTGGCGGCGTTGCCGATCCGGCGGCCATCAGCTACGAGAACCACCGCCGGAACTTCCAGGCGTTTCTCGATGCGCTCGAAAGCGGCGAGCACTTCTGGATCGACGGTCCCGAGGCCCGCAAGGCGGTCCAGGTGATTCTGGCGATCTACGAATCCGCCCGCACCGGAAAGCTCGTGAGGCTGTGATACAAGTGTAGGGTGTGCACTGCACACCAACTTGACTGCCACCCGTATGCAATCCTGCTTGCCTTACGATGGTTTGCCGGTCTTGAGTTCCGGCGTGACGGCCTCGACAACGTCGGTCACCGGGACCCGACGGTACTTGTGCACGTCCAGCTTCGATGGTTTCTCGCGGGTGAACTTCAGTCCCCGGCCGGTGACGATCTCCTTCTGGTCCCGGATGAAGTCAATGTATTGCAGCAAGGCCCAGGCGCTGTTGTTCCACCGCATCTGGTAGCCTCTCTGGTGGGCCTGCCGCTCCATCATGAATCGCTTGGGCTCGTTGAAGACCAGATAGTCGAGGGCCTGGGCGATCTGCTCGATGGCCGGCTCGCCCGGATCGACGAGAATGCCTCGCGCGAACCGGCCGATGATCAGGCCCTCCGGGCACTTCTTGTTCGAGTGGATCAGCTCGCGGGCGTAGCGAAACTTCGTCGTGATGGCGATGCGGCCCGAGCCGAGCGTGTCGGCCAGGATTCCGCTGGAGATCTGCTGCATGTTCAGATACGGCAGGAGCATCACGTTCGTGGCGCCGTAGAGTGTCAGCAGCGTGTGCTCGTCGAGAAACGTGTCGAGAAAGACGACGTCGTAGTCGGCGAAGTTGGCGGCGCCCAGTTCCTTGACCTTGCACCAGGTGACATGCGCCTCGTCGAGGGCCTGTCGGATCGTGTCCATGAACTGGCGGTAAGGCAGGCCGCCGTCGGCCTTGACGAATTCCGGATGGGCTTGGCCCGCAATGAGGTAGACGATCTGCTTTCGCTGCGCCTCCGTGCAGGATTCCTGAAGGAACCGGCCGTAGGCGCGGATTCCGTATGGCACGCCCTTGTCGGGCGACAGAAGACCCAGCGTGGTGATCAGAAAGCGGTTCTCCAGCCCATACTCCTGCTTGATGGCCAGGCGGTTGAACTGCGACGGATTCTGCATCCGGATGCCATGGTCGATGTGCTTGAGCTTGATGTGGGGGATTCCATAGGTCTCGGATTCGAGAATCTGGATCGCGCTTTCGGTGGTGACGATCAGGCCGTCACTGTACTCGGCCAGGTCCCGGATGATCTGCCGCTGGTGGGCGTCGGGCTCGTCGAGCACGGTGTGAAGGTAGACCAGCGTGTCCAGCCCGCGATCGCGGAAGGCCTGGGCCATCTGGACGAAATTGGCGCCCTGGCCGTCGTTGCCCTGCGCATCGGGGTCCAGCCCGAACTCGTGCTGCAACACGACCACGGTCGGGTTCCTGGCCTCGGCCGCCCGCGTGCAGATATGAACGATCGTGTCGTGCCACGACCGGGGATTGTACTGCTCGATGACGAGATCGACGGGGATGTCGTAAGGCCCGAGTCCATTGTCGATGGCCGCGATGCGGATGTGGCCGACCTCGGACGTGAAATGCGCCAGCGCCGTCGCCAGATCGCGCGAGAACGTCCCGATCCCGCACCGGCGGGGCGGATATGTGCTGACGATTCGAATGTTGTACGGCATGAGGGACCACCTCCTGTGGCCGGCATAGGCATGCCGTCAGAGCGAAGCCATGACGCCTCGAACGTAACCGACCGACTCGGCCAGACCGGGCATCGGGTCGTTCTCGTCCTTCTCGTATTCGAAGGCGACGATCCCGGCGTAGTCGATATCGACCAGCGTCCGGACAAACTTTGGGATATCGATCACGCCGCGACCGACCTCGCACGTGCTGCCTTTGGCCGTGGCGGCGGTTACGTCCTTGATGTGGACGTCGAGCAGCCGGTCGGCATACTTGCGAGCCGACTCCGACGGATCCACGCCCGAGCGCATCGTATGGCCGATGTCGTTGCACAGGCCGATTCGCTTGTCGAGGTTTTTGACCTTCTCGTAGGCCGTCTCGGGCAGCGGATACACCTTGTCGCCGGGGCCGTGGTTGTGGATTGCGACCTGGATATCGTACTGCTTGACGAGGTCGTTGACCAGCGGCAGCAGGTTGTACTGCGGCACGCCGATGATGACCTTCATGCCCGCGGCCTGGGCGTAGGCGAAGGCCTGCCGGGCCTCGGCCTCGTTGTTCATGTAGATCACGCCGCCGCCGTAGAGCTTCAGCCCCGCGTCTTCGACCTTCGCGACGACCTCCTTGATCTGCTCGGGACGGCTGTCCAGCGCCAGATGGAAGCTCTTGAATGCGATGTAATCCAGGCCGACCCGTTTGGTCATCTTCAGGGTCTGGTCCAGGTCGAACTTGCGCAGCGTATACGAGGCCATGCCCAAGTGGAACTTGGGCTTGCGGCTGCTGCGATTCCCGGCTTGGGCGACGCCGGCCTGCGAACAGCCCAGACCTGTCAGCGAGGCGGCCGCGCCCAGCGAGGCGATCTGAAGGAATTCTCTTCGATTCTGAGTGGTGTTCATCGTGTCTTCTCCAAAAGAGGCGGCATTTCCACCGATTCGAGCAGGGTCTGATCCCGCGCGAACAGCCGGTATCATACCACAGACAGCGACGCAGATTCACGGCAAAAAGACGATCACATTGCCGCACACGGCTCTCTGTGCCTGGAATGAGCGCTGCGCCAAGAGGCGCACACACAGCGGTTGGGCGTGACTGATGTTTCTGGTACGGTGCAACTCCATTTGCCGCACAACATTGGACCGACTTTGTCATCGTGAGCGCAGCGAAGGATCTGGTCCACGAACGGGAGAGACCTTCTGGTCTGTGCCCAGGTGCTTCGGCTTCGCCTCAGCATGACAAGTCAACGGCCCCTGCCAGAGAATCTGGTCACACCCCAGCGGTTTCGGGGCCTTTTCGCGGCGTTGACAGGGGGTCGTTTCCCGGTTATGCTCGGGTGTCATTTGACCGATGCGGCTTGGCCCATTTCGAGGAGCTGATCATGAAGAATGAAACGCCCGCACACGCCAAGAATCGTACCCCGTCCAGCGTTCGGAATCTGTCGAGGCGGAGTTTCCTGAGGAATTCGGCCGTTATGGGCGCCGCCCTGGCGCTGCCGACCATCGTGCCGAGCAGCGTCTTCGGAGCGTCGGCCCCAAGCGAGCGGATCACAGTCGGCTGCATCGGCGTCGGACGCATGGGCACAGGCGACCTGAGAGAGGCCCTGGGGTTCCCCCAGGTACAGGTCGTCGCGGTCTGCGACGTGGATTCCCACCGGGTCGAAGCGGCCAGGAAGCTGGTCGAGAGGCGGTATCAAGAGCGAAGCGGGGCGGCCTCGTATCAGGGCTGCGCGACGTATGGAGACTTCCGCGAGCTGCTGGCCCGCGCGGACATCGACGCGGTGCAGATCGTCACGCCGGACCACTGGCACGCGATCCCAACGGTCGAGGCGGCCCGGGCGGGCAAAGACATCTTCCTCCAGAAGCCCCTATCCCTGACGCTGGAGGAAGGGCGAATCGTCAGCGATACGGTCCGCCAATGCGGCCGTGTCTTCCAGATCGGAAGCCAGCAGCGGTCCGAGAGCCAGTTCCGCAGGGCGTGCGAGCTGGTCCGCAACGGCCGCGTCGGCAAGCTGCACACCGTCAGGGTCGGTTTCGGCATCGATCCGGGGTGCGAGCCGCAGCCGGTCATGCCGGTGCCCGAGTGGCTCGACTACGACATGTGGCTCGGCCCGGCCCCGTGGGCCCCGTACACCGAAAAGCGGGTCCATCCCGAGAAGATCGACGATCGCCCGGGCTGGCTGCGCATCAGCGACTACAGCGCCGGCATGATTACCGGATGGGGCAGCCACCACAACGACATCGCCCACTGGGGCATGGGCGCCGAGTACACCGGACCGGTCGAGATCGAAGGCCGGGCGGAGTTCCCCAAGGACGGCCTCTGGGACGTGCACGGCCGGTTCCACATCGAGTCCGCCTACGCCAACGGCGTCAGGGTCATCTGCACCGACAACGAGGAGAACAAGCAGGGCATCGTCTTCGAGGGCAGCGACGGCTGGGTCTATGTCCGCCGGGGATTCATGGACGCCCATCCTAAGTCGCTGCTGGAAGAGACGATCGGCCCTGACGAGATCAAGCTGCCGGTGAGCAACAACCACAAGGCCAACTTCTACGACTGTGTCAAGTCGCGGGCGGAAACCATCGCTCCCGTCGAGGTGGCGCACCGCTCGTGCTCGGTCTGCCTGTTGGGAGACATCGCGATGCGTCTGGGACGCAAGCTGCGATGGGACCCGGACAAGGAGCGGTTCCTCGGCGACGAGCAGGCGACTCGGATGATGGCGCGCACGATGCGCAGTCCGTGGCATCTGTGATGCATTGAGTGGATCGTCCCAGAGGAAGGGAGAATGCTATGAAACGATCGCAGGGGTTTGTGGCGGCGGCGCTGCTGGCGGCTTGTCTGCTTCCTATGGCGGCGCGTTGTGCGGCGGCGGACGAGTCCAAGACGCCGCGTGTCACCGCGCGGCTCGAAGCCGACCGCATGCGCATCGTCGTCGACGTCGACGGCAAACGCTTCACCTGTTACAAATACGGCTCGCTCCAGAAATATCCGTACTTCTGGCCGGTCAACGGTCCCGCCTCGGGCCGGTCGGTGACGACCGAGACGTCGTGGCCCTGGCCGCATCATCACTCGCTGTTCTTCGGATGCGATCAGGTCAACGGCGGCAACTACTGGCAGGATTCGAACGAACGAGGCCAGATTGTCTCGCAGGGTCCCAAGATCACCGTCGCCGAGGGACCATCGGTGACGTTCGTCGACGAATGTCTCTGGCGGCGGCCGGGCGCTGAGCCGGTCATCCGCGACCGTCGGACGATTGTGATCTCGGTCCCGCGCGCAGACCTGCGCGTGATCGATTTCGAGGTCACGCTCGATCCGCTGACGGACATCCGGATCGGCAAGACGAACCACTCGTTCTTTTCCGGCCGCGTGGTTCCCGAGCTGAGCGTCGATTGCGGCGGGACGCTGATCAACGCCCAGGGCGACTCCGGCGAGAAGGGGACATTCGGCGTCGCTTCGCCCTGGTGCGACTACAGCGGCGCTTACGAGGGTGTCGCCGAAGGCATGGCCATCTTCCAGAACCCGAACAACCGCTGGTATCCGTCGAAGTGGTTCACGCGGAACTACGGATTCTTCTCGCCCACGCCAATGTACTGGCCCGAAGGCGAGTCCACCGAGATTCCCAAGGGCCAGCCGCTGACGCTTCGCTATCGCGTCGTGGTGCATGACGGCGACGCCCGGCAGGCGGGCATCGCGAAGCTGTTTGTCGAGTACGAGGCGACGAAGGCGTCCGGCCAGGGGTCTGCGAATCGTTGACGAACGGCGACCGCCGGGTGCGGCGCCGCCGAACAAGGAGAACTGCATGAACAAGAAGACCGTTCGCGCCGGAATCGTCGGCGCCGGATTCTCGGCTTCGTTTCATTTCGAGGCGATCCGAAAAGTCTACGGCACGAATGTCGAGATCCAAGGGGTCTACGCGCTCGAAGGCGCCAAGGCCTACGCGGACAAGCGAGGGATCGCGGCGTACGACAGCCTGGAGGCCCTTCTGGACGACGTGGACGTCGTCCACTGCTGCACCACCGCGTCGGCCCACGAGGCGGTGGCGATTGCGGCGCTGCAACGCGACAAATACGTGATCGTGGAGAAGCCGCTGACCGGGTTCTTCGGCGACGGCTCGGAGGATTTCAACGGCGAGAATTTCTCCAAGAAGGCCGCGAGGAAAAGCGCGCTGGCCAGCGTCGAACGCATGCTGAAGGCGGAAGCCAGGAGCAAGGGGAAGATTCTCTACGCGGAGAACTGGATCTACGCCCCTTCGATCCAGAAGGAGCGAGAGATCATCGAGAAGACGGGCGCCCAGATCCTGTGGATTCACGGGGAAGAGGCCCATTCGGGTTCGCACGCCCGCACCTACGCATACTGGAAGTACTCGGGCGGCGGCGTTATGATCGGCAAGGGCTGTCACCCACTGACGGCGGCGCTGTATCTGAAGCGCGTAGAAGGCAGGGCCCGGGACGGCGCGCCGATCCGGCCGAAATCCGTCACCGCGCGGATCCACGCGTTGACCCGCATGCCGAACTTCCGCGACGAGGGCCACCTCCGCTGCGACTACTTTGACATCGACGATTTCTCGGTGATGCACGTGGTCTTCGAGGACGGCACGCTTGCGACGATCTTCGCCTCCGACATCATCCTGGGCGGCATCCACAACTGGCTGGAGGTCGCGGCCAACAATCACCGGTCGGTCTGCAACATCAACCCGAACACCGCGATGCAGACCTACAACCCGCTGGAGGCGAACTTCAAGGACGTCTACGTCGTCGAGAAGATCGGCACCAAGCAGGGCTGGTCGAATCCGTCGCCCGACGAGGACTGGTTCACGGGCTATCCGCAGGAAATCGAGGCGTTCTACCGCACCGCCGCGTACGGCGAACCCGTGGAAACCGACAGCTCTCTGGCGGCCGACTGCATCGCGACGATCTACAGCGCCTACGTCTCCGCCGAGCAGTCGGGCGCGGAGGTCGAGGTCAAGAGATTCTGAGACTCCTTTGGGACACGTGACACAATGACGAACGAGCAGTGGGAGAAGCTGTTGGCGGTCCTCGATGGCGACGCCGTCGATCCGCTTCCGGTAGGTTTTATCATCGACAGCCCCTGGCTGCCGGGCTGGGCGGGACAGACCGTCCTGGATTACTACGCCAGCGATCGCAAATGGCTCGATGCGAACCTCAAGGCGATCCGGATCTTTCCCGACGTGCTGTTCCTGCCGGGCTTCTGGTCGGAGTACGGCATGTGCACCGAGCCGTCGGCGTTCGGAACCCGCTGCCGCTGGGAAGAGAACGCGCTGCCCTATGCGGACAAGATCATCCGCTCCGTCGACGACATTGCCAGCATCGAGAAGCCCAACCCGAGAACCGATGGGCTGCTGCCCTTTGTCCTCCGTCGGCTGAAGCTCCAGCAGTCGCAGATCGAGGAAGCGGGGCACTGCATCCGGTTCGCGGTCGCCCGCGGGCCGCTGAACATCGCGACCTTCCTGATGGGGACGACCGAGTTCCTCATGGCGCTCCGCACAGACCCCGAGCCGATCGCGAAGCTTTTGACGTTGATCGCGGATTTCTCGGTCGACTGGCTGCAACTCCAGAAGGAGTGCTTCCCGTCCATCGAGGGCATCTTCATCCTCGACGACATCGTCGGTTTTCTCGGCGATGCGGACTTCCGCCAATCGGCGCTGCCCTATCTGAAGCGGGTCTTCGGCTGTCTCGATGTGCCCGTGCGGTTCTTCCACAACGATGCGCAGGGCCTGGTCTGTGCGCCGTACCTGGCCGAGATCGGTGTGAATCTCTTCAATTTCGCCTTCGAGCACTCGCTGGGCGAGATGCGCCAGCGCGCGGGCGACACGGTGACATTACTGGGCAACATCCCGCCCCGCGACGTGCTTGCCCAAGGCACGCCCGAGGACGTCACCGCGAGTGTGAAGGCTGCCCTTGGATCATTGAACGACAGACGGCGAGTCATCCTCTCCTGTGGCGGCGGCATGCCCCCCGACGTCCCCACCGAGAACATCCAGGCCTTCCTCCACGCCGCACGGTAGAAACCACGATGCCGGATATCCGGCCTGACGATTGCCCGGCTCAGAGGCGGCGCCAGCGGCGGCCGTCGGCGGCGGGCAGGGCGTCGGCCTGGGGAAAACTCTCGCTGCCGGCGGGATACTCGGGCGGGGGAGTGCGGTCGGCCTGCCAGACGTCGAGGACGGGCATCAGCAGCCGCCAGGCGAGGTCCACGGAATCGAACCGTGCGAACAGCGTCTGGTCGCCGGTCATGCAATCGAGCAGGAGCCGCTCATAGGCTTCGGGCATCTCCGCATGAAAGATGTCTTTGTAGGCGAAGCTCATGTTGAGCGTGCCCATACAGATTTTCGAGCCGGGCCGCTTGGCCTGGAAGTGAAGTGACATTCCCTCTTCCGGCTGGATGCGGAACACCAGGACGTTAGGCGGCAGCTCGTCGAGGCCGACCGAGCCGAACAACGAGTGCGGGACCTGCTTGAACGTGATGGCGATCTCCGTGGTCTTGCGGGCCAGCCGTTTGCCGGTGCGGAGATAGAAGGGGACATCCTTCCATCGCCAGTTGTCCACGAAGAGGCGTGCAGCGACGAAGGTCTCCGTGGTCGAATCCGGCGCGACGCCGCGCTCCTCGCGGTAGGCCGGCACCTGCTGGCCGTTCACGATGCCCGGGCCGTACCGCCCGCGCACAAACGAGCTGTTCCATTCGTCGAACTCGAACGGGCGAATCGAGCGAAGCAGCTTGGCCTTCTCGTCGCGAATGCGGTCGGCGTCGAACGAGCTGGGCGGCTCCATCGCCACCAGCGCCAGCATCTGGAGCATGTGGTTCTGGAACATGTCGCGCAGCGCCCCGGAGTGGTCGTAGTAACTGGCGCGGTGCTCGACGCCCAGGGTCTCGGCGATGGTGATCTGGACGTTGTCGATATGGCTGCGGTTCCAGACCGGCTCGAAGAGGCCGTTGGCGAAGCGGAAGATCATGATGTTCTGGACGGTTTCCTTGCCCAGATAGTGGTCGATGCGGTAGATCTGCTCTTCGCTGAACCAGTGGTACAGGGTCTGGTTCAGTTCCGTGGCGGTCTGAAGGTCCCGGCCGAACGGCTTCTCGACGACCAGTCGGGCGCACTGTTGGCACTCAAGCTGGTCCTTGCACGAAAGGCCGGCGGCGCCGAGATGCTCGGTGATGCGCCCGTACAGGGCCGGCGGGACCGCCAGATAGAAGATGTTGCAGCCCGCGATGCGGTGCCGGGCCTTCAATTCGGCGAGCCGGTCCTTGAGGCGCTGGTACAAAGCGGGATCGTCGTAATCGCCGCTGAGGTAATAGAGTCCGTCGATGAACGATCTCGCGGTGTCGTCGGAGATGCCCTTGACATTCTTGCCGAGGGCTTCGCGGGCCATCTGACGGAACTGCTCGTCGGAATACTCCGTGCGTCCGCAACCCAGAAGACAGAAATGCTCACTCAGAAGACCGCGGTGCCGGATCTGGGCGAGACCGGGCAGGAGCTTGCGATGCGCCAGATCGCCGGAGGCGCCGAAGACGACCATCGCCGTCGGGGCCGCGGCGGTCTCAGCGCACACGATTTCCATCGCGGCAAGAGAAGGGTGAATGTCCTGGACCGTCATTGTCGTGTTCTCCTGCGGGCCGCAAGCAGCCCGATGCCTGCCCATGACATCGACGGGAGTGGCGGACCCGAGCCTCTGGGAGCCAGAGGCTCGGCAGTCCATCGTTGCGGGGTCAGGGAGAAGCCGACCTCAGTCGTCGGCCGGCTCGAACTGGTCCTTGCCGGCCCCACATTCGGGGCAGACCCAGTCGTCCGGCAGGTCAGCGAAGGCGGTTCCCGGCCGGACGCCGTTGTCGGGATCGCCGACGGCCGGATCGTAAATGTAGCCGCAGAGAAGGCACCGGTACTTCATCACTACTTCCTTTCATTCAACGCGATCAGTTGTTTTCTCAGATCGGCCACGTGCCGGACCTCTTCTCGGATGATGCCCTCGACCTTGTCCCGCCCGGCCTTAGCGCTGACCAGGTCCTTCAACCCCACGTAAAACAGCACCGAGTTCTTCTCAGCGCCGATGGCGATCTCCAGCAACTCCTGAGCGGTTTCTCTGCCCGTCAGCTTCTCCGCGGGGTTCCGCATTCCTTCGCTGCCCTTGCCGTCCGCCATCGTCTGGAGGTACAGCGTCGCCTCGTTGTCGGGATCGAAGACATTCGAGGATTTCTCCTGGGCGGTCAGTTCCTTCCTCATGGCCTCGAAGATCTTGAGGTGCCGGTCCTCCATCGCGGCCATGTTCAGGAACATGTCCTTCATGTCGCGGCCGCCGGTCTTGGTCGCCGCTTCGCGATAGAACTTGGCGCCGTTGCGTTCGATCTGCTCGGCCATCTCGAAGACTTCGTTGGCGTTGAATGTCACGCTCATGCGGTGCTCTCCTTATCCTGGCGGTGGTGTGAACGTTCGTTGGCCCGATTGGCGGTCGATCCGGAGCGCCGCACCGGGGGCCTTTTCGGCCATCTTACGCCTCCGGACGATCCTGTCAACCGAGCTATTCCCCTCGATAGGACCGTCGGTTCTCTTCTCCATTCGCGGCGATGTGGACCAGGGCGGCGTCACTTGACGATGCCGATCGCTTTGTGCCGATCGAGAATCTCATCGGCCAGCTTGTCCAGTGCGAGGAAATCCTCGTCCTTTGGATGGCCCTTGGCGACGACCGGCGGAATCACCTCGACCTTGAGATTCCCGATCAAACCCGCGAGCTGCTCGGCCATTTTTCCGGCCCAGCCGAACGACCCGATGATCGAGGCGAACCGCGTCTTGGGTCGCAGCGCGTTGGCGACGAGCGCGGCGTAGGCCGCCTTGGGGTGGGCGCCTGTCAGGACGGTGGGCGAGCCGAGCACGACCGTTGCAGCGTCGACCAGCGCGATGGCCAATTTGCCCAGGTCGGTGACGGTCAGATTGAACGGCCGGACCGTGATCCCTCGCTCGATCAGGGCGGCGGTCAGGTGCTCGGCCATCTTCTGCGTGCTCTCGTGCATCGAGACGTAAGCGAGGACCACCTCATTCTTGACGTTGTCGCTGACCCAGTCCTTGTAGGCGTCCACGATCAATCGAGGATTGTCGTAAACCGGTCCGTGGCTGGGAGCGATGATCTCGACGTCGAGCGCGTCGACCTTTTCGAGGTTCTTGCGGATGGCCGGCCGGAAGGGCATCATGATCTCGGCGTAGTATCGCTTGGCGGCCTCCAGCACGAGCGGCTCGTCGGCCACGAACAGGTTGCTCTCCGCCAGATGCGCGCCGAAGAAATCGCACGAAAACAGGACCTTGTCCTCTTCCAGGTACGTGCACATCGTCTCGGGCCAGTGGACCCAGGGCGTGTAGATGAAGCGAAGCGTCTTGCCGCCCAGGGGCAGCGCTGCGTTGTCCTCGACGACGAGGAAACGATCCTCTTCGACGTGCAGCAGGTCGATGAGCATCGAGCGACACTTGGCGTTGGTGACGACCTTGGCGCCCGGATAGAGCATCAGGATATCCGGGATCGATCCGGAATGGTCCTGTTCGGCGTGGTGCGCGACGATGTAATCGATCTTGTCGATGCCCAGGGAAACCAGGTTGCCCATCAGCGTCTGGTTCTTAGCCGGATCGACCGTATCCAACAGAGCGATCTTGTCGCTGCCCTTGACCACGTACGCGTTGTACGTTGTTCCCTCGGGCAGGGGGATCAGTTCGTCGAAGAGCCGGCGGTCCCAGTCGATGGCTCCTATGGAAAACACGTTGGGTCTGATCTGTCTCATCTCTGCATTCCTCTTCAGCAATCAGCTCTCGGGAAAGGCTCAGGTCAGAGCAGCTTGCGGGCGGCAGCGAGCGCCGCCTCGTAGTCCGGCTCGCTGGCGACTTCCTTGACCAGCTCGGTGTAGCGGACGACGCCTTGCTTATCCACCACGAACACCGCTCTGGCGAGCAGACGCGGCCCCTTGATGAGCACGCCGTACGCCGTGCCGAACGCCGCATCGCGATGGTCCGACAGCGTCTTGACGTTCTTGACGCCCGCGGCGCCGCACCAGCGGGCCTGGGCGAACGGCAGGTCCATGCTGACTGCCAGGACGACGACGTCCTCGCCCATCTTGGCCGCGGCCTCGTTGAAGCGGCGGGTCTCCGTGTCGCAGACCGGCGTGTCCAGCGAGGGGACCGAAGTGATGATCCGCACCTTACCCTGGAAACTCGACAGTTTGACCGTCGACAAATCGTTCGCCGTCAGTTCCACGTCCGGCGCCGCCTGACCGACTTTGATCTCCGGGCCCAGCAGCGTGACCGGATTGCCTTTCAGCGTCACCAAACCTGTTCGCTCTTTCATGGGTGTCTCCTTGGCCTCATGGGGGCCGTCACATCCGGTTGCCGCAATCGCGGCCGCGCAGATCAGCACGCACACGCGGGTGCTGGTCTTAGTAGTTGACCGCTTCGATCTCGAAGTGGGCCTGGGGGTGGGCGCAGGCCGGGCAGACCTTCGGCGCATCGGGACCCTCGTGGACATAGCCGCAGTTTCGACACACCCAGCGCACGGGCGTTGGGCGTTTGAACACGGCGCCATCGGTGATGTTCTTGGCCAGTTTGACGTATCGGTCCTCATGCCGCTTCTCGGCTACGGCGATCGTCTTGAATACCGCGGCGATCTCGACGAACCCTTCCTTCTGGGCGGTCTGGGCGAAGCCGGGGTACATCTCGGTGGTCTCGTAGTGCTCGCCGGCCGCCGCTTCCTTGAGGTTTTCTACCGTCTTTCCGATGACACCGGCCGGGAAGCTGGCCTGAATCTGGGCTTCGCCACCTTCGAGGAACTTGAACAGGCGTTTGGCGTGCTCCTTCTCCTGGTTGGCGGTCTCTTCGAAGATGGCCGCGATCTGCTCGTAGCCCTCCTTCTTGGCCTGGCCGGCGTAATAGGTGTAGCGATTCCGCGCCTGCGACTCGCCGGCAAAGGCGGTCAGCAGGTTCTTCTCCGTCTGGGTGCCCTTCAAACTCATTCGTAATCTCCCTTGACATATAACGCTGATACATATGGATTTACGACGAATGTCCGTCGTCACGATTCCAGCAGGCGACATCGGTCGCACAAGCCTTCGACGCACACGGTCGTTCTCAGTACGGTGAATCCGCCCGTCAGATTCTCCGGTACGGCGATTCGGTCGAACGGTTCGTAGTGAAAGTCCACTATTCTCCTGCACCGGACGCACTTGAAGTGCTGGTGGTTGCCCAGATTGGCGTCAAATCGCTTGGCGTCGCCGGAGCCTTCGACGATGAACGCGGCGCCGATCTCGCTGAGCGTCAGGAGCGTCCGGTTGACCGTGTCGAGCGAGATGTTTGGATAGACCCGGCGCACCCGCCGGAAGACCATCTCCGCCGACGGATGCTCGTCCGTCTCCATGAGGGCCTCGTAGACCGCCATTCGCTGAGGCGTCACTTTCAGTCCCGCCTCGTGACATCTGGCCCGAAATGCATCCATCTTCTGCGCGATCTCCTTGCCGTCGGTCGTTTCCGGGATTCCACTCATACAGGGTCCCTGCGAACACTTGCCTGTTCCTGGTACGCCATAGGCTCACCTGATTGTATTAGGAAGAGCTACTATATCGTAGCAGCTCCTTGTCGGCAAGCACTTTCTCACAATGCGGGGGGATTTTTTTTTTTTTTTTCGTCCGCGCAAGTTCCCACCAGCGTGAGCTTTACGCTTTGAGAGAAGCGGTGGTTCTGGAAAACACCCCTGCGGATTGGGTTTTTGGCTATGCGAGGGAGGAAGTCATGCCACGATGGGTTGCGGTCGCTCACTTCCACTTGCTGCGGCGTATGGGCAGGCGGTGGCTGCCGTGGCAGTCTGTGCAGAGCCTCTGCTGTG
>CAZNSM010000010.1:0-30020 GCA_964575615.1 uncultured Pirellulales bacterium | reverse complement strand
CGGCGTATGGGCAGGCGGTGGCTGCCGTGGCAGTCTGTGCAGAGCCTCTGCTGTGCATCGTCGCTGAAAAGGGGCTTGTGCTCGGTTGTGTCGATCTTGTCCTTGGGATGGCAGGCCATGCACGATGGGTTGATCCGCTCCTTCGGGAATATGATGTCGGGGGCCGTGCCGTTGCCGCCGGAAGCCCACGATTCGTCGGCGATGTGCGCATCGCTGGCGCCATGGCACGTGGCGCAGCCGATCCCCGTGCGGGCATGGGTAACCGCGATCTTCTCGTCCAGGTAGTTGGCGTGGCAAACGAAGCATCGACTATTGTCGGCGGCCGGCTGGTCCGGCGGGGTCGTGGTCGGTTCCTCGTCGAGCAACAGCAGCGGCTCGTCATCCAGCAGCAGAGGCCTCTGGACGGGCGCTGACGATTGTCCGGCCGGTGTTGGGACCGCCATGTCCGTTTGGCCAGGGTGTACACGGACAGTCCGTTCACAACCCTGAGCGACCACGAGAATGGCAGCCAAGGAGCCGATGGCCAGGTGAACTATCAGTCTGAGGTGTCTTGACGTGATGATCTGGGGCATCCGTGTCTCCGGTGACCGCCGATGTAGTGTTGGCGGCGGGTGGCCGTCAGACGTACTGCCAGTTCTTGAGCCACTGGTAGTGATTTGGCAGCCTGGCAAAAGCCTCCCTGCCGACGGTTTCCAGCTCCGCGTTCTCCTGAACGTCCAACTGTCGCCGTTCCGACACGGCCTTGATGACGTTGTCCACCTCCTCCATGCGGTTGGCCCCCGGGATGGGGATGACGGTGTTGCTGTGGAGGATGTAGCGCAGCGCCAGGCGACCCCGGCGGTTATCCTGTTCCGCATCGCCGGTGAACAGCGACGCGGCGGCGAACGGCTTGATTCCAAACGCGCCGACGTCACGTTGCTTGAGCGCATCGAAGAGACTGTCCTGCGGGGCCTTCTTCGTCATCGTGGTGAAAGGAAAGCAGACCACCTCGATCTGCGGGAAGTACTCGATCATGAACTGAATCCAACGCCGGTCGTGCGAGGAGAACCCGATGAAGCGGGTCTTGCCTTGCTTCTTGGCCTTCTCCAGGGCGTCGACGATCTCGCAGGCGGTGTCAAAGGTGTGCCGGCCGCCCGGCTCCAGGCAGGTGATCCGCCACAGGTCGGTGTAGTCCTGGTCCGAGTCTCGCAGCAGCTCATCGAGCGATTCGAGCAGCTTCTTCGACGTACGAAAGTCCGCGTTGCGAACCTCCTTGGCGCCGTGCGACAGCGCCAGGTACACCTTGTCGCGCCGTCCCTTCAGCGCCTTGGCGTCCCGTTTGACCTCGTTGTCCCAGCAGGCGTCGATGTAGTTGATGCCCATGTCCATGCACCGGCGGATGATTTCGGCGCGTTCCTGATCGTTGCTGCGCGAATGTCCTCCGAGACCGACGGCGGAGACCATGATGTTGGTCTTGCCGAGCCGGCGGTACTCCATGTCGGGATGATAGCTGAGAATCCTGGACGTGCCGGCGGCGTCCTCGGCCGCTTTCGCCGCCTGGCCGGCGGCGCCCAGGCCGACCGCGAGGCCCGCTACGGTGGTGGCTGTGTCGCGCATGAACTGGCGTCGTGTCCGTCGTGCGTTTTCCATGTCTGCCCCCTTTGCTATCGAGACCGTGTCAATGGACGGCTGGTGTCCAGCGTGAAGAGAGCGTGAATCTCATCTTCCGAGAGAACGCGGCTGTAGATCCGCAGATCGTCGATGAGACCTTTGAAGTTCCGCCCGATCCGGACGTCGAGCTCGTTGCCCGTATCGATGGGCCACAGGTCCAGAAGCCCGATGTCGTGGATCACGGCGACCTGGCCGTCAAGATAGAGCGTCACGTCGTCGTACAGGTTGGGCGCTTCCGCCTGCCGGACCACGACCGCGACGTGATGCCATCGGTCGTCATGGGTCTCGGCGTTCATGTACAGGTACCCGCCGTGGGGCGTGACGCCGACGCGACCGCGGATGAAACCCAACGTCCACATCTTGCCGAAGTCACCGGCGCCCCAGGAGACGATCTCCCCGGCCGCCATTGCCGTCTTGATCCAGGCTGCGAGCGTCCGAGGCCGCGTCCCGCCGATGCCCTTGTACTTGGGCACTACGAGATAGCCTTCCTCTCCGTCGAGACGGACCGCCTGGCCGATTCGGCCGGCGGCGGAATTTTTGTCGAACGACAACTCCGCTCCGAACGTGGCGAGGCGTTCGTGTTTCGACGCGTCGGCGGCCGTCTTTCCGGCGGTTTCGTCAAATTTCCACCACGCCGCAAGATTGGGGTCCGTATCCAGCGTAGGGTGTTGTTCGTCCGCCTGGGCGGCGACCGCCAATAGGAGCAAACACGCCAGAATGCCAAGCCGATGCATGAGTGTTCTCCTGTCCTGGGAAAAAGGAGTCCATTCGAGACTACTGTACCGATTTGGATTCGGATGCGTCAAAGACAAACTCATCCGCGGAATTCCTGCGATGCGCGCGGGCCTCTCGAAGGGCAGGCGGACAATCCGAGTGCCGCTGCCGCCGCGAAGGCTGCACCGGCCAGAAATGGAACCGATGGGCCGAAGGCGGTCCACAGCGCGCCCGCGATAACGCTGGCCAGCAGCAGGGCGGCCCCGCTGACCAGGTTGAACCAGCCGAAAGCTGTGCCTCGCAGTTCTTTCGATGCGGAGTCGGCCACGAGCTTGGACAACAGGCCCTGCGTGAATGCCATATGCAGTCCCCACAGCGCCGTGCCCGCGAACGCCGACCAGGGGGAGGCGGCGGCCGCCAGCACCAGGTCGGCGGCGATCAGCATTGCCAGGCCGACGAGCAACAGGGTGCGGCGACTCACATAGTCCGCGGCAGCGCCGGCCGGATAGGCAAATCCTGCGTAGAAGACGTTCATCACGATCATCACCAGCGGCACGTAGCCCACCGCCAGGCCGACACTCTTGGCGCGCAGGATGAGAAAGGCCTCGCTGAAGCGCGCCAGCGTGAACACGGCGCCGAGCAGCACAACGAGCCAGTATCGCAGCGGCAACTGCTTGACGCCGGCCAGGATCGGGGCGGCCCTGACCGGGCGAGCCTCACGGGTGTGTTCGGGTTCTCGCACGTATAGGACAAGGATCGCCACCGTGACGAAGGCCGGCACCACGGCGATCCACATCACGGCCTTGAGGTCGTTGGCGAGCCAGGCCATGAAGACCACCGCCAGTAACGGGCCGACAAAGGCGCCGATGGAATCAAGCGCCTGGCGCAGCCCGTACGCGGCCCCTCGCTCAGAGGGCGGCGTAATATCGGCTACCAGTGCATCTCGCGGCGCGCCGCGAATCCCCTTGCCGATGCGATCGACGAAACGTGCGGCAAACACCCAATGGATCGAAGTTGCCAAGGGGAAGATCGGTTTGGTGAATGCCGCCAGCGCGTAGCCGAAGACCATCAGGGACTTGCGTTTGCCGAGGTAGTCGCTGAGCACGCCGGAGAACACCTTCGTGAAGGCGGCCGTGGCTTCCGCTACGCCTTCCACGACGCCAATCGCCGCCATTGAGCTGCCCAGCGTAACCGCCATGAAGACCGGCAGCAGACTGTGGATCAGTTCGGACGAAGTGTCCATGAACATCGAGCCCAGGCCCAATGCCCAGATGCCGGCCGGCAAGCCACGGAGTACAGCCGGGCGAAGAGGCGATGGTCGCGAACCTCCCATGCGCGGATTCTCCCAGGACGCCGACGTTTTGTTGTCTCCCCGCGCCATCTCTAACCGTCAGCTATCTCACAGGTGCCAGGGGCTTCGCATGGCTCTGGATAGCAGTGTGTTGGCCTCGTGGCTGTCGGTGAAGCGTTCGGCAACCGGGTCCCAGCGGAGCCTGCTCTTGAGCTGCATGGCGATGTTGCCCAGGTGGCAGATCGTCACCGAACGATGGCCGACCTCGACCGGAGCGGCGGTCTGGCCGCACGTCTTGATGCACTCGACGAAGTTGCGGTGGTGATCGTTGCTTTCGTACAGATGGATCTCGTCCGGGCTAATCACGGTGGTTTTCAGCGATTCGGGATGGCAGGTGATCTCGTCCGAATAGGTCGGGACCTGGATCCAGCCCTCGGTTCCTTCGAAGCGGTAAATCTCGTCCTCCTGCGTTCTGCAAACCAGCTCGGCGCCGTTGGCATAGCGGGCGCGGAAGTGGACCTTGGTGGCGGTGGTGAACAGGCCGTCCGCAGGGAATTCGCCGCCCAAGTCCTCGATCTCGACCGGCCCCGTGTCGTCGGTGCCGTTGGCCCACTGGACGATGTCGATGCCGTGCGCGCCGAGGTTGGTGGTCTGGCCGCCGGAATAGTCGGCGCCAAATCGGAATGTGTAAAGGCAGCGGTCTTTGTGATAGGGGGCCCACGGTGCCGGCCCAAGCCACATCTCGTAATCGAGCCAGTCGGGCACGGGCATCGGCTTCCAGTCGCTCGGCGGCGCCTGCTTGTTGTTCGGCCCGATGGCGACCAGGGCCTTCTGGAGCTTGCCGATCCGCCCGTTGCGGACTACTTCGCAGATGAAACGGTACAACTGGCTCGATCGGCGTTGGGTGCCCGTCTGGAAGACGACGTTGTATTGTCGAACGGCCTCAGCCATCACTCGACCCTCGGCGATGGTCAGAGTCATGGGCTTCTCGCAGTAGATGTCCTTGCCCGCGGCGGCCGCCTGGATCGCGCAGATGGCGTGCCAGTGGTCGGGTGTCGTGATGCACACCGCGTCGATATCGTCCCGCGCGATCAGGTCGCGGAAATCCACGTACGCGGCGCACCCTTTGTACTGCCCCGAACCGGTCTTATGGGCATAATCGTCCTCGACGATCTTCGCCGCCGGCTCACGCCCGAACCAGGCGCCGTTCCAGCCTTTCTTGTACCAGTGCCCGTATTCCTCACTGGCCCTGACGGGGTCGCAAACCGCGAGCACCTGCACATCGGGTTGGGCGAGGAAGGCCCGCATGTTGTTGGTGCCCATGCCGCCGACGCCGATGAACCCCATGGTCACTCGCTCGCTGGGCGCGACGGTTCCGGCTCTGCCCAGGGCAGAAGACCGCACGACCATCGGGAAGGCCAGCGCGCCGGCCGCGGTTGTCTTGAGAAATGTTCGTCGATCGATGCGTCTTCCGTTCATGACATGCCTCCCTTGGAGCCGGCGTTTCCCGTCCGTGGGGAAATAAGGTAGAACCGCCCCGGGTCCGAACGAGATTGTACCAACTGTTGCAGCAGCCTGCAAAGGCTGACCGGATGTTTTTCCACGCGCGCCGTTTGGCGCTCGGCTGGTGCGTCGGTCACGTTAGGGACGGACAGAGGTCGCGGATGGCTTGCAGGACGATGTGCAGGTTGCGATGTTGGTTGGCTGGGTCCCACCAGACGTTTCCCTCAACGATCACCGGATCGGTGGGGGTCAGTGCAACGTCCCACCCGATGGTTCTGATGGGGAGGAATCGCACCGCAGCCTGGCGGACCAGCGTACAGGCCTGGTCCCAGAGCGGCACGTGAAAACCCTCAATGTTCTGTCCGGTGTTCGGATGCTGGTGCAGCAGGATGTACCCCGGCGTATCGGGCGAAGCAGTGACCGGACGAATCAACCGACCATCCTGAAGATCGACGCGGGCCTGGAAATTCCCGGTCCCTCCGCCATGGAAGTTGTCCGTGACATTCGATCCGGTAATCAGTTTCAGGTGCGAATGGATCACGTGAGCCCGCCGATCCGTGTCCACCAGAGTGGTCAGGCGCACCGTCTGAAGATATTCCACGCCGGTCAGCTCCAGCAGTCGCGGGTGATTGCGGAGGCGCTCCTGGATCAGGAAGCCATCACGATAGTCACCGCGAAGAGACTCCCAGATCGCGGCGCAAGAATGCTCTCTGCCAGCAGCGTCTGCAAAATGCCCGTTCTGTCGACGGAACAGACGAACGCCCTGGCCGAATGCGCCTTCTACCGGCTTGATGACGAACTCAGCGGGCAGCTCGTGCTCGAGGAATGCGAGCCACGGCTCGGTTCCGCCGGGAATCGGGCCGTGGTGCGTCCAATTCCTCGCCTGTCCGAAGCCGATTGCGTACAGCGCCGGCACGGGAATGCTCTGGGCCAGACAGAACTGGTAGAAGATGGCCTTGTTGCGCAGCAGCGGCGCCAGCGATGGAGGGTTGAGGGACCTTTGTATCCTCGTCATGCGCTTTCGGCTACAATAACAGTTCAACTCGTCCGTCTGGAGGTCCGGGTCGAAAAGCCCGAGTCGAAACGCTTCCTGTCCCGTGAACTGGTGCTTGCGACAGATGGAGACGGCGCGCGCAAACAACGTGACTGCACTGGCATGATAGGCCGAAGAGGCTCGCCGTGCGTACTTGGCGATACTGACTGTTCCCCGCACTTTCTCTCGGAGTTTTCGACGCATGAGCACCACAAGTCATGGCGCAGCACGGTGGCGGTTCGTACTGCTCTATCCAACACAGTATAGCGGACCATGTCACGGGAGTACATGCCCTTCCATCGAGCCGGACCTGCGCCGCCCGCAGACTCCCGACGGCTTTTTCTGTCGTGGACCTGCATATTCTGGCACAGACAATGGAAATCCGGTCCGGACGGCGGTAGAATGCCGGCGCGTTCTTCGTGGATTCGTGGACCACAAGAGGGAACTGCCATAAGCACCAGAAGAATCCTGTATCTGTCCAAAGGTGGCAATATCGGCGGCAGTCATCGCCAGCTCCTGCTGCTTCTGAAAGGCTTGGATGCCTCCTATGAGCCGACCGTGGTCTGCACGACGGAAGGCCAGATCGTCGAGCAGTTGCGCTCCGCCGGCATTCGCACCGAAGTGCTGTCGCTGCGCCCCTGGCGGAAACCGCGTCACGCCATTCACCGGTATCAGGACGCCGAGAGGCTTGTTGCGCTTGCCAGGTCGATGGAACCTGCCTGCATCCACGCCTCAGACATGTGGCTGGGCAACTACGTAAACTGGCTGCGGTGGCGGTTGGGGATCCCTTCGATTGTGCATGTGCGAGGGCCGGTGACGTGGCGGGGGATATGGAAACACCGGCTGTATGCCGCAACCGGCCTGATCTCCATTTCGCCGAAGATCACGCGCGTCCTGCGGAGTGCGTACATCCCTGGCGACCGGGTCGTTCAAATCGAAGATGCCGTGGACGTTGATCTGTTCAGGCCCTCGAGGAACCGCCCAGCGGCCGTGTGCGGCCACACCGGAGACGGCCCCGTGCTCCAGATCGGTCTGGTCGGTCGCATCGAGCCGGCCAAGCGGCAACTGGAGTTCGTCCGGGCCGCACTCGAAGTGCAACGCCGCTGGGGCCGGCAGGTGCGCTTCGTGCTCATCGGGGAGGTCCGCGACCGCGCCTACGGCGCCGAGGTGAGTCGTCTGGCACAGACCGGCCGCTTGAACGGGCAACTGGCCCTCATCGGCCGGAGAGACGATATGCCTGATGTGCTGAACTGCCTCGATGTGCTCGTGAGTCTGTCGGGTGGATCGGTTATGTACGAGGCCATGAGTTGCGGTCTGTGCGTCGTCTCCGCCGGCTTCACCAAGCCGCGCGAGTCGATCCATCTCCGCAACGGCGAAACGGGGATTGTCACTCCGACGGCCGACCCCGATGCGTTGGCCGCGATCCTCGGCGATCTCATCGAACACCCGGACATGCGGCGCCGGCTTGGCGCCGCCGCGCGAGCCTGGGCCGAGCGGGAGCTTTCCCACACCAGGATCGCGGCGCAAACGACAGCATTCTACGATCGGATCCTGTGGAAGCGGGCGTTGTAGCAGTCTGTGGTCCGATGAGCCAAACAGTCCGAGAGGCGCAAGAAGAAGGCCCCTGTCGCAGCAGGACACGAAGGTATTTGCCAGTGCTTGTGTCCAGTTACACGAAATACCCGCCTGCTGCTCTCACAGGGGCCCAACGAAGTTATTCGTGGCTCTCTCCTTTTGTTCCTAACCGCCCCGTGCATGGTCTGGCGTTGGATGCAACAGGCATGCAAGAGTAGATAGACGATGCCGGTTTTGGCTAAGAGGACCTTGCTGGTCTTCAGCTTCGAGCCACCGTTCTGAACTTTTTCATTCTTTCGCATCGGCCAGACGCAGGAGTTTTCTTGAGCGCATTTTCGAGAAGAATCCGATTGTGCCGGCGGCAGAGGAACACGGAGACACCGGTCCATTCCCGCGCGGATTTCCTTGCTGTCGCGAGCTGCGCAAAATGCCACCATGCGGCGAACGAGAGCCTTGACCAGTTTGCCTCCGCGTCCGTGGTTTGACCGGTGCAGCGTCATTGGGACGGTACCCCGCGGCTTCAAAAAAAAAGAGCGCGTGCGAAGAAATAGGCATCCACATTTACGCCACATGTACGCCTCTATACACGGATCGAGGGAGATGGACCCAGTCACCGGGAGCACCGCCAGAATCCCACTCAACTCCAAAGGGGCGCCTACCACTTCGGAGTTTGCATCGGCGGTGCTCCTCCTTTCTTGTTCAATACGACTGGATATCTATAGGATAATCGGGGATTTGCCCTCTCCAATGGACGCTGCTCGCCAGAGACGGAATTCCTTGACACGACGTCCGATAAGTGCGATAATCCCATATGTATCAAGTACATAACATGTCGTCCGGCAGCCGGCCGTGGGACCGTTGCCGGACAGAAGTGGGAGATGGTTGCGTTGTTGAGCCCCGGAGCGGGCCGACGGAGATGACCTGAGGTCTGGACCGATGAAAGGACCCGGTGATGAAGGGGTTTTGCGTGCGGTTGTTGCTCGTCGGTTTGGCGAGTCTGGCGTTGGGCTGTTCTGCTGCGTCTGAGAAATCGAGGCCCGAGCGGCTGGGAGTTTCGGATGTGACGGTGGTCACCACGTCGGTAGTACCGGTGGTGGATTCCTCCGGCGGGCATCCGCAACTGGTGCGGTCCGGATTCGCCATACGGGATTTTCGCGCGATTCGCGACGAGTACGGGCGGGTCCACGCTATCGGAGAGATCGAGAACGTGGGGACGGCGACGCGCGGCGTGGAATTGCAGGTGGCCTTGCGCGACACCGGCGGGCGCCTGGTCTCGGTGGGGCATTTTTGTCCGGCGGCCGGAAACAACATCGTCCCCGGCGAGATCTGGCCCTTCACCCACTCCTTCGGCAAGCAGGACCAAGGGGCGCTGGCCGAGCTGAGAATCGTGGACACCTTCCGATCCATGGGTGATTTCGATCCGTAGCGGACGCACGGCAGATCCCGACAACGTGCATCGTACAAGCCCGATAGACAGAATACGGACCGGGCCTCACTGCTCCAGCGGCATCAGCTCCACCTTGCGGAACTCCAGCGGATGGCTCTCGGCTTGCAGGGCGACATAGCCTTCGCGGAGCATCGTGTTCCCGTCTTTGATCAGTTTCTTGGCGTCTGCGTCACTGTCGTCGAGCTGGGGCTGCTCGTATTCGAGCACGACCTGGCCGTTGACGAGGTGCCTGATCTTCCCGTTGCCGTGGACTTCGATCTCCATCGTCACCCACTGATCGCCGTGATACGTCTGCGATTTGGAGTTGTTGCAGTGCTGGGTGATCAGCTTATCGTTCATCACGATGTGCGTTCCGGGCGTGCAGACGTTGGCGGTCGAGCGATCGTCCTTCCCGTTGCCGCCGAGCATCTGGGCCTCGATGGAGACGGGGAAATCCTGGTCTTTGCGCATGGTCCTGGGCGGCTGGCAGTGGAACATGATTCCGCTGTTGCGGAAGGCCCAGCCGGGACCGCCGGGGGTCTGCTCGCCCACGAAGCGATACTCCACTCGCATACGGTAGTGCGAAAACGGCGTCTCGTAGAACAGGTGCCCGAATTTGCCGTCGAATTTCTCATACTGATCGTAGCAGACCTTCAGGACGCCGTCCTCGACGCGGAACGTGTTCGCGAAATTGTCGTCCAGATCGTAACCGGTGATCTTGGGGTGCCAGCCTTTGAGGTTCTTGCCGTTGAAGAGGCTGATCCATCGAGGCTCGTTCGATCCGCTCGCCTGCGATGCGCATCCGGCCGAGCACATCGTGCCCACCAGGGCGAAACACGCGATTGCGAACAGACTCCGTCGGCGGTTGGCGGGGGACAATGAGGACATCGTATCGTGCGTCATGGTTTCACTCCTTGTGTGTTGACCTGAGTCTGTTGGGGGACGATGAAGAAGGCGCGCCTCATGCTCCATCGCCGACGCGGATGAACAGGTGCGTGATCGCCTGCCAGCCGCGTTCGTCGCTGCGCCGGACCGTGGCGATGTAGCAGCCGGGTTTGCGGTAGGCGTGCTTCGTCACCGCGTAGCCCTCGGGATTGTGGGCGTCCACATTGCCGTCGGACTGCACGGTCACTTCGGGACTGCCGTCTCCGAAATCCCACACCTCGTGGCCATGCGTGGTGCGAAATGTGCGGACCTTGAAGGTCAGCTCGTCGCCCGCTTTGATGGCGGAGGTGGGATAGTACGCCGCATGGATGGTCGGCGGCAGCAGATTCGGGTGGGCCTTGTCGAAGACCTGGACGACGGCAAAGTCGTAGTCGACATTCCCACGAGCGTCGGTGATCTTCAGAATCTCGTTGTACTCGCCCGGCTCGTCGTAGGTGCGCCGCACCTTGTCGCCGAGGGCCGATCCGCCGTCGCAAAATGTCCACTCGAACTTCTCAATCGTCCCGCAACGGCTCCAGGACCGGCCGGCGTCCAGTTCGACTGATTCGCCGGCCCAGCCCACGCAGTGCGGTCGGGCCACCGCGATGATCTCGGGACGATACTGGCGCTGATAAGCCTCCCAGGCAAACGCATAGGCGTTCTGAATGCCCCACTGGCCCGACGGCTGCCGACAGGTGATGTCGAAGTGCAGGTGGGACCAGCCGCCGCTGGCGCCTTCCTTGCCCAGCACCCCGATCTTCTGACCCATCCGGACACGCTGACCGGGCTTCACGGACCCGTCTATCTGGCACAGGTGGCTGTATCGGTAGAACCAACCACGGTCGTCGAGCGTGTAAATCACGTCGTATCTGGGGCTTACGGGAGTATCTTCATAGCCGCCCAGCGTTTCGGTGCCCGCCGAGACCACCAGGGCGTCGGTGGCGGCGACCACCTCGACCAGGCCTTCGGCGCCACCGAAATCCAGGCCGTAGTGATAGTAGATGCTCTTCTTTGAGGGGACCTCGCCGCCGTCCACGAAGACCGGGACGTTGGCCATTTGCGTGTCGGAGGCGAACCATCGCTGCCCGGCCGGGTAGACGAACGTTTCCGGCCGGATCAGAGGCGAGTCCACAGGCCAGAGGCGGATTCTTGCGTCCTTGACCAGCCCCCAGGGATTGTCCTTGCTGTTGTCCTGGGTGTAGCCTCGGGTCACGGGGCAGTCAATTCGCACTCCGGCTACCGCAACCGGCAGGTGATACGTCGAGGACACCAGCGATATCGCCTGGCCGTTGATTTCAACGTCTGCCGTCGCCCGGCGAACGGCCTTGCACACGCTGTCGCGGATTTCCTCCAGGGCGAGCAGCCTGACGGTCGCTTGGGAGCCGTCGTGGAGTTGCACGGTCTGGGACTGGCCGACATCCAGGTCGACAGTCCGCACCAGAGGGGTCAGTTTGTGTGCGACAGGCTGGGCCGGCGCCACCGGCGTGCCCAGTAGAAGCAGAAGAACCGATAGGTCAACGAAGAGCGACAACCGTCCGCTGATGTATCCCATGCAGCACCTCCAGAGTTGCGGCCCATGCGGGCAGGCCAAGGGCAATTTCCTGGGATTCGACAGTAGCGGACCAGCATGGAATCGTCAACCGTGGACCGCGCCAAAACGTAGACAGAAGGGGAAAATGGAGCCAATGGGAGTCGAACCCACGACCTCTTGCATGCCATGTGAGGTCTCGGCGTGGAATGCCCTCGACAGACCCGCTCGATGTGGTTTTCGGACACGTGAAAGGGGGCACAACTGGAAGGGCAATGGCGCCGACTCTCAGGAAGTGAGTCGAAGCTTAGTGGCTGCAGGTACAACGTGACGCGCAGATCGTGCACGGGCCAAGCCTACCAAGGCTGGCCCTTTCCTGTTGGGGATAGTAGCAGGCCGGTGGTCTTGCCCCCGAAGACTGGTGCATGTCTTGTGAGAGGTTTTCGGAATACACCGGTGGCGTGCTGAACGTTGGAACGGCAGAAGGGTCGGCTCCTGGCGGACCCGGCAGGTTCCTGCCTTCGCCTTTCTTTCGCCGCCCCGTGCCCATCCCCTGGCATCAATACCGCGACACGTTGAGCTCGCCGGGGGTGCCTGTGACCAGGTAGACCACGCTCTCGGCGATGTTCGTGGCCCGGTCGGCGATCCGCTCGATGTTGTGCGATGACCACATCAGGTAGGTGGCCCGCGTGATGACGGAGGGGTTCTCAACCATGCGATTGATCAAATCGCGGTAAGATTGGTCGTACAGCCGGTCTACCTCGTCGTCCTCCAGGCAAATCTGCTGGGCCTTCTCGGCGTCGCGGTGGGTAAAGGCTTCGAGGCTGCGACGGAGCATGCTGAGGGCTTTTTCGGTCATGGAGGGCAGATAGACCAGCGGCCGGACCAGCGGCTGGTCCCCATGTAACAGCACGATCTTGCCGATGCCTTCGGCGTAGTCGCCGATCCGTTCGAGGTCGCGAACGATACTCAACGTCGCGATGATCTCCCGCAGATCGGAGGCCACCGGCTGCTGCAAGGCGATCAGATCGACGCACTTGTCTTCGAGCGACCACCGGAACCGGTTGATCTTGGCGTCGTCATCGACGATCTTCTTGGCCGCCCGAGCGTCCAGATCGGCGAGGGCGGCGACGGAACGCTGGACGGCATCGATGACCATTTCGCCCATGTGCAAGACGTCCCGTTCGAGTTCGCGAATCCGATTATGAAAACCTTCTCTGGCCATGCACGACTCCAATTGATTGGGGATGAATGATCGTTGATTGTCGGCGCCACACCCGGCCTGTACCCTAGGATCATCCATCATCCGGGATCCATCCTCAATCATCCAAAGGTCCCTTGGATATACTCTTCGGTCAGTTTTTCTCGCGGGTTCGTGAAAATCTGGTCCGTCACGCCGAACTCGATGAGCCGGCCCAGATACATCAGGGCGGTGTAGTCCGAGCAGCGGGCCGCCTGCTGCATGTTATGGGTCACGATTACCAGGGCATACTCCTGCCGCAGGACGCGAAGCAGTTCTTCGACCCGCAGCGTCGCCACGGGATCCAGGGTCGAGCAGGGCTCGTCCAGCAGGATGATATCGGGCCTGAGCATCAGCACGCGGGCGATGCACAACCGCTGCTGTTGTTCGAGCGTCAACGACTGGGCGTTGCGATGCAGCTTGTCTTTGAGGTCGTCCCAGAGTCCGACGTGCTCGAGACTCTCCTGGATGGTCTGTATGATGTCGGCCTTCTTCCTCATCAGGTTGTGGATTCGCAGGCCGAACTTGAGGTTGTTGTAGATCGAGAGCGAGAAGACGTTCGGCCGCTGGAAAACCATGCCCACTTTGCGTCGCAGGGCGATCAGGTCGGTCTGGTGGTCGAGGATATTCTCGCCGTCGATGAGGATCTGGCCGCGGATGTCCGTGTGCTCGATCAGATCGTTCATCCGGTTGAAGCAGCGCAGGAGGGTGGACTTGCCGCAGCCGGAAGGGCCGATAATGGCGGTGACATTCTGCGCGGGGATTGCGATGTTCACGTCCGTCAGGGCTCGGAACGGGCCGTAATAGAGGTTCAGATCGATCGTCCGGATTTTCGCGTCGAGTTCCATATTATCCGAATCTGCCGGTGATGTAGTCGTCCGTTCGCTTGTCCCGGGGCTTGGTGAACAACTCGTCGGCAGGACCGACCTCCACCAGCTCGCCCATGAGGAAGAACGCGCACCGCTCGCTGACACGGGATGCCTGTTTGGTGTTGTTCGTCACCAGGATTTGTGTGTAATCGACTTTCAACTGCTGCATCGCGTCCTCAACCTTGGCGGTCGAGATGGGATCAAGACCCGAACAAGGTTCATCGTAGAGGATCACCTCGGGGCCGACGGCGAGCGTCCGGGCGATGCAGAGCCGCTGCTGCTGGCCCCCGGAGAGGCGGACGGCCGGCTCATGGAGACGGTCCTTGACTTCGTCCCAGAGGTAGGCCTTCTTCAAGGCTTCTTCCACGATCCAAAGAACGTCTTCCCGTCGGGTGATGCCGTGGACCTTGGGCCCGTAGGCCACGTTCTCGAAGATCGTCACCGGCAGCACCTGCGGCAGGGCGAAGATGATGCCGACCTTCTTGCGAAGAACATTGTCGCGGATCTCCTCGATGTTCCGGCCGTCCAACAGGATCTCGCCGGTCTGCGAGTAGGTTCGCACGAGGTAGTTCAGCCGGTTCACCGCTCGCAGGAAGGTGGTCTTGCCGCTGTTGGAAGGCCCGATCACTCCCAGGATTTCATTCCGCCGAACCTCGAGATTGACCTCCTTGAGGACTTGTAGAGACCCGAAGTAGCAGTTTAGATCGTCGATCTTGATGATCGGTTCGCTCACCATAGTCTTTTCTTCCTATAGTGGGCACGCAGGAAGATGCTCACGAGATTCATCAGAAAGACCAGGCCCACGAGGACCAGGGCCGTGGCGAAGCTCAGCTCCAGCGGTATGTTGGGCACCTGGGTCGAGATCACATACAGGTGGTAGGGCAGGGCCATAACCTGATCGAAGACCGAGCGAGGCAGCCTTGGCAGGTAGAACGCCGCGACGGTGAAGAGAATCGGCGCCGTCTCCCCTGCGGCCCGGCTGAGGCTCAGGACCGTCCCGGTCAGGATGCCGGGAATGGCGTAAGGCAGGACGCAGTACCGCACGGTCTGCCATTTCGTGGCCCCCAGCGACAAGCTGATCTCGCGATAGGTGAAGGGCACCGCCTCCAACGCCTCTTTCGCGGCGGTGATGATCACGGGCAGACTCATGATCGCCAGCGTCAACGAGCCGGCCAGAAGCGAGGTGCCGAGATGCAGGAACAGCACGAATGCCGTGAAGCCAAACAGGCCGTAGACAATCGACGGGATGCCCGAGAGGTTCACCACCGAGAGCTTGATCAGCCGGGTGAACAGATTGTCCTGTGCGTATTCGACCAGGTACACGGCCGAGAGCACTCCCGGCGGCAGCGAGAACAGCATCGTCCCGAGGACCAGCAGGATCGTGCCGACGATGGCCGGGAAGATCCCGCCGGCCTTCATGCCCTGCCGCGGGGCGGCCGTGAGGAACTCCCACGTGATGGTGCCGGCGCCGTTCAAGACGATGTAGAGGATGACCAACAGAATCGGCACGACGATGGCCAGCGTCACGAGCCCGAGGATGGAGAACGCGATATGCTGGCGGATCTTGGCTCCGCTCACTTCCTGGCCCTCCGCAGAAACAGGTCGGCAATGAAGTTGACCGCGAACGTGATGGCGAACAGCACCAGGCCGGCGCCGAACAGGGCGAAGTAGTGCTCGGACCCGCCGACTGTTTCGCCCATCTCTCCGGCGATCGTGGCCGTGAGCGTTCGCAGCGGCAGAAGGATCGATCGGGGCATGACCGGGGCGTTGCCGGTGACCATCAGCACGACCATCGTCTCGCCGACGACCCGGCCGATTCCGAGCATCACAGCCGCGACGATGCCGGAGGAGGCGGAAGGTAGGATCACCCGCCACAGGGTCTGCCAGCGGGTGGCGCCCAGGCCGAAGGCGGCCTCGCGGTAGGCTCTCGGCACACCCACGATGGCGTCCTCGGAGATGCTGATGATGGTCGGCAGGGCCATGAAGGCCAGCAGCAGGCTTCCCGTCAGGCCGCACATCCCGGTCGAAAGACCAAACGTGTCCCGCAGGAAAGGGCCCAGCCAGATGATCCCCAGGAAGCCCAGCACCACGCTGGGGATCGACGCGAGGATCTCCACCAGCGATTTGAGGACGTGCTTGACGGGCTTGGGGGCAACCTCCGCGATGAACATGGCTGCACCGACACCCAGCGGCACACAGATCACGATGGCCCAGAAGGTCACGAGAACAGACCCGATCAGCAGCGGCAGCACGCCGAACTTCGGTGGTTCCGAAATCGGCAGCCACTCCCGACCGAACAGAAATTGGCCCAGCGGATACACGCGAAACAGCGAGAGCGAATCCCTCAGCAGAAACAGGAAGATGAGGAATACGAAGACGACGACCGCCAGGCCGCTGAGCTTGATGCACCGCTCGATGATGAATTCACTGAGTCTCTTGAGCAACGGTCGCTCCTGCCGGGACGAATCCCGTTTCCATGAATTGTGTCTGGCCCACCGCGCCCAGCGTGAAGTCGATGAACAGCTTGACGACGCCTTTCGGCTCGCCGTCTGTGTACAGGTACAGCGGCCGGGAGAGCGGATAGGCCTTGCTGACTACGTTCTCCACCGTCGGCGGGTAAAACCCGTCTCTCGTCTCTCGTCCCTCATCGCTGGTGTGGGCCTCGACGCGGACCTTTCCAACCAGCACCGGCTTGGTCCGGTCGGACAGGTACCCCATGCCCAGGTATCCGATGGCCGCCTCGTTGCTGGCCACTTCTTCGACAATCGCCTGGGAGCTCGTCAGCAGCAGCGTCTCCTTCGAGAACTCCTCGGTGCTGTCTTTCTTGCCGAGCTGGATGATCTCCTCCTTGAAGTACATGTGCGTGCCGGAACTGACCTCTCGCGAGAGGGTCACGATGGGCAGGTCCTTGCCGCCGAACTGTTGCCAGTTTGTGGCCTTGCCCGTGAAGATGTCGTGCAGGTCCTGGATGCTCATTTGGTCGATGGGGTTGTTCCGGTTCACGATGACCGCGACGCCGTCGTAGGCGATGACGAACTCCATCGGGTGGACCCCTCGCTGCTCGGCCATCGCGATTTCCTTGGCCTTCATCTCGCGTGAGGCCGTAGCGATCTCGGTGGTCCGGTTGATCAGGGAGGCGATCCCGACCCCGCTTCCGCCGCCGGTGACGGCGACGAATACATGCGGGTACTCCTTCATGAACTCCTCGGCTGTCTCCTGCATGGCGTTGACGATGGTGTCGGACCCCTTCGTCTGGATGAATCCCTGGGGCTCATCCGGGTCGATCGTCTCGCCGCAGCCGGCCAGACAAACGGCCATGAGCAGTAGCAGGATGAGAATCCCTCTTTCCCGTTCCCCATTCTTGTGATGACCGCAATGATCCACCAACGTCTTTGGCGAGAGCCACACCTTCAACATGTTGTCTATCGCAAGGTTCTTCAAGAATCCATCCTCGGGAATCCGATTCGGGTCAACCTTCGTTTGCGGCCGCCGGTCGGTCCATGAACCGATATCCGACCCCTCGAACCGTCTCGATATATTTCGCGCTGGAGCCGAGCTTCCTGCGAAGAGAGACAATCTGTACGTCCACGGCCCGGTCCGTCACGAGATAATCGCTGTCATGGATGGAATCGACGATCTGATAGCGTGTGAAGACCCGGCCCGGCCTCTTGGCCAATGTCTGGAGGATGTTGAATTCCGTCAGAGTCAGATTGACGGGCCGGTCGTCGACGAGGACCTCGTGACGGCTCGGATCGATGGTCAGATTGTGCACCTTCACTAAGGCCTGCTCGTCACTCTCTTCCCGTTGTTTGCGCAGGAGCCGGCGCACACGGGCGACCAGCACCTTACCGCTGAAGGGCTTGGTCACGTAGTCGTCGGCACCCAGTTCCAGACCTGTGACGATCTCGGCTTCCTCTCCTTTGGCCGTCAAGATCACCACCCCGATCTGCTGGGTCTTGGAATCAGCTTTCAATCGCCTGCATACTTCCAGGCCATCCATCCCCGGCAACATCAGATCGAGAACGATCACATCGGGTGTCTTTGCAGAGACGCGATGCAGCGCCTGTTCCCCCGTTTCACAGGTCAGGACATGATAGCCCTCCCGGCTGAGGTTCAGTTCGACCAGCTCGCGAATATCCTCTTCGTCGTCCACCACCAGAATCGTAGGCCTTGCCATTACTTTCTCCCAGACCGCGGGGCCGGCCCTGCGGATAAAGACCCCTTTGTCGCCGATGATTATACGGGGCCGTTGCGCGGGCGACGCGTGAGTTTCGCCGGGATGCAAAATGCCGCTCCGGAAAGGCGTGAGAAGGCCAATCCTAACACAAAGTTAACACAAATCTAATCCCGCGCTGACACGTGCCTAATCCCGCTCTAACGCCCGAGTCATATGTTTTAGAAAACAGTCGGCCGTCTGCGGAGGCGCGAACTCCGCCGGCCGGACGGAATTGAGCAGGTCGATTCCGACCTTCTCAGAGGTGCGACTATGGATAGCATGCTCAGAGACGGCCTATGTGTCGTGGGTGGCTTGTACCTGTTGCTGCATCTGTATCGTTCGATCGGATCCATCCGCCAAGGGATCCAGAGTCTGATCGAACCCGTTGCGAGGCTCGGCTCGCGTCACAGCCGGCACATTCTCGCCCCGGATGACCATGTGGCCGTTGGTCCCCGACGGGCGTCGCAAGAGGAACTGAGTCCTGGCAGCCTTGACCGTTTCTGAGCCCGTCCAGATAGGGGGGCCTGTGGTATGCCGACTCCCTGTCGTGGTCTGTGCATCATGAGGCGGCGTTGGCACTGCCATGGCGTGAATCACACGCGCGGCCCACGCGACGGTCTGTCGGACCCCTCGAATGTCGGCGGTTGGAACATCGCAAAATGCTTCTCGATGGGCCGTGCCAGTTCCAGTAGGCCGTCTCGGACGACCTTACTTGGGCCGGCGTGCCAGTGAACAGGTGCTCTTCTTTGACCTCGACGGGCTTGTCGAAGAAGACCACCCATCCAAGATTTTCAGGAACTTCAGCAGGAAGGAGATGCAGGACTATGTCTCAGACCGATTCGGCTGCTTCTCTCCCATCGCCCGGCGAATCCCCGATCTGGAAGATTCGGACAATCAAGAACTATCCGGAGGCTCACAACCACATCTTGGTCGGCAAGGTCGTGGAAGTCACCGACTCCTACGTGCGCTTGCACTGTCGCACCTATCATTTCGGGCCGGTTCTCGACAGCCCGGAGGATGTTCTGGTTGGCGCTGTCATGGTGCGGGTCATTCCTTGGAGCCGCATCGAGATCATCAACGAGTTGCCGCCGAACTTCGACTATGTACGCAGCGTCGTCTTCTCCGACAAGCCGGGCCAAGTCCTTTTCAAGGACAAGCAGTATCTCTGTCCGATAGGACGCAGTTCCGTACCCAGCTACTGACAAGGGGTGGCTACAGGGTCGTGAATCGCCCTTGCATGTCAATGCGTCGAGCCTGCGATATTGCTGAAACAGGTAATGGCCTGAAAGAACAGGATCGAGACGTGCGGCCCACGGCTGGCGGGGATGAAGGATACCTGCCCGGAATTCCCGGAACGCGGATGCGTTAGGCCAGAACAGCCGCTCCTCGACCTCCAGCCCCGGCCATGTGTGTGGGCAATCCCTGTTGGCTGCCTCACATACGACGATCAGGTGGTGCACCATCAACTTCCCGAGATAGGTCCGCACGCTCTTGGCGTGCTGGCCCTCCATCTCCAGGCCGATCTCCTGCAAGACCTCGCGCGTCATGGCGTCGATTTCTGTTGGTTGCAGGCCGGCGCTGAACGCGTTGAAATCCTCTCCGCCGCACTTCCCAGAAGCGCCTCTGCCATTTGGCTGCGGGCGCTGTTGTGCGTACACAGAAACAACACGTTGCGCTCTCGGTGCATCGTTCGGGCTCCTTACACGTACTCGAAGCCGCGTGGCCGGGATTCGATGACCTGCCACGTCCCTCACGACAGCGGCATGGCAATCCGCGCTCGACGGATGCATGCACATTCGGATGAACGTAAGACCTGAACGCTAAGGAACGATCAGCATGTTGTTGGGGTTGCGTTAGTGGCGGCGCACTGCGTAATCCGTCCGGGTCGGCTTTGTCGAGGGAGAGGACGTATGTCGCGCGATGACAAAGGGTCTGGGAATTCTGCTCAGAAACCCTGCTTTGGCGGAGAGATGCGCTTCTTGGCGCCGATGGCGGCGATGCGCTCCTCAAGGGCAGCCGCAGCCTCTTGCCGGGAGGTCTGTCGGTAAAGCAGAGCCAGGCCTTTCAGACTCTCGGCCACGACAGGGTGATCGGGCCCGAGCGCTTTCTCCCGGATGCTCAGTGCACGTCTGTAGAGTGGTTCGGCCTGGGCGTACCGGCCTTGTCCAGAATAGCATTGCGCCAGATTGTTCAGGCTCAGGGCCACTGAAAGGTGGTCGGGGCCCAAGGTCTTTTCTTTGATCGCCAGTGCCCGCTTGTAGAGTGGCTCGGATTTAGCGTACCGGCCTTGGACGTCATACAGTGCGCCCAGATTATTCAAGGTCGTGGCTACGGAAGGGTGGTCCCGGCCTCGCGACTCCTCTGAGAGCATCAAGGAGAACGTGTAAAGCTGCTCGGCCTGGGTGTACTGGCCTTTGGCCTTGTGCAGCAGTGCGAGGTTGTTCATGCTCAGGGCCACAGTGGGATGGAACAGGCCGCCGGCCCGCTCGGCCTGCTTCAGGGCCTTCTTCGCCACTTCAATGGCCTGCTCATAGTCGCCCTGCCGGTACAGAGACAAGACCTTCGCGTTGAGCGTTTCCCACTCGACGCTCTGCGTCTCCGTCGGCGCGCTCGATGCACATGCGATCAGGACCGATAGCGATGTGATGATGAACCCGTTCATGCCATCTCCGTGGGTTGTGCCCGTGGGATCGATTTGCCTGCCTGCCTCTTGAAACGACCCTGGCCAAATCCATGCCGGGGGCCTTGAGGAGACGGGCGAGGGCCATGGATCGCCCGCAGTTTCTGAAAGGGCGTATTCCCCGACCGGTCTCTTCGCGGCTGTCTTGCCGATATCTCCTACAGTATAATATAGGTCAAGGTGGGAAAGTCAATTGGGTCTTCCCGGATTAACAGAGAACTAACATCTCCGGATTGCGGTTGCGTCGTGGCGTCTGCCTTGGTGCGGCGGATCCTGCTCCTGCAAACGAGGGTTGGTACCTTGCACCATGGCACCAGGATGGGAGACTCCACTGCGAAACAGGAATCGAACGGAATGCCAGTGCATCAGGTAAGGTCCGGTGGCAGCGTCGGTTACGTTTTCCTCTTCGCGTGAAAGTCGATCGCGCGCGGCCGGAAAGAACGACTCTAACCGATTTTCAGCAATACGTTAATGTGATCCTAACCTCCTGCTTTGACAATGGCGGGCAAATGCATCCTGCGTGTGTGACTGTTACGATCAGCAGTTGAACTCGAACAGCAAGTAAGGAGAAGGATCAATGACAGCAAGGAAAATGGTGTTGACAGCCCTGATGGGCATGGCCGTCGTCGGCATGGCCGGCGCGGCAGAGATTCTCGTGACGCAGAACATCGTCACCTCCCAGACGTGGACGGCGGACAACGTCTACAACCTTCAGAAGCAGATCTACGTCGAGCCCGGCGCGACCCTGACGATCGAGGCCGGCACGCTGGTCCAGAGCACGGCAGGTCTCGGCGGCAGTCTCGCGGTGTGCCGCGGCGCCCAGATCTTCGTCAACGGCACGGCGGACGCCCCGGTCATCATGACCTCGACCAACGACGATCTGGTCTTCTGGCACGAAGGCTGCAACGAGTGGGGCAACCTCACGATCATGGGCAACGGCCTGATCTCCGCCTCCCACTACGGCGGCGAGCCGGTTGGCAACAACACAAAGACGCCGACGGGGCTCAACCAGAAGCAGATGGAAGGATTGGTCGCAGAGTTCCCGGGCGACCCGAAGGTCATGTACGGCGGCAACGACGACAACGACGACAGCGGTTCGATCCGCTACCTGTCGTTGCGTTACGGCGGCAAGGTGGTTGAACTCCAGAATGAGCTGAACGGTCTGTCGCTGGGCGGGATCGGTCGAGAGACGGAAATCGATCACATCGAGATCATCAACAACGTCGACGACGGCATCGAGATCTGGGGCGGCACGGTCAATTTGAAGTACGTCAACATCTGGAACGTCGGCGACGACAGCCTGGATGTGGACGAAGGCTGGCGCGGCAAGGCCCAGTTCGGCCTGATTGTCCAGGGCTTCAGCACCGATGCGTCGCAGGGTTCCGGCGTCGGCGACAACGCCTTCGAGACCGACGGTGCAGAGGATTCGGACGCCCAGCCGGTGACGACCGCCGCTATCTACAACTTCACGGTCGTTGGCCAGCCGATCGACGGCGATCACGGCACGGCTTGGCGTGACAACGCCCGCGTGCAGTATCACAACTGCGTCTGGATGGATCTCGGCGAGCAGCTTGTCAAACTCGACGGCAGTGACGGCGACGGCGCCAATGGTTACGGTTACAACGGCACCCTGTCCTGGGAAGAAACCTGGACCACCGATTACACCGTTACCTCGACGGTCAACATCGGCTCGGCGGACCCGGCTGCTCTCTACCAAGTGCAGACCTCCGGCAAGCTGGCGGAGATTACCGACAGTGTGTTCTACAACAATCTGCATGCGAAAGCCTACACCGAGGCCGAGGCGCTCGGGGTGCTGGCGGAGGATAAGTTCAACGTCGTTGCCGAGGCGGGCATGAGCCCGATTCAGTTGATCAATCGTGGTCCGCTGGTCAGCAAGGGCGGCAAGAGCATGCTCCCTGTGACGTACATCAACCCCTGTGCCGCCAACGACGCCGTGCTGAGCGCCACTTCGGCCCCGTATGATGGATTCCTGACGCCAGCTCCCTTCCGTGGCGGTTTCTCCCACAATTACAACTGGTTGGCCGGCTGGACGGCCATCGACGCCTATGGGATGACCGACACGTCGATGAACGTCCGCTGATCCGAAGTGATGATGGCCTGGGGTTCACGATTCGCGGTGCCACGAACTTGCACAATCGTGCAACCATGGGTCCCGGGCAGAGTCTCGAAGAGCCGATGGCAGCGGTCCAAGTCGCTGCCATCGGCTCTATTGTGGGCGGGCGCATAAGCCGGAAAGAAAGACAGGAAAATGGGATTTGATGTGTTGACGCCGTGTGTGAATATGGGTAATATTCCACGGTGGTTGGATGTGGATATGGGAAGCATGTCTGCAAGGATGAAGATTGGATTCCGGCGTCTGTTCGTGCTGGTTTCTGCCGGCCTTTGTCTTTGCGCGTGGAGCTGCCGCCCGAGAGAAGAGGCCGGTGCGGCGGGTCATCTGAAGGACGGACCGCTCGAGCCGTTTCAGGCCGAATTGCTGGACATTGCTTTCGAGGTCGCTTCGGCGATGCCGGTTGACCCTCACATCAAGAACCGTTCCAGGACGCAGCAAGCCGTTGTGGCCGCCTGCCTCGAGCTGGACCAGCCGCAGCGGGCGCTGCGATACATCGAACGAATCGAAGACTGGCGTCGCGGAGCCGGGTACGCCGACCTGGCTTTTCACTGTGTTCGCGACGGAGCCACACTAACGGATGTGGAACCCTATCTGAAGCTTGCCCTGGAGATCGCTGAAACGACCGGAGACTGGCGAAGAGACCAGATAAGGGTCAAGGCCGCACAGACATACGCATATGCAGGCCAGGGTGAAGCGGCGGCGCGTCTTCAGGAAGGTGTGGAGGTGTCTGAGTCAGGTAAGGTCGCGCAAGCGCAGGCGATGGTCTGTTCGGCCGAGGCATTCGATGAGCTGATGGAGGCTCTCGCCACGCGGCTGGCCTCCGGGCAGTTCGACGTCGTGAAGAACGTTCTTGAAGCGTATGCCCAGCTATTCAACCGCCTCTATGCGGACCAGTCGCGCCGGACGCAGATCGCAGAGACAATCAGAACGGCATGGCAGGGCGTGCCCGTTCTTGTTCGGGTGGAACTATTGACGCAGTTGGCAGATTCCGCTATCGCTCACGGGAATCAGGCTGAGGCCCTTGAGTTGGCGGCTGAAGCCCGAGGACTGATGGATTCGGCAGCCTGGGAGCCTCGCTTCGAGATACCTGTGCGAGCGAGGTTGGCTGTCCTATGTTTCCGTGCCGGGGATCGGCAGGGCGCTAACGCGGCGGCGCGGGCGGCCCTGGAGCTGTTCGACATACACCGAGAGAAGATTGTGAGCATCGATCGAGCCGGAATGCTTCGGCCCATCGCGGAGGCGTATCATGCGATGGCCGATGGCACGACGGCGCTCGACTTGTACCGGCGGGCGCTCGAAGCCGGGATCGAGAATCCGAATTCCAGGCCGCGGGCGGAAGATCTGGCAAAGACCTGCTGTTCGATGGCCCTCCACGGAGCCGAACCCGACGACGGGCTGTGGAAACGGATTGGGGAGATACGGGATGGTCTGGGCGATCCCTGGTGAGGGGACCGGCCATCGGCGCCGGTGCGCTGAGCACCGACACGAGGATAGGGTGATCGCGGGTGATGAATCGAACCGTCAAATCGGTCGTGTTTGGCAGTGCGCTCCTGTTCTGTCTGGTGCCGATCGCCGTGGCCCAGGAGGCCGGCGGAATCCGCGGCACGGTGTATGACAAGGATTTCGAGGCGCCGCTGCCTGGTGTCGAGGTGCTGCTCTACGAGACGGGGGAGAAAAGGACCACCACAGACGAAGGACTGTACGTCTTCGCGCAGGTCCCGCCCGGCACATATACCGTGGTTTTCGCCAAGGAGGGGTATACCCGCCAGTTCACGCCCAACATTGTGGTCTCACCCGGACAGATGACCGACCTGAATGCTTCGCTCGCCGGTGAGTTTACGGAGATGGAGGAATTCGTCGTCCAGGATCTGGAATTAGGCGGTTCGGAGTTGGGTGTGCTTCAGATCCGTGCCGAAAGCCCTCGCATGCTGGATGCGATCAGTTCGGACCTGATCAGCCAGGCCGGCGTCAGCGATGCCGCCGCAGCGCTGCCGTTGATCTCCGGCGCGACGGTGCAGGATGGGAAATACGCAGTGGTGCGTGGCCTGCCGGATCGCTATGTCAATTCGCAGTTGAACGGTATCCGGCTGCCGACGGCCGATGCCGACAAGCGCGCCGTTGAGCTCGATCAGTTCCCGGCGGCTCTGGTCGAGAACATCCAGATCAGCAAGACCTTCACACCCGATCAGCAGGGCGATGCCTCCGGCGGGGCCGTCAACGTCGTGACCAAGGGGATTCCGGAAGAGCCGACGCTGCAGTTCTCCAGCCAGATCAGCTACAACTCGCAGGTGACGGGCAACAGCGACTTCCTTACCTACAGGGGTGGCGGAGTGAGTTTCTGGGGTATGGACGATCGGGACATTCAGACCGGCAACTTTGGCGGCAATTGGGATGGCGCCGTGGGCGTCTCGGAGGACGGCGCGCCGATCGACTACAAATGGTCTCTGTCCGGCGGCGGGAAGCGCGAGCTGGACAGCGGCATCACGCTCGGCGGTTTCGGCACGTTCTTCTACGAGCGCGACAGCTCCTTCTACGACAACGGGATTGACGACAAATACTGGGTGGAGACCCCCGGCGCGCCGATGACCCCGCAGTATATCCAGGGGACGCCGCAGCAGGGATCGTTCAAGACGCAGCTCTTCGACGTGACGCAGGGCACCGAAGAGGTCAAGTGGGGCGCCCTCGGTGCCATCGGTCTGGAGACCGAGAACCATTCCCTTTCGCTGCTGTCGATGTACACGCGGGCGGCCGAGGACAAAGCGACGCTGGCCGAGGATACGCGCGGCAAGGCATACTACTTCCCGGGCTACGACCGCTACGATTCGCTCGATCCGGGGAATCTGGAGGTGGACGCCGCCCCTTACCTGCGCACCGAGACGCTCGAATACACCGAGCGGACAACGCAGACGATTCAATTGGGTGGACGTCATAAGCTGCCCGATCCGGAATGGTCGTTCCGGGAGTACTTCACGCTGCGCAATCCCGAGTTGGATTGGGGGGTGTCTGTGAACCGCGCGACCATGTACCAGCCCGACAAGCGGCAGTTCGGCTCGGAGTGGCTGCCGGGCTCCTACAACCAGGGCTTCCCTCCGTACGTCGATCCGTTCACGACCCCCGAGGTGCATCGCCAGTTCAAGCCGGCCACCAACTTCACCCTGGGCAATCTGCAACGAATCTGGAAGGACATCTCCGAAGACGGCCAGCAGTACTCCCTGAACGTCAAATTCCCGTTCGAGCAGTGGAGCAACGACGAGGGATATTTGAAGCTGGGCCTGTTCCACGACAGCGTCGATCGCGAGTACAAGCAGGATTCGTTCAGCAACTTCAACGACAACAGCGCGCAGTATCTCGGCCCGTGGGAGGATCTGTGGAGTCGGGTCTTCCCCTCGGAGGATCATCCGATCACCCCCGCCGAGATCGATGTGGACTACGACGGCCGGCAGAGAATCTCGGCCTGGTATCACATGGTGGACCTGCCTCTGTGGTCGGCCTTCAAGGTCATCGGGGGCGTCCGCTACGAGACGACCGATCTCGACATCACCAACTACCCGGAATCGGATGTCACGTGGATTCCTCCCGGCTCCTCCGGAGTCGTTCAGCTCAACCCGGGCGATGCCGACGTGTCGTTCTCGCAGGACGATGCGCTGCCCTCGATCGGGTTTGAATTCACGCCGTTCGAGGCGATCACGCTTCGCGGCTCCTACAGCGAAACGGTGGCCCGTCAGACGTTCAAAGAGCTGACGCCGATCCAGCAGATGGAGTACCTCGGCAGCGATGTGTTCATCGGGAACCCTGAACTGGGAATGAGCGCGTTGGACAACTACGATCTGCGTCTCGATTACACGCCCTATGAGGGCGGACTGGTCTCGCTGTCCTACTTCTATAAGGACATCACCGATCCCATCGAATACGTGCAGAGAGTCGCCGACATCATCTACACGACGGCCGTGAACTATCCGGAGGGCGAACTGAGCGGATTCGAAATCGAGGTGCGCCAGCGGATGGACCGTTTCTGGGAGTCGCTCGCCGGGCTTTCGCTGGGAGCCAACGCCACCTTCATCGATTCGGAGGTCACGCTGCCGGCCGATGAGGCGGAAGGGTTCGACCAGCCGAACATCCAGGCCCCGATGTCGAAGCGCGACATGACCGGTGCGCCCGAGTACCTCTACAACATTTTCCTGATTCATGACCTGGAACGTTCCGGCACGCAACTGGGATTGTTCTACACGGTGCGAGGCGACGCCCTCGTTGCCGGCGCCGGCCAGTCCAACGGCAAGTACGTCCCCAACGTCTATGAGACCGAATACGGAACGCTGAACTTCAGTTTCTCGCAGAAGGTCAAAGACAAGCTGACGCTCAAGTTCCAGGCCAAGAATCTGCTCGATCCCAAGATCGAGCAGGTCTATCGCTCGGACTACGTCCGTGGCGACAAGGCGAAGACCTCCTACCGCAAGGGGATCGAGCTGTCGCTGAGCATGGCGTACGAATTCTGAGCAGGGACTCGTCGCCATCTGGGCCCTGTGGTCGGATAGAGCGGACGCCTTCTCGGTTAATCCAATTCTAATCGCCCCCTAATGCTTCACTAATGCGGTTCGCGTACGGTCTATGTGGATGGCATCGCGTGCTTGATGCAAATGGATGAAAGGCGGATTGTGGTCAGAAAACGAATACATGGTTGGATCGCCGTTGCCACGCTGGCAGTTGCCGCTCTGGGCTGGACGGCACAGGCGGTAACGCGCGACGGGGTCGACAATGTGCGGGCGACGCTCGAAAAATGGGTGGAGGTCCGACGCGTCATCTCGAAGGAGAAGCAGGAGTGGGTGCTTGGCAAGGAAATGCTCAACGAGCGGATCGAACTGGTGCAGAGAGAGATCGCCTCGCTCCGCGAGAAGATCGGCCAGGCGGAAGCAAGCATCAGCGACGCCGACAAGAAACGGGCGGAGCTGGTGGCGGAGAACGACGCCCTCAAGTCGGCCGCCGCGACGCTCGGCGGCATCGTGACCCATCTGGAGGCCCGGACCGCTGCGTTGATTCAGCGGCTTCCCGATCCGATTCGCGAACGCATCAAGCCGCTCAGCCAGCGCCTGCCGACGGACCCGAACCAGACGTCGTTGTCTCTGTCGCAGCGATTTCAGAATGCGATAGGGATTCTCAACGAGGTGAACAAGTTCAATCGTGAGATCACAGTGACCAGCGAGGTGCGCACGCTGGCCGACGGCAGTGCGGCCGAGGTTACCGCGATGTACGTGGGGCTGGGACAGGCGTACTACACCGGCGCCAACGGGACCGCGGCCGGCGTGGGGCGTCCTTCCGAGACCGGCTGGACCTGGGAGCCCGCTGGCGATGCGGTTGCTCCGATTGGCGACGCCATTGCCATCCTGAAGAATGAGAAGGGAGCCGGCTTCGTGCCGCTGCCTGTAAAGGTCCAGTAAGGACCCGCCAGTCGTCTCGGCGACGCCGAGGTATGGGCCCGTCCGTCCGGAATCGCGGCCAAGAGCCATCGGAGTCTTGTTGCGATAGCGCCATTCTAACCGTCACCTAATCCCGATCTAACATGGGCTGCGTACGCTTCTATCTACGGTTCGTGCCAAGATACTCATTTTTTTTCCCGACAGGATTGACGGATGACAGGAACACCAGGACTCCGGGAGATCGAATCCAGGGCCGAATACGCCCAGACCGGCGTGGCGCGAGGGCTTTCGAGTCCGGCGTCGGCATGGCCGCCGGTGAGGCAGAAGACGCATCGGCAGATCGGAAAGGCCCTGCGGCGGGGGGCCTTTCTCTGCTTGCTGTCGCTTGGTGTTCTGGTCGGCGGCGTCAGCGCCCAAACGAATCTCGACCCGAATGCTGTTGTGAACCAGCCGGCTGACGCGAACTCATTCGGCCAGGTGGAAACGTCTGTGCAGAGGCAATTGGAGGAAGGCCTTGCGGAGCTGAGCGCGCTGCGCGAGGCGATGGCCCAGGAGAAGGTTCCGCTGGGCCGCCGGCTCAGCGAGCTGGAAGACCAACTGCTGGAGGTTCGCCGCGAGTATCAGCAGACAACGCGACTGCTCGACAGCCGGACACTCGACCTGACGAACCTGCGCACCGAGATCCAGACGCGCAACGAGGAGAAGACATACCTCTCGAACCTGTTGGCAGAGTACATCCGCAACTTCGAGACACGTCTCCACATCGCCGAGATCCAGCGCTACAAGGAGCCTCTCGAAGCGGCCAAGCTGGCTCTGGAGAACAGCAATTTGAGCGAGACCGAGCTGTATCAGGCTCAGGCTGCGTTGGTCAGCGCCTCGCTCGAACGGCTGCACGATGCGCTGGGCGGAACGCGTTTCGAGGGTCGTGCCGTGGACTCGTCCGGACGGGTCAAGCCGGGGACGTTCGTGCTGATCGGCCCGGCGGCGCTGTTCCGCTCGCAGGATGGCCAGACCATCGGCACCGCCGAGCAGCGTCTCGGTTCGCTCGAACCGACGGTGATCGGTTTCGAGTCGCAGGCCATGACGGACGCCGCCGCCGAGACGGTCAGTTCCGGAGTGGGTCGCTTCCCGCTCGATCCGACGCTGGGCAACGCGCACAAGATCGAGGCGACGAAGGAGAGCCTCACGGAGCACATCCGCAAAGGTGGCCCGGTGATGATTCCGATTCTGGTCCTGGCGGCCGCCGCTCTGCTGGTGGCGCTGTTCAAGTGGGTCGAGCTGGCCCGCCTGCGGAATCCATCAACAAGACGGATCGATGCGCTCCTGCACGCTCTTGCGGAGCATGACGACGAGCGAGCTGCTGCGGAAGCTGCCGCCATCGGCGGCCCCACCGGTCGGATGCTGTCCGTTGGCGTAGAGCACATCAACGAACCGCCGGCGCTGATCGAGGAGGTGATGTACGAGAAGATCCTCACGGCCAGACTGAAGCTCCAGCGATTTCTGCCCTTCATCGCGATCAGCGCCTCGTCGGCCCCGCTGCTAGGTTTGCTCGGCACCGTTACGGGCATCATCAACACTTTCAAGCTGATCACGGTCTATGGGTCAGGTGACGTCAAGACGCTTTCCGGCGGCATTTCGGAAGCACTCATCACCACGGAATTTGGTTTGATCGTTGCGATTCCCTCGTTGTTGCTTCACGCCTTCCTCTCGCGCAAGGCGCGGGGCATGATCGCGCGGATGGAGAAGGCGGCCATCGCCGTGATGAACCAGATCAGCAAGACCCCGTACCGCGCCGACGAAGCCGACCTGCTGGCGGGGATGCCCAC
>CAZNSM010000009.1:27999-62864 GCA_964575615.1 uncultured Pirellulales bacterium | reverse complement strand
TCGGCGAACGGGGTATTGAGATGTCCGACCGTAGAGCCATTCTGAGGATCTTCGAAGCCATCGATCCACGTCTGGAAGATGGCCTTCCCGGCGTCGATATCGTCGGTATAGCTCTCGAAATCATCCACTATTACATAGGGTCGAGTGGAGAAGGTCCACACATCGCCTTCCCAGATGGAAACGGCATCAGCCTCGTTCACCTCGTCAACGCGCCAGTAGTACGTCGCACCATATTCGATCCCCTCCGGTGACAAGCGGGCAACATCCACCGTGTCGACCAGTTCGAGGGCCTCCGGACCGGCGCCGAGGTACACGTCGTGAGACGCGGCATCGCGTCCCGCCCGCCAGCTCAGAAGAGCGTCCGGGTCCACGTTCGTGGCGCCGTCGGCCGGCTCCGGCTGTCGAGCCTGGGCAGGGATATACAGGAAGCGGACCTCGCTCAGGCCGAACTGGCCCATCGTGCCCCAACCGCTGTTGACATTCAGCCTGACGTACCTGGCGGCGACCCCGGCCATGTCGATCGTGGTGTTGTGCGTGTAGCTGCTGGAAGCGGTCGCTTTGGCCAATTCAAAGTCGCCGAGCGACGTCCAGTCCACGCCGTCCTGCGAGTATTCGATCGTAACGCCTTTGAGACCGAACCCGAGAACCAGCTCGAACTGGACGTTGTAGTTCCAGACCCACAGTTCGTGAAGCTTGTAGACCCGGTCGAACTCAAACTGAATCCAGAGCGGCTCGGCTCCATCGGGGACCGCCAGCCACATGTCCGACGCCGCGATCGAGTGCTGATCGTTGGCGTTGAGGCCGGAGCCGTCGACGGTCTTGCCCGGAACGGCGTCGCCATCGGAGACACCGCTGGTGGTGGCGACCACAGCGGTGAGCGGATAGGCCTGCGGCTCCGTCGTGAAGCTCCAGACCTTTCCCCGGTAGACCGTGAAATCGGGCGCGCCGTTGACTTCGTCAATCCGCCAGTAGCAGGGTTGCTCGAACTCCAGCAAACCAGCGGGATCGTACGTTGCTTCGGCTTGCCCCTGGCTGACCAGGACCCCCATCGGATTGGTGCGGCTGGCCGCATTGACGTCGTCAAAGCTGGCGCCGAAGTACACATCGTGTGTCACGGCGAAATCGCCCGGCGTCCAGCTCAGAACGACATCGCGCGGAATATCCGTCGCTTCATCTTCCGGCCTCGGGTTCGTCGCGGCGCCTGGCCCGGTCCGCCAGCCCAGAAAACCCAGCGTCATGATCCCCTGAATCTGCTGCTGGTTCAGAACCTCGTCAAAGATCAGTACTTCATCCAACGTGGAATCGGTGTATTCGGCCAGACCTCCATTGAGCGAATTGTAGTTGCCGTTGATGGCGAAGCGACCGTTGCCGTCGCCGTGGTCAAACGCGCCCGAGGCACTGGTGGAATCGACGGCGACCGGTTCGCCGTTGCGGTAAAGAATGCCGGTGCCGCCGTCATAAGTGGCCGCCGCGTGAATCCACTCATCCAGAACGAAAGGAGTCGGATCGAAGATCTGAATGTCTCCGCCCGACACGGTGTTCACGATGATGCGAAGCTGGTCGTCATTGTTGCCATAGGTCAGCGCATACGCTTCGCCTCCGGTCGATCCTCTCTGCATGGACAGGACCACCTGCCAATGCGACAGAATCTGTTGCGGCCTGCACCAGGCCATGAAGCTGATGTCCTGTTTCACCAGGAGGGCCGGCGGGGTGGGGGGACCGAAATCGACGTAGTCGCCCTCTCCGAGCCGCAGGGCTCCGCCGAACACACCTTCCCCCTCCGCGAGCCACTCCGGCGTTCCCTTGAGGGTCCCGGTCAGACCGTTGCCGGACGAATCACCGGCCGAACTGCCGCTGCCCTCGTCGAAAAGCCAGGCGCCGACCACTCCGGCTCGCGCACCTGGACTGATACCGACAGACAGAACGAAAACCAACGAGAGAATCGAGAATAGTGTTGTCTTCATGGTCCGGACCTCCCAAAACAACTTTTCTGTCAAGCCCCCACTACCGTTGACCGTTTCTCCTCGCACACGCATGGCGCTCCTCCAGAATACAACACTCGTTTCGCTAATCCGGAGCACGTCTCCAGAAGTCACATCGCGTACGGAATGTCCTTCTTCGGCCAGGCCAGCCGGAATCCGGCGTCCAGGTCGTCCAGACGCCGCAACAGCTCGACGTGGCCGTCGACAAAGACGATGTTCGCGCCGCCTCGATCAATGTCACCCGGCGCGTTGTGAAACGTCGCATAGTTGTCGATCTGCCTCGCGGCGTTGCCCACGGTGAAATGCGTGTCATTGAAGGGCGCGATGCTGTACCCTTCGATGATCCACGTGTTTTCTTCCGTGAACACGATCACCTGCGACGGCTGATAGACCTCGGTCTCTTTGGAGACTCCGGTCACACCGGCGCCCAGCCAACTCGACCAGATTTCACCGCCCCGGCCGACATACGAATTCATGACGTAGCTGACCGCCGTGTCCGCATAGTCCGTTCCTTTGGCCAGCATGTTGAACTTGGGACACATGTGCACGTCAAGCTCCTTCAGATACGGCCACAGCACGCCCTCGGGTCTCTCGCCTTTCCGCACCCAATCATGTCCCTCAGACTTGAGCCAGGTCCACGCGTCGGGGAATTTGTAGCTGTTGTCGTCCAGGTACATGCGCAGCCCGATGCCGTACTGCTTCAGATTGGCCCGACATCGCAAGGTGCGGGCCTGATCTCTCGCTTTGCTCAGGGCCGGCATGAGAATGGCCATCAACAGTGCGATGATGGCGATCACGACCAACAGCTCGATCAGCGTAAAGCCTCTTCTCGTCCGCATCCGACTACCCCTTTCCGATCCGGCCTCTTCCGGTTCCGCAAGGCTCCATGCATTGTCCATTATGCCCTTTCGGTACGCCCGCATACCATGCCATTTTGCGCACAGATGCTATCATTTTGCGCAGAATCAGCGGTCACGCTGATGCAGTTGCCGATACTCGGTTGGATTCATCCCTTTGGCCTTGCGAAAGAGGCGGGAAGCATGAGAAGCATCCGCGAACCCCAGGGACTGCGCGATGTCCATCACAGATCGACGGGACTCAACAAGCATGCGTGTCAGCCGTTCCAGCCGGACACGCTGAATCTCATCGTGAATAGAGTGGCCCACCACACGGCGAAACCGCTGCTCCAGCGCCCGGCGCGACAGGCTCGTGTGTTGCACCACCTGCTGCACGCCGATGTTGAGCTGTGCAGCCCGGCGGATGAACCGCAGGGCCGTCACGACATCTACGTCATCCATCGCCAATACATCCGTCGACTGCCTGGCGGCCACGTGTGTCGGACGGATCCACAGGGTCGGCCGGTCCTTTTCCGGCCCCCTGATCATACGATCCAGCGTCTCGGCCGATTCATAGCCGATTCGTTCCAGGTTCGTGGCCACGCTGGACAGGGGCGGACTGCACAGATCGCAGATCAGAGTGTCGTTGTCCACGCCGACCACGGCAACCTCGTCCGGGACTTTCAACTGTTCCATCTTGCAGGCCTCGATCACCAACTCGCCGCGGTCGTCGTTGCAGGTCATGATGCCGACCGGCTTGGGCAAATCCCGAAGCCAATCGACGATTCGAGGCAACTCCTGTTCCCACGTCCTCTCGGATGGCATGCCGGACGGACGGTAGACATCTGTGTGGAAGCCGGCTCGCCCCACTTGCTCGCAGAAGCTGTCCCGGCGGCGCCGCGACCACCACCAGTCATCGTACCCGCAATACGCAAAATGCTTCAACCCCAGACTCAGCAGGTGATCGGCCGCCATGCCGGCGACGGCTTCCTGATCCGTGATCACGTTGGCGACTCCGTCAATCGTCTCCCGAGTATATGGGAAACACACGATCGGCACGCCCAGCTTGACAATGGCCCGCACTTCCGGCGGCTCGCGCATGAGAATGCCGTCCGGCTTGAGCTTCTTAAGGACCGCCGGCAGGCGATGCTCCGCCGCGCGGTCACGGTATTCCAGGGGCCGGTAGAACGTCCAGAGACCCTGAAGCCGCGCGTACTCGGCAATCCCGCTGAGAATCCCGCGCGTAAACTGGCGGGAAGGATTGATCAGCAATGCGATTCTTGTACTCTCCGGCATCCGGTCGGCCCTCTGTTCTTCGTATGTCACGATTCGCCTTGTTCCTCTGCCCGGCAGACATCCTTGAGGGCGGGATGAAGCTGTCTGTAGGATTCATACCGGCCGTCGTATCGACGGCTGCGCTCAAGATCGGGCTCGACCACGGTGTCGAAACCTACGGCGGCGCGGACCGCCTCAGCGATATCCGAATAGTCCCGGACGGCGACCGCCGCGAGAATGGCGGCCCCCAGGCAAGCGGCCTCCGTTACGCGCGGCACGCGAAGCCGCATCCGGCAGATGTCCGCCTTCAACTGGAGCCACATCCTGCTGCGCGCTCCGCCGCCGACCGCGTGCAACTCCCCAAGTTCGACACCGGCCTCGCGCAGGAAGTCGAGATTGCCCCGCAACTCGAACGTCAGCCCCTCCAGAATTGCCTTGGCGATTTCGGCCTGCGTCGTGGCAAACGTCAATCCCACGATGGCGCCCCTGGAGCGCGTATCCAGCGAAGGCGTCCCCGCGCCGGCGAAATGGGGCTGCACCAGTAGATCGGTTGGACCCTTCGGCGCACCGGCCAGGAGCAGATCGTAGGCATCCTGCCCGGTCTGTGCCGCCCGCGAGACGCAGTCCCGGCAGAGCGTGTCGCGGAACCAGCGCAGGACGAGGCCCCCGCTGTGGTTCAGCGTCATCGCCAGGTACGCACCCGGCACCACATGTCGATAAACCGAAATGCTGCCTTCGCGCAACTTCGGGTCGACCATGGGCGAGCCCATCGCCACCTCGACCACCTCGGCCGTCCCGGTCGAGACCATCGCCAATCCGGGCCGGATCACGCCACTGCCCAACGCGGCACAGGCCTGGTCGTGCCCGCCGACGGCCACCGGGACTGATTTTGACAGACCGATCTGGCGAGCGACGGTCCCGTCGAGCATTCCGGCGACCGCTTCACTCGCAGGCAGAAGCTCCGCAAGTCGGCGCGGATCGATCTCACAATGATCGAGGATGTCCGTTGCCCAGGCGGAGGTCCCCAGGTCGTACATCTGCGTGCGCGACGCCAGACAGTGGCTGATAACGGCGCGGCCGGTCAGGCGGTGAAGAAAGTAGTCTTCGTAGAGCAAGAATCGCGCGGCACGGCTCCAGAGCGGTGGCTCGTTTCGTCGAAGCCACAGGAGTTTGGTGACGGTGTTCATCGTGTGCATGGGCATGCCCGTCCGCCGGAAGAGCACTTCGGCGCCAAACGTCTCGGCGAGCCAGTCGTTCTCGGCCGTGGTCCGTGTATCCATGCCCAGGATCGCATGCCGAATGGGGCGGCCCGTCTCGTCGACGGGGATGATCGCCTCTCCCTGGACGGACAGGGCGAGGGCCTTGGGCGGATCGGCCTTGCTCTGACCGACCGCCTGCGTCAGCGTCTCCAACGCCAGTTGCCAGACGCGTTCCGCATCCTGCTCGACCCAATGGGGATGGGGCGTAAGCACCGAATACTCGCGAGAGGCACTCGCGACGAAATGCCACTCGTCGCTGAACACGGCGGCCCTGCAACCTGTTGTTCCGATGTCCAACCCCATAACCGACATAGGCACCTCGCATCACAGAGTGCGGCGCAGCATCAGTCCAGTTGGATGGCGTCGAGCAACTCCAACAGTTCGCGATCGTCGATCTGTCCGGCCATCCACCGGTCCTGGAGCCGCCGAAGAAGAAGCACAGTGGACGACTCGTAGAGCTCCACATCCTCGCACCGTATTGGGACATCTTGCCCGACCCGCCGGACCAGCCTGGCGCCTTTTGCCAGACCGATGGGCAGAAGGTCGTCGGCCTTGGCGGCCTCATATTCGTCGATCAGGCTGTAGAACGAACAGCCGCCGATGCCATCCAGGAGATCGCCGGGCTTAAGATCCTGTTTGGCTACGGCAAAGACTTCTGATACCAACCGATTCAAAGGGAACATGTTGGACTTCTTGCGGATCGCCAGCATGGCACAGGTCAAAGGCACCTCTATGCTGCAGAGATGGTACGGGCGAAACAGCGTGTAGTACGGACCGTTGCCCATGTCGCGATAGACCAGCGCCTGACGCAAACGCGGATGGTCCGTCGTCACGACGAGAAAGACGCCTGGATGCACGCCTCCGATACCATAGTCGACCACACCGGCGCGATTCAGGACGCCGCCGTGTTCTTTCAGAGCGAACGTCTCATGCAGCTTGTCGCGGCTGGTTCGCGGACCGTGCATGCCGCGAATGTCGGGCACCAGGCCGGTGGCGTTGGAGACGGCCGCCATCTCGATCATCGTCTTGCTGCCATCCACGAATTCGATCAGCATGTTGGGATTGAGGCCGCGCCGCGCCGCCTCCCTGGCCCATGCCTCGTCCGTTGGCCTGGCGTGACGATCCAGCGGATTGTTCTTGCCCTTGCCCGCCGCGACGATGGTAAAGCCTAACGCGTCGGCAAAATCGTACAATTCCTTGCACGCCGCCGGCTCGTCGCCCGCTGCCAGTGCGTAGAGCGCCCCCTTCTGTGCCGCGTACCAACTCAGCAGAGGTCCGACCGTGATGTCGGTTTCGACGTTCATCATGGCTGAGTGCTGGCCGTTCCGAGCCGCCAGCATGGCGGCCCGCGCCCCCACCTCGGGCACCCCCGTTGCTTCGAGCATTACCTCGACCTGCTTCATCGCGGTGACCACGCGAAAATCGCGGGTGCACACCCGCTTGCCGGTCGCCACCGCCGCATCCGCTTCGGCCGCCGAATCCGTCTCCACCACCTCGCCTTTGAGCCCGGCAATGGGAAATGCCTCTCGCGCCCGCGTGAGGTTCACGTCCGCGATCACGGGGATGTCGATACCCTTCATCATCGTGACTTGGGCGACGACGTCCACGCCCATCTGCCCGGCCCCGATCAGACCGATCCGCACGGGGTTGTTCTGTTCGTGTCGTTCCTGAAGTTCAGCATTCAGACCAATCATGGTTCATTCTTTCTCGAAGCGGATGAGCACCTTCAACGCATCGCCCGCCGCCGCCATGCGATAGGCATCGTCGATTTGGCCCAGGGGAAACTGATGCGTGATGATCTTGTCGGCGGGCAGCGTCCCATCGCCCAGCAGATCGAGCGCCCGCCGATGAACGCGCGGATGGTAGGAGAAGGTCCCGAGGACCTCGATTTCGCCGTAGTGAATCTTGTTGCCGTCCAGCGTGGTCATCGGATTGGCCTTGGGCAGGCCGCCGAAGAGCAGCACTTTGCCGCCCTTGCGCGCCATGTCCACGCCCTGCCGCTGCGTCTCGGCCACCGGATTGGCGCAGATCACAATGTCCGCGCCCAACCCCTCGGTGAACTCTCTGACGCGGGCGACCACATCCTGTGACATCGGATCGAGAATCAGATCGGGGTCGAATCGCGCGGCGAGCTCCCGACGCCTCTCGCTGCACTCGGTGACGATGGTCTTGGCGCTGTGCATCTTGGCCACCGCGACGTGCAGGCAGCCGATCGGCCCGGCTCCCAGGATGACGACGGTGTCTCCCCGGCCCGTGCCGGCCCTGTCATGCGTCGCCAGCACGGAGCAGCACGGTTCCGACAAGGCCGCGTGGGCAAAGCCCAGTCCTTCGGGCATGAGATTGACGACGCCGTTCGCGAGAATCTCGGGCGTCAGCGCCATCTGCTCGGCGAAGCCGCCCGGGAAGCCCGGCGTAATCCCCAGAAATTGCAGATGGTCGCACAGATTGTATCGCTCGTGCCGGCAGTAGTAGCACGTGCCGCAGTGCACGTCCGGCGCAAGCGCCAGACGATCGCCCACGCGGAAACGAGTGCATCGCGCATCGACCGCTATGGCCACGCCGGACACTTCGTGCCCTGGAGTCACCCCGCCCGAGCCGACCGGCGACCCTTCCTTCCAGCGGCGCAGGTCCGAGCCGCAAATCCCACACGCCTTGACCGCCAGAATCAGCCCACCCGCCGGAACCTCGGGTTCCGGGACATCGCGAATCTCGATCTTCTGCGGTCCCGTCAGAAACGCCGCCTTCATAAGCCATCCTCAACTTCGCGCAAGCGCGCAGGTCACACGTTACTGTCCGCGTTTTTCTGCTTCGATTCTCACGCCCACGGCGCCGCCCGGGTGGGTGTGGCCGAACTGTTCCTTCGTGTAGCCCCGCAATTCGAGCAGCAGCACGCAGAGCACATCGCAAGCGGCGCCGTTCATCAGCGAACTGCCCGTTGCGATCATGCCATAAGGATCCGCGCTCTGCGGCGCCGTCACACGGACCACGGCATCGCTGAGCTTGCCCAGCGGCGAATCCGGCTTCTCCGTATGCGCGATCACCCTGGCCCCGCGGTCCTTGGCGATTTGGGCGAACGTGTTGATTTCCGCGCTCTGTCCACCCTTGGAAATGATGTAGACAATATCCTTGTCGCTGATCGCGCCGGCGCCACCGTGGATCGAATTGGCCGCACTGATGAACAGCGCCGGCGTTCCGCAGCACGCCAGCAGGTGGGCAAAACGCTGGGCCATCGCACAGCTTGTGCCCGCGCCGGCCGTCAGGATGTGCCCTTTGCATTCGAGCATCATTCGAGCGACGTTCACAAAGTCGGCATTCAACTGACCCTCCAGTGCAGCAACCGCCCCGGCCTCCGTCGCCACCACCTCGCGCGCCCGCGCCAGCATCTGATCGGTCGTAGGTTCTGTCATATCGGTGTTTCCGTGGGTGGTTACTCTCTCTCCAGGATCAATACGAAATCCTGGTCGGCCTCACTCGTGGCCTCCAGTTTGTTCTTGCCGTGGACGACCTTGGCCTCGCGGTATTGATTCATGACCGGGTCGAACCATCGCCCGCGGTAGCGCAGGTTCAATGGGTTGCCCAGCTTGATCGTATGCCGGACCGGCAGATACGCGATGACGCTATCGTGGTCGTCCGTCCTGGCCACCGCGATGAAATGGTCGTACGTCTGGTCCCCAGGCTGTTCGAGAAGCAGTTCGGGACACGGACGATAGCGCCACCAAGGCAGCGTCTGGATCATCCGGGCCAGATAGCCGACCTGAAGGCTCCCGGGCAGCCTGATCGATTCGAACCAGGGCGTGACACCCGACCCGTTCCCATGATTGAGAATGTCCTCGCCCGGGCGAATCCACGGCCAGATCCCGTTGGCGCCGTAGGTGATCCCGGCGATCGGTGTCGCCAGGAGGCTCCAGTACGAGGCGTTGCGAACGTCCCGGGCAGTGATGCGACGGCCGATCTCCTCGTAATTCGGTTCCAGATTGATGATCGGCCGCGCCGGCAGCTTGTCCCAGTCGCTGGCCATCGGGCCTTTGTTGATCCAGACGACGGTTCCTTTGGCGTTGCTGTGACTCGACTGGTATCCGACGATGTCGAGCCAGTGCTCGCCGGCGTATTCGCGTCCGATCCAGGAATGGCCCTGCGGATGCTGGGCCACCAGGCCGGGATGCTCATCGCCGAAGACGCCCTTTCCGATGTTCTTCCAACGTTGTTCGTACTCGCCGACATAGCGTCCGTCTCCGCCAAGAATCCAGACCACATGGTGTCCGCCGTACCGCGCGACCATGTAGCGGGCCAGAAGAATCGCCTCGTTTTCCGGCAGGTAGTAGCCGGGGCTCAGTTCGCGCCCGGCGGCCACCGGAAGCGCCCACAGCAGCACCGGCGCGGCGATCAGGCCGTGCTCGTTGACCTGATCGACCTTGTGATCGAGCCGCTGGAAAAAGGATGGATTGATGCGGATGCGTCCCGATCCGGTAAACGCCACCTCGCCCGCGCTGTCGACGTCACAGCCGCGCCACTGCGTGGTCACGAACTGGATCGCGGTGTAGCCGTTGGCGACGCGGTCTTGTAGATAGGTAGTCCACTCCTGCCCCGTCGACTTCAGCGCGCCGTTCCAGGCGGTGCAGGCGCACCAGAAGAAAGGCGTCCCGTCACTGTGCGCCAGGTGATAGGCCCCTTTCGGACGGACCAGGCTGCCCCTGGCATAGATAGGCAGCGTGCTATCCTGCGGGGCACACTCGAAGGAGCCTTTGACTTCGTGCAGCCCTTTGTTGCCTTTGTCCGAGCACTGCGAGACGAACGTCCACGTCCCCACCTCGTCGGGACAGAACCGAACGCGCCAATCGCGGCCACCATCCCAGAAGCCGTCGACCTTCTTGACGCGGCCCGTCGGCGACGTGAACCGCACGACGAACTGCGTTACATCGTACAGCGGATTGTCGTATGATTTGTCGCCGGCGAACTGCTTCTCATATCTGCCCCACTGCCCGACCGCATCGGCGGCATTGCAGATAACAGAGCTTCCCAACAACACGATCGTTATTGCCAGAGTCTTTGCTCTCATCATTGTCTTCTTCTCCATGGTAGAGTTCACTCTTCGACGCGAATGTTGTGTCGTCCCAGTCGGGCCAACACCGTGTTGCGAACGCTGTCGAGCAGCACGGCCAGAAAGATGATTGCCGCCGCGATCAACGGCTGCAGGTACAAATCCATCCGTGTCGCCACGAGGCCTGCCCAGACCATCTGGATCAACAGCGCCCCCAGCACGGTGCCCGGAAAGACATTGCCGATTCCGCCGAACAGGCTCGTGCCGCCCAGCACCGCAGCCGCAATCGCCTGGAATTCAACCATCTGACCGAACCCCGAGTTGACGTTGCCCAGTTGCGCCACAGAGACGAAGCCGCCGAGCGCAGCGAGCACGCCGCAGATGACATACGCCGTCGCCTGTACGCGCCGCGTGTCGACGCCGGCCTTGCGTGCGGCCTCCAATCCGTGCCCCACGGCGTAAATCTGCCGGCCCAGAGTCGTGCGGGTCAGCACAACCCACGCCACCAGCACCACCACCGCAAAAATCACGACGGGTACCGGAATCCCCAGCAGCTCGGCCGCGCCCAGCCCGGTGACACTCCGGGGAAACGTCACCGCCCGGCTCTTGCTCAACATCCATCCCAAGCCGCGACCCGCGAACTGCGTCGCCAGCGTCACCACGAATGGAATGATGTGCAGCCGGGTGACCGCGAAGGCATTGAACAGCCCGAACAGGAGCCCCACGGTCAGACAGATCAGCAGCGCCGGCAGGGGCGAGATCGAAAACCTCTCCATCAGCAAGCCCGCCGCCACCGCCGAGACATACATGTTCGACCCGACCGACAGATCGATCCCCGCCGTCAACAGAACGACCGTCTCGCCGACCGCGATGATGCCGATGTAAGACGCCTGCTTGGCGATATTCTCCAGGCTCTGGTATTCCAGGAAACGCGGCGCCAGCAGCCCAAAGACCATGAACGTCCCCACGAACATCAGAATCGGAACGTTCCGCAGCACCGCCGTCAATGTTCCCTGCCTCAGCGAGCCCATCAATTCGACACTCCAGAAGAATCACGGGACCTGCGCTCGGCGTGCCCTTCGAACGCCGCCGCGAGAATCCGCTCTTCGTCAAACTCGTCCCGGCGGAACCGGCCGCAGATCCGTCCCTTGCTCATCACGAGCAGCGAATCGCAGATCCCCATCAGTTCCTCCAGTTCCGACGAGATGCACAACAGCCCGTTGCCCCGGTCCGCCAGGTCGTTGATGATCGCATAGATCTCGTACTTGGCCCCCACATCGATCCCGCGCGTCGGCTCGTCGAGAATGCAGACCGTCGGCCGCCCGAGCAGCCATTTGCCGATCACGGTCTTCTGCTGATTGCCGCCGGACAGGCTCTTGACCGCAGCCGTCCTCGGATTGACGCACTTGATCTTCAGCGACGCGATCATCTCGTCGACCGACCGCCGCAACGCGAGCCGATCCACCGTGCCCAGAACCCGATTGCGACAATAGCTCTTCAGAGCCACCAGCGCCATGTTCTCGGTCACCGACGCCTCCATCAGCAGTCCCTCCTCGCGCCGGTCCTCCGTGACAAAAGCCATCCCCCCGGCGATGCTCCTGCGCGCTGTCCGCCTGCGCCGGGGTTGTCCACGCATGTCGATCGTGCCCGATCGAAACGGGTCCAGCCCGAACAGGATGCGCCCCAGCTCCGTGCGACCCGATCCCATCAGGCCGAACAGCCCGAGAATCTCGCCTTCGTGCAGATCGAATGAGATGTCCTTCACGATGCCGGGCTCCGTTACGCCTGTGACCGACATGAGCACCTTGTCTGCCGGCTTGCCCGTGCGTATCGGATGAAGCTGGTCGATCTGCCGGCCCACCATCGCCGCGATCATCGTATCAATGTCGAACTCGTCTCTGGCCCCGGTTCGTACAACTTCGCCGTCGCGCAATACCGCAATCTCATCGGCCAGCCTGAGCACGTCGGCCAGCACATGGCTGATATAGAGAATCGTGCGTCCCTCGCGGCGCAACCGCTCGATCAGCGCAAAGAGCCGCTCGGTCTCACGGGAGGTCAGCGACGTGGTTGGTTCGTCGAAGATGATGATCTGCGCGCCGCCTTGCAGGGCCTTGGCGATCTCGACCAGTTGCTTCTGCCCCGGAGTGAGCCGATCGACCCGCGTCCGAGGGGCGATGCGGAGATTGACAGCCACCAGCGCTTCTTTGGCCCGCCGCACCGCTTCGCGGCGATGGATCAGAGGCGTCCACCCGATCCGGGGAAACCCGTCGATGAACAGGTTGTCGACGATGCTCAGATGGGAAAAAAGGTTCAATTCCTGGTGGATGAATGCGACGCCGGCGCGCGTGGCGTTGGCTGGACTGCCGGCAGAATAGGGCTTGCCCTTCAGACGAATCTGCCCCTCGTCGGCCGCGATCACTCCTCCCAGAATGTTCATCAGCGTGCTCTTGCCCGCGCCGTTTTCGCCCACCAGGCCCAGCACCGAACCGGGCCGCACCGCCAGAGTGACGTCGTGCAGCGCCATAGCGCCGAAGAAGCTCTTGCTGACATGCTCGAATTGCAGAATCGGCTCGCTCATGCCGTCACCACCCTGCCCGTCGGGGTCCGGCCCAGCCGAATGCGATTGCGAAGCACATCCAGCAGGGCCGCCACCAGAATCACGACGCCTTTGACAATATTGACGGTATAGAACTTGAGGTTCAGCATATAGAGCGAGCTGTCCAGCAGGACGAAGAAGAGCACGCCGTAGAACGCCCAGCGCACCTTTCCCTTGCCGCCGAACAGGCTGATGCCGCCGATGACCGCCGCCCCGATGATGTCCAGCAGAACATTCTCACCCAGCGTGGGCCGGCCCGCGCCAAGACGGGACGAATACAGCACCGAGCCCAGCGCGGCACAGAACCCGCTGACCGCATAGGCCCAAACGATCACCCGGTCCGTGGGAACGCCCGACACCGTCGCCGCCCGGCGGTTCATCCCGACCGCATACAGCCAGCGCCCCAGGATCGTCCGCGCCAGCACGAACCAGGCGGCCACCGCCAGCGCCAGGGCCGCAAAGAACGAATACGGCACCAGGCCCACCGAACCGCGAGCGGTCGGCAGGCGACCGAGATAGTCCTGTCCGATCGCCAGGAACGCATCGGGAAGATTCCGCACGTTCTCACTGCGCGTAATGAAAATGGCCAGCCCGCTGAAGAAGAACATCGAGACCAGCGTCACCATGAACGGCGGCATCTTCAGCCTCGCCACCGCCAGGCCGTTGGCCGAGCCGATCAGCGTCCCGATCGCCAGCATGAAGGCAATGCCGATGGGCGCCGCCGCCGCACTGCCGCCCAGCGGCCCACCCTGCTCGCCGATGAACACGCCCCACAATGGGTTCCGCGCGAACAGCTCCGGGTCCAGCCCCGACGTCATCATCAGGGCCCCGCACACGCTGGTGATGGCCATGATGGAGGTCTGCGACAGATCGATCCCGCCGACGATCAAGACGAACATCTGCCCGATCACCAGCACCAGCAGAGGCCAGATGTTCGTGGACAGATTGCTCAGGTTCCGCACGTTGCCCAGTCGCGGCAGGAAGATCCAGAGCACCAGGAAGTACGCGATCGACAGGAACAGAACGAAGCTGTCGGACAGGAGCACCCGACCGATGACCACCTCCTTCAGACGGGCGATCCGTGTCTGTGATGTCACGTTGCCGCTGCTCTGCACGGGTCTGTCCCCAGACGGTCGATCCATACGCCGCACCTACTCGTCGTGCAGCACCCGGTAGCCCCACATCTCATCCGCGCGCTCGGCCATGTTCTCCTGGGTCAGCGCGAATCCCGGGTCCTCCATCCATTTCTCCGGCGTCTTTTGCCCCGCTTCAATGGCCGCCAGCAACGCCTCCATAATGGTGTTCGCCTCGAAGAAAAGATCCTGCACTCCCGTGGCGTCCACGTATCCTTCTTCCATCAGCCTGTAGGCCGTGCTGTCGCCGTCGAGCCCTCCGAGGATGACGTGGCCGGGCTCGTCGATCTTCTTCCACTTGCCCAGCGGTTCGAGCACCGCCTTGATCTGCGGATACAGGAAGTCCGAACTGGTGAAGAGGAAATCCACATCCGGATTGGCCTGCAACGCCGCCTCCAGGTTCGCCAGCGTGGTGGCCGGGTCCCATTTCGAGGGCACTTCGATCGGCGTTTCAAACAGGCCGGGATTCTTCTCCATCACGTTGAAGAAGCCTTTCCGCCGTGCCACGGCGTTGCGGTCGCCCAAGTCGCCGACCACGATCAGAGGCTTCCACTTGTGGTCCTTGCGCTTCTCGCGGGCCACCCTGGCCATGTACGCAACCGCCTCGTCGGCGATCTTCTCGTTGTCGGCCACGATCACCAGCGCCGGATTGCTGCGGTCGCTTGGCGGACGGTTGAACACCGCGATCGGAATCCCCGCCCGGTTCGCCTCGCCCACGATCGTCACCGCGCTTTCCCCATCCTGCGGAATGATAATGATCCCGTCCACCTCCTGGGCAATGGCGTCGCGAATCTGCTCGAGTTGGCGATTGGCGTCCTGGTTGGCGTTGCGTTCAAGAACGCGAATACCCTTGGCCCGCAGCGTCTCCGTGATAGCCTTGTGCCCGGCGACCCAGAACTCGGTCTCCAAGTCCTGGAAGCCGAAGCAGATCGTCAACTGGTCTTCACTTGGGCCTCGCCGCGAGCAGGAAAGCCCCCCAAGAACCACAGCGAAGGCCCCCAACAATGCCACGATGACAAGCAGCATCCTCGTGTTCATGGTCGCCCTTTCACAACCGGCAGACAGACGTTTAACATATGTTCATGCATGAACGAATGAACACCTTCTACCGTCCGACGCGATCAATGTCAACCGCGACATGGCCGAAAACCTGCTCGGACCTTCGTTTTGACGGATGTCGTCCAGACGATCTACGACCGATTTGCCGGCATCGCAGACTCGGCTTCACTTCGATAAACACATGCCGGAACACAACTTATTGCATTTCTTCAGCCTCAGATCCAGACTCCCCCCGCTTTGCCTCTTGACAGTCCGGGCAAGAGGGTAGAAACTTGATATTTTGAACATTACCGAGCATATGTTCAAAGGAGAACAGGGCCACGGATACTGATTTCAGAAGACTCCTGTACAAGGTCGCGAAGGCATATCATGACGACGGCCTGACGCAGCAGCAGATTGCGGCTAAACTGGGCCTGTCTCGGATCAAGGTATCGCGACTGCTTCGCACCGCTCGCGATGAACGAATCGTGCAGATTTCCATTGTCTCCCCGCAGGAATCGAACGCCGACATCGAGCGTCAGCTCGAGCGACAATACGGCCTGAAGGAGGCCCTGGTCGTAACCTGCACGGCGAATGATCCAGCTACGATCGTCCACGAACTGGGCGTCGTCGCAGCAGGTTGTCTGACTCGCGGCCTTCAAGGCGACGAGGTAATCGCCCTGAGCTGGGGGACGTCCGTCCTTTCCGTGGTCAACGCGCTGGCCCCCATGGATCTGCCCGATGTTCGCGTGGTTCAACTACTGGGCGGCTTGGGCGAGTTGGAGGCCCAAACGCATGGAGCGGACCTGGCGCGCCGGATGGCACAGGCCCTGGGGGCCAGGCCCCGCCTGATCCACGCCCCGGGTCTGGTCAAAGACGAGATCGTCTGCGCAGCCCTTGTGAAAGACCCGCAGGTGTCCGACACGCTCGAACTGGCCGGACAAGCGGACATCGCCCTGGTCGGTATCGGCGTCCTCGAACCGGATGCAACGCTGCTGTCCAGCAGCAATACACTGACCGCCGAAGAGGTGACGGACCTGAAACGGCTCGGCGCGGTGGGCGACATCGCACTGCAATTCTTCGACGAACGAGGCGTCAAGGTCGACCACCCGATGAATCGCCGGATTGTGGGAGCCGACATCGAGAAGATCAAGGCAATTGGACGCGTCATTGCCGTGGCCGGTGGAGCGAAGAAGGTCCGCGCGATCCGTGCGGCGCTTCTCGGCGGACTGGTTGACGTGCTCGTCACCGACGGCTGCTCGGCGGAGGCGCTTCTGGCAGAACCTCGATCCTGAACTGCCGACACACGGGTCTTCCGTCTGAACGGAGTGCCCTACAAGTTCTTGCGCCGGTGGGCTGAGCAGGACCTATCCTGCTGCCGCTCTCCGTTCTCTGTCGGCGTTTCGCCCTTGCCAGACTCTTCCTTGGTTTTTCCGGAGAGAAGCCCGAAAACCACTCCGCCCACTGTCAACAGCAGGCCCAGAACCAGGGCCGCGAGAAACCCGCCTACTGCCACCTCAAGCAATCCAGAGAGAGCGTCTCCATGCTGCACCGACTGTCCGGAGAACGTTCGACTGCATCTGGCATAGCGACCGGACTTCGCTTTTCGACATGCGCCATTTCGTGCCCATGAAACCCTGTGGGGCCCGTTGAGCCGTCACCTCATCGTTCACCTGTCTCTGTGTCGTCTGAATTGCCTCCTGTTCCCAGAGGCAAGTCACCGCAAGGGAGACGACCAGAACACGAGGATTGCCCAGCCTATGCCTTGTCTGAGCCGATTGTGGGTTCGCTCTCTTGATAGAACCGGAGGTTCTTGCCGGTCAGTCATCAGGCAGCCTTTCCCTTTGCCAGTTCGAGAGTACGCGCTCCGCCAGGAAGGACTCACTCCATACGACGTATCGGCAACTCCCGGTCTGCCCAGCCACCCACAACACGAGCTGGCCAAGGCGCAAATGGACGGTTTCGGTGCGATCGCCACGTTCCAGTTGGATGACGGCGTTGGGCAAGTCCGGCGATTCGTCAAGGCATTGAAGATCTTCCTGTTCGCCGAGAGTCTCGGCGGCGGCGAGTCGCTGGTCTGCCATCCAGCGACGATGAGCCATGGGACTCTCACCCCCGAAGAGCGATGCAAGATCGGAATCACTGACGGCACGATTCGCCTGTCGGCGGGCATCGAAGACATTGAGGACCTGATCGATGATCTCGAGCAGGCATTGCGGAGTTGCTGATTTCGATGCGAACATGAATCTGCAGAAGCCGGACCTGGCGGACGATATCCTGTTGTTCCAGACGCTCCATCTGGATATGATCGGCTTGTATCATTGAGACTGCCTCGCAGTGCCGGTATTGTCCGGAGGGCCGCATCGAATTGATTGAGAGACACGTCGGGCGAGGTCCCGGCTCGTGGGCTGGACGTGTGAATGAAAGAGTTGCCGATGGGTTCTGACCTCGTGCGGGAGAGAGTGCTGGTGGCGATCAGCGGCGGCGTAGATTCCGCTGTGGCGGCCGCACTGCTCGTGCAGGCCGGCTTCGACGTGACCGGGGTGTTTCTCTGCCTTCGGACGGATCGGACTTGCGGCGGCAACGACCACTCCTGTTGCCGTCCCCAGGACGCCGCGGATGCCGGAAACATCGCCTCCAAGCTGGGGATTGCGTTTCGGGTTCTGTCCGTCGCCGAGGATTTCGCCGCGATCATCGACAGGTTCGTCGAGGACTATGAGAACGGCCGGACTCCCAATCCGTGCATCCGATGCAACGAATGCGTGAAGTTCGGGCGGCTGTTCGAACTGGCGGATTCCCTCGGGGCTCGCTACGTGGCCACCGGGCACTACGCCAGGATCACCGACCGAGGCGGGCATCCGACAATCGCCGCAGCTCGGGCGGCCGGCAAAGACCAGTCTTACGTGCTCTTTCGCCTTCCCAGACAGCGGCTTGGCAGAATCCTGTTTCCCGTAGGAGATCTGGAAAACAAGCAGGCGGTCCGGAAGATCGCGAACGGTTTGGGTCTGGAAGTCCATGACAAGCCTGACAGCCAGGATATCTGCTTCGTCCCCGACGGCGACTACGCCAGCCTGTTGGAGGCCCGGGGCAGCCGGGCCCTGCGTTCTGGCGATATCGTGGATTCCAGTGGCCGGGTGGTCGGCAGACACGACGGCTACGGCCGATTCACGATCGGGCAGCGCCGCGGGACCGGCGTGGCGATGGGCCGACCCGCCTATGTCATCGGAATCGACCCGGACAATGCCGTCGTGACGCTCGGCTCTCGTGAGGAACTGCTGGCCGGTGGTCTGACCGCTCGCGGCGCCAATTGGCAAGTGGATGTGCCTTCGTCCTTCGAGGCAACGGTCAAGATCCGCTACAATCATCGCGGCGCCCCGGCCAGGATCACTCTGACGGCTGACGACACGTTCGAGGTCCGATTCCACGAACCGATCGATGCGGTGACACCCGGCCAGGGGGCCGTCGTGTATTCGGATGGATGTCTTCTCGGCGGCGGGTGGATCCAGGAGAGTCTGAAGTGTGGTGTTTGATCTGTGACTGGGAGTTGTCGCTTGGCAGCCAACAACCGACAGCAATGGGCAGGGCCGGAGTTGAACCGGCGACACACGAATTTTCAGTCCGTTGCTCTACCAACTGAGCTACCTGCCCGAGGGCGATACCCTAAGCCTTTAGTGTATCACATCCATTGGCTCATGCAAGGGTTTTTGTAGCCCCTCTGCCACTTTCTTGCGACACGAGGTCTCGCGGCTCGGGCTCTGCGGTCTGCGACCCGCCCCGGAATCAGGGCAAAACCCGTCAATCCACAACATCGGCCTTGGGCGTGAAGAAGACCAGCGAGACCAGCACCAGTCCGGCTCCGGCCAGGAACAGGGCAATCCGATGCCTCGGCTCGCTACACCGCTGGAGCCATTTTGGAATGGCGGCGTCGCTCGGCTCTTGTCCGGTCTCGTCCATCAGCGCCCGGCGCGCCACGGCCAGTTCCTGGGCCCTCGCTTTCGGATAGACGGCGTTGGGGTCCTCCGGCGGCGTGCCCAAGGTGGCCGGAGCGATCCGCTTCAGCAGGCTCGGATCGTCCTGAAGCTCCTTGAGCAGTGCATCGTACTCGTCGTTGAGCGATCGGAGGCGATCCAGCGAGAGGTGAGCATCCCTGACGAGCTGTTCGTTTCGCCAGTAGAGAATCAGGTCGTCGCACAGGGCGGCTCCTCCCAGTGCCCCTGCACCGACGCTGAAGAAGGCCACAAAGAGCAGGAAGTCGACGATCTTTTGACTCTGCATAGGCCGCAGTCAAAGTTACGGCAGGCGTGGTCCGTCTCCATGTCGCGGAGAGACCCACACCTGCCGATCTTGTCTCTGAATCCACCGTTCAGCCGGGCCTTCACGTTGAAGTGTCCGGTCTTACTGGGTTTATCGGCCACGCGTCCGGCCACGCTGAAATGTTTCGACCGGGCCGGACGCGTCGCCGTTCTGCGTCTATACCGGGTAAACGGGCAACTGCGCTCGCAGCAGCTCGTAAATGGTCTTGCCGCTCTTGACACACTCGCCCGCCGTCTGACGGTACTGCGTGGTCAACTGGTCGAAGTCCAGCTTCTTGAGCTCGGCCAGATTCTTCTTGCCGCCGTTGGCCGCGATGAACTTCACCATGGCGTCGCTGGCAATATCCCGCATGAGCTGCCAGAGCTCACGACCATCCGCTGCCGCGACCGCCCGGCCCAGAGCCAGCGACATCGACAGGATGGCGTTCATGCCCAGCACGCCTTTGCGCTGCATGGCGTGGATCTTCTCCTCGTTCGAGGCGCTCTTGCTGATGCGTCCGGCGGCAATCGCCTGCTCCAGCTCCAGAGCGAGGAGCTGGCGGTCGGTTTCGAGCAGCGAGCCCAACGAACCGATGCGCTTGCCGACGAAAGCCTTGGCGAGCACGGTCTCGATGTGCTGGACGGCGTCCATGCAACCCTTGCCATCGTAGCGGCGGGATTTTCTCCAGAGGGCCAGAAGCTTCTCATCGTTCTTCGCCCGGACGGCATCCGACTTGACATCCTTCTTGAAGCGGAAGGTGCCGTCGCCGGCGTCCTTGAACAGGTCGGGATACTTCTTGGTGCTCTCGCACGGCTCGATGATGCTGTCCACATAGTGGATGGCTTCGTCCTCGCCGGCGGAAGTGCCCAGAGGCGTCGAACCCTTGAAGCGAATGATGCCGCTCGTACCAAGGAACAGAGTGGCGGCCGCCGAGGGGATACCGGCGTTGGTCGCCTCTTCGGTGCCGCTGACCGCCTCGATCGCCAGCATCTTCACCAGAAGGCTGGTAAGGTCGATGTCGGCGGCCTTCGGAGAAATCGTGACATCGTCGCGGCCGGTAAACGTCTTCACCAGGTCCTTGACGCTCGCCTCAATCTCCTTGCGCTCCTCGGCGGTGGTCTGACGCTGTGTGGCGCGGGCCAACGCGAGGATTTCCATCATGCGGCCGTACTTCTGGAGGCGCTCCGTGTTGGCGCCGCCGCCGCACTTGACGCCCAGCGCGTTCATCGCAGCGCCGATCTCCGCCTCGAACGGATCGTTCGGGCTCTTGGACCGGTGCGAGATCACCAGTTCGGCGCCGTAGGCCAGCGAGGTGAGCATGGCCAGCACGGTCTCAGTCAGGGTGCCGATCTGGTTGGCCTTGATCAGCGAAGCGTTGATTTCGCCGTTCTTGGCGCACTTTTCGATGTTCGAGTCCTTGGTGGTGACCAGGTCGTCGCCGATGATGAAGACCTTGTCGCCAAGCTCCTTCATTATGTTCTTCCAGCCCTGGTGGTCGCGCTCGCCGAAGCCGTCTTCGATAGACAGAACCGGAATACCCGCCTGCATCGCCTCTTTGTAGAGGTCGAGGATCTGGTCGCGGCTCATCTCGACCTTGTCCTTATCGCGCCAGAAGCGGTACATGCCGACGGCATCGGGCTCGCCTCGCTCCTCACGATAGGCGTTCTCGAGCTCCGAGCAGGCCGGGTCCAGGGCGATGGCCACATCGACGCCTGGCACGTACTCGCAGTCCAGAATGGCCTGCTTCATGAATCGCCACATCCTCTGCTCGGGCACCTTGTCGCCCTGCTCTTTGTCGATATAGGGCGCGATCCCGCCTTCGAGACCGACGCCCATCACCTTGGCGCCGGGGGCCGCTTCAATGATTTCCTTGAGGCGGTACTGGAGCTTCACGGTCATTTCCTGGGCGTCTTCGTAGGTCTTGGGCGAAAGCGGCATGAACATGCTTTCCTGCATGGAGATGTTGCTTTCGGGGTATTCCTTCTCCGTGTGACGGCCACCCATGGCGCAGTTGCGGAACTGCCACGGGGCCGCGACGCGGCTGCCGTCCTTCAAGGTGACGGACTGCATACGCGTGGTCAGCAGTCTCTGCTTGAGAGCAGCGACCTGCACCAGCCAGCTCTCCTTCGAGGCGGCAGCGGCGGCACGAGCAGCCTGCTCGGCCGCGATCTTCTCGCGTGTGCGGAATTCCCTGAGCTTGCCCGGGTCGGCCAGCAGGCGGTCCAGCAGACCAACGCAGCCAGGGGCCAGGAAGAAGCGGCCGATGTAGATCATCCAATCCTGATCGGCGGCCAACCCGATGCCGATGAACACCGCAGCGACAGACAGGCAGACCGCACCCAGCCAACCACTCCAGACCGGCGCGGAGGCCGCTACAGCCAGGTTGTAAGGAGCGTCAGGAGCGAAATTGCCATTCTCTTTCTTGACACCGTAGAACTTGCCCCACGGAATGAGCAGGAGCATCTGGGCGTAGAGACCGAACTTATTGCCGCTGTTGAGGGCGGCGTCGGCCTTCTCCTGCGAGTCTTTGTTGAGGGCCGTCAGCTTGGCGGCGGTCAGGAAATGGCCCATCTCATGGACCGCGATGGCAATATGCCAAGACAGGTAGAGGATGGCCAGCGAGACAATCGTCTCACCGCTCAAGAACATGAACCTCAGCACTCTGAGCTTGATGTTGATGTCAGGGTCGGCCGCAGCCTTAGCCAGCTCCGCTGCCGGAAGGCTCAGAACCGACGAAATGAAGGCGGCGTGGAACGACACCAGTTTGTGGTTGGCGATGACCCACCCACGTTCCAGATAGCCGGCGGGATTGACCTGGACGCCGGGCATCCCCATCGCGCCTTCGCGCCTGCTGTTGCCCAGTTTCGCTATCAGTTTTCTCAATTGGACCATTTTGTTGCTTCTCCTTTTCCGTTATCTCTTCATTGAGACCTGCCGGCTTGCCACCGAGAAGGCTCATGGGCTCTCTTCACCGGGTTTTCTACCAGAGTCCGCCAGATCGGCGCGGTCCCTGCCCGTACTTCTCCCGGCCTTGGGAAATGCAAGAAAATACAATCTCCGCCGCAGACCGTCAAGGATAGATTCCACAACTTTTGTCGCACATTGCAAGCACCTGACGCCCTCGGACCGGTCGCAGCGGTCGTTTTGAAAATAATCTGCACAAATCCGTAACAACGCGGCCCCGGTTGCGTCCTTAGTGGTAGAGGCGCCAGGGATCGCAGTGAGGGCTCCGGTCCCTGCACCGCAGAGCGCCCGGTCGGATAGGACCGCCCGACGGACTATCTACCTACACATCATCTCTTGTTGTTTCTTGTGACAGGGCCGATTGGGCGGAGGATCGGCCTTTTCTGTTGCCCGCACCGCCGGCCGGGTCTATTATGTCTGCCTATGAGGATACCATTGACCAGGTATGGATGGCCCCAAGTGGTCGTCTACCCCGTTCTCGTCGTCGCGGCCATGCTGGCGGTCGCCCTGGGAGGGTCGGCGCATACCCCTTTGTGGACTATCGTCGTAACGGAGGCCATCCTGGCGGCAGTCCTGGCCTGGGCGCTGATGTTTTTCCGGGACCCTCGACGAAACACGCCACGGGACGAGACGCTATTTGTCGCTCCGGCTGACGGCAGGGTGACGGATATCGAGCAGATGCCGCAAAGTGAACTCCTCGGCGGACCGGCTCTGCGGATCGGCATCTTCCTGAGCATCTTCAACGTGCACATCAACCGATCCCCGTGCAGCGCCAGGGTTGAGACAATTGCTTACCGCAAAGGCAGTTACCTCAACGCCATGAACCCTTTGTCGGCCAAGGTCAACGAGTCGAACACACTGACCCTGGTGCGGACTGAGGAACCCAAGGACCGTCTGGTGGTGCGGCAGGTCAGCGGAGCTATCGCCAGACGCATCGTTTGCGAAGCGAAGGAAGGCAGCGAACTGAGCCAGGGCCAAGCGTTCGGCATGATCAAGTTCGGCTCTCGAACCGAACTCTACGTGTCCGCGAGCAAACCAATCGAGTGTCTGGTCTCCATCGGGGATGCCGTCAAGGCAGGCGTTACTCCTTTATTGAGGTATGGAAAGTGAGACGACTCAGATCGAGACCGAAACGAGACAAAGGCCGGTTCCTGAGGCGGATGCGCAACCAGCGGGTCAAGTACATTACCGTGCTGCCCTCGCTGATCACCATACTGAACGGCGTCTTCGGGTTTACCGCAATCGTTTTCGCGAGCCGGGGAGCGGAAGGAGGCACGGCAGGCTCCTCGTATTTCGCGATGGCTGGTTATATGATCCTGCTGGCGATGTTCGCCGACATGCTCGACGGTCGTCTGGCCCGGATGAGCCAGTCCACCTCCAGCTTTGGCGGCCAACTGGACAGTCTGTGTGATATGGTCAGCTTCGGCGTGGCGCCGGCCTTCATCATGCTCAAGGCCATCCAGGTCCACCAGGAGCTGACAACGCCGTTGGGGGGGGGCCTCTTTCATCGCTTCATCTGGCTGGCGGCCCTGGCATACATCAGTTGCGCGGCCATCCGTTTGGCCCGTTTCAACGTGGAAAACGAAGAGAACGAAGCGGCGCATATGAGCTTTGCGGGCCTTCCAAGCCCAGGGGCGGCCGGGACGATTGTCAGCCTGGTCATCTTTCACCAGGAGGTGATGCCTACCCTCAATGCGGCGATCTTCGCGCTGCCGTTCCTGACACTCGGGGTTGCCGTTCTCATGGTCAGTCGCATCCGATACCCGCACGTCCTGAACCTCTACCTCAGGGGCAAGCAGCCGTTCGGCTATCTGATGAGGGTGCTGCTGTTTCTGGGCATCGTGTTGTGGTTGGGCATGCAGACGGCCCTGCTGCTAATCTTCCTGGTCTTTGCGGGCAGCGGACTGGCCCGATGGCTCTACCTCCAGGCGCACCCGGGCAGGCATCATCTCGTCGATGTCGGTACAGGCGTGGCCGCTCCGTCCTCAGGCCATTCCGAAGTGCGCGGGTAGTGCCGCTATTGCAGGGCCCCGGCCGGGATGTGTGCGGGGTTCGGGCCAGGCTCCGGCCGATGCATCTCCTGATGGACGCCGGCGGACTGGTTGATCTGGTAGTAGCGGTCCACAACCGCCGCCAGACGCGACAGCACCTCTCGGCCCTCGTCACTGGCCTCCAGACCCACGATTTGCAGACCCAGGCACAACGCCGTCCGGTCGGCGGTCGGGAGCACATTGCGGATTTGGGCGCTGAACATCAGAGGCGTCTCATAGGGCATCGGGGTGAACCGCACCCCGATGAACTGTCCCTTGCGGAATTCGGACTCGGCCACCCCTGCGGCATCCGCACTTCCGAGGGCCTTCAGGGGAACGGTCAACTGGGCTCCGCCCGCGGAGATGTCCATCAGTCGGCCCTCGAAGTACTCCTGGCCGGAACCTTTCGACTTCCGCTGGCTGGTTCGATGCCAGAGCACTACCTTGACTTTGAGCGATTCGGGTACGTTGACGCGGAAGTAGCTGCGTCGCTGGACCACCCCGATGCGATCGGGCACGGCCAAGACGATGGTCCCGCCGGCCTCCGGATCGGACGAAGGCTCCAGCGCTACGACGCTGGTATCAAAGACGAATTTGCCATAGGCGTGTTTGAAGTTCACACCAACGGGCTGATCGACGCGGATGTTGATCGGGTGAGGCTTTCCCGAAGAGTGACAACCTTCGACGTAGAGCTTGCCGCCGGAAAGCTCGCGCATGACGACCTTCGCCACGTGCCACTTCTCCTTCGACAGGTAAGACATGATCGCCGGCGCGTGCTCGCCCGCCACCGTTTGAAGGACGGACTGGGATTCATGCCCTTCCAGCATGACGATTTCGCTCATATGAGCCTCCCGAATATACGTCTAAAGTTGGCGCTCTTGCGGGGGCTCGAACGCCGCTCGGCTCCCTGGTCCGCCGCGACGACCGAACACTGTCCCTGCCCCGCCCTCCCTTCGGCACAACCGACCCCATCGGCTCGGTGTATTCCGGACAGGACGGCGGGCTGAGGCCCTCTTAAAACATAGATAATAATCGGCTATCGACAAGACCGGCCTTAGGCGAAATCCCGTCACGGTCAAGATCGCTCGCGTCAGCGTGATCTGAACCGCCTGGCGGACGTTACGGCGGATACGGGCCCGATAATCACAGCAATCACAGATGTGAAGAAGCGATTCGGCACCGGGCATCGCGTCCGCTGTTGCCCGCACACGACTCGCCATCGTGTGCGCCGACACGGATGGCCTTCCATAGAAAGGTCCCGCCGGAGTGCTCCGGCCAGAATCGGGCGAATCCCACAAAGCGATTGAAAAGGCTGTCGGCACAGACTATTCTACGGCGTGGCTGATCGCGGCGATCACCGGCACCGCGTTGGGGAAATCGACATGCAGAAACGCAAACTGGGCGATACCGATATGCAGTTGACCACCGTCGGCCTGGGCACGTGGGCGATGGGCGGTCCGTGGCAGTTCGGCTGGGGCCCGCAGGACGATGAAGAGGCCCTGGCGGCGATTCTGGCGGCGCTCGATCGAGGCATCAACTGGATCGACACGGCTCCCGCCTATGGCCTTGGCCATTCGGAAGAGCTGGTCGGTCAGGCGCTGCGACGGACGCGGCACAAGCCCTACATCGCCACGAAGTGCGGCCTGCTCTGGAATGAGAAGAAGGAAAAGGTTCCCTGTCTGAAGCCCGAGAGCATCCGCCGAGAGTGCCACGCCAGCCTCCAACGGCTGGGCATCGAGACCATCGATCTGTACCAGATGCACTGGCCCGATCCCGACGAAGAGATCGAACGGGCCTGGGAGGAGATGGCCCGCCTGGTCGATGAGGGCAAGGTGCGCTATATCGGCGTGTCCAACTACAGCGTCGCTCAGCTCGAACGCATCCGCCGGATTCACCCGCCCGCGTCGTTGCAGCCGCCCTATAGTATGCTCCACCGGGAAGCGGAAGAGGAGCTGCTGCCCTACTGCGCGCAGCATCACATGGGCGTCGTAGTCTACAGCCCCATGCAGCGAGGACTGCTTACGGGCCGATTCAGCCACGAAAGGCTTGCGGCCCTGGCGCCGGACGACCATCGCAGGCGGCACCCCGACTTCCAGGAGCCTCGGTTCAGCACAACGCTGGAACTGGTGGAACAACTGAAGAAAATCGCCCGGCGACACGGACGAACCTGTTCGCAACTGGCGATCAGTTGGGTCCTGAGACGCCGGGAGGTCACCGCCGCGATCGTCGGCGCCCGACGGCCCGACCAGATCGCCGAGACCGTGCAGGCCTCCGACTGGAACCTCAGCGAAGACGACATCGAAGAGATCGAGCGGCTCCTCGCCGAGAAGCTATAGGTCCTGTCGGTCGAATAGGCCCTGCGATTGGGAGAAGGAAGGAAATGGCAACAGAAAAGACCTTTTACACCAGTCCGTTGGTCGAACGGAACGCGTCGCCCGAGATGGCGGCCCTCTTCGGCGCGCAGAAGAAGTTCAGCACGTGGCGCCGGCTCTGGCTCGAACTGGCCAAGGCCCAGAAGAAACTGGGCCTGGACATCAGGAAGAACCAGATCGATCAGATGGCCCGCCACCTGGACGACATCGACTTCGCGAAGGCCGCCCGGTATGAGAAGGAGCTGCGCCACGACGTAATGGCCCACATCCGCACATTCGGCGACGCAGCGCCAAAGGCGGCGCCGATCATTCACCTTGGCGCCACAAGCTGTTACGTCGGGGACAACACCGATCTGATCATCATGCGAGAGGCGATGCACCTGGTTGCGGGCAAGCTGGCTTCAGTGATCGACCTGCTCGGCCGGTTTGCCGAGAAACACCGCGCGATGGCCACACTGGGGTTCACGCACTTTCAGCCGGCCCAGTTGACGACCGTCGGCAAGCGCGCGACGCTCTGGTGTCAGGAGTTCACGATGGACCTCCAGGAGGTCGAGTACCGCATCGAGAACCTGCCGTTCCGCGGCGTCAAGGGCACGACTGGGACGCAGGCCTCGTTCCTGGCGCTGTTCGAAGGCCGGCACAACAAGGTCAAGCAGCTCGACAAGGACATCGCGGCGGCGTTCGGCTTCAAGAAGGTCTGCCCCGTCACCGGCCAGACCTACTCACGCAAGATCGACATGCTCGTCGTCAACGCGCTGGCCTCGATCGCCCAGTCGGCCCACAAGGTCTGCAACGACATCCGCCTGCTGGCGAACCTCAAGGAGATGGAGGAGCCGTTCGAGAAATCGCAGGTCGGCTCGTCGGCGATGGCCTACAAGCGAAACCCGATGCGGTGCGAGCGCGTCACTTCGTTGAGCCGGCTCGTGCTGAGCCTGGCGACGAGTCCCGCCATGACCGCATCGGAGCAGTGGTTCGAGCGGACGCTGGACGACTCGGCCAATCGGCGCGTCGTGCTGCCCGAGGCGTTCCTGGCGGTCGACGGCATCCTCCAGATCCTGATCAACGTCTTCGACGGCCTGGTGGTGTATCCGCAGGTGATCGAAGCCCATGTCGAAGCCGAGCTGCCGTTCATGGCCACCGAGAACATCCTCATGGCCGCCGTCAAGGCCGGCGGCGACCGGCAGGAGCTGCACGAGAAGATCCGGCTGCACTCGCAGGCCGCCGCGGCGCAGGTCAAGACCTTCGGCAGATCCAACGACCTGATCGGCCGGCTCCGGGCCGACATCGCCTTCGCCAGGATCGACTTCGAGAAGGTGCTCGATCCCCAGGCCTACGTCGGACGCGCGCCGCAGCAGGTGGACGAATTCATTAAGACCATCATCGCCCCCATCCGCAAACGATACAGCAAGCAGCTCAACCGCCGCGTTGAACTCAACGTCTAAGGAGATGGCTTCACGTGAATAGAAAAGAACTGATTCGACGGATCAAAGAGACCGCGTACCTCGAAGGGGACTTCACGCTTCGCAGCGGCAAGAAGAGCAAGTACTACCTCGACAAGTACCTCTTCGAGACCTGTCCGGACATTCTCAAGGCTCTCGGCGCCGAGTTCGCCAAACACATGACCGACGACGTGACGCTGATCGCCGGCGCTGAGCTCGGAGGCGTGGCCTTGGCGGCGGCGACCGCCATGAAGACCGGCAAGAACTGGGTGATCATCCGCAACAGCAAGAAGGGCTATGGCACCGGCAAGATGGTCGAGGGCGTCCTGAAGGCGGGCAACGTCGTGTTGCTGGTCGAGGACATCGCCACCACGGGCGGCCAGGTCCTTGAAGCGGCCAAAATCATCACCGAGGCCGGAGCGACCGTCAAGAAGATCGTCGCCGTCATCGACCGCAAGCAGGGCGCCGAGGAGAACATCACCGGCGCCGGCTACGTCTTCGAGTCCATCCTGACCAAGCACGACCTGGGAATCACCGATTGAGCCGGACTTGAGCCTCGATCACCGCAAAATGGTGATGTGGGCGCCACCAGGTGGGGCACATTGAAGGCATAGAACCGCACACCCTATTCAGCCGTGCGATGGGCCCGTCCGCCGCCGATCCGTGAGATGATTTGTTTCGCAATGGCGGTCTTGCTCCGGGCAGGGATCTGGAGCCATGGAGAGTCAGGCGTTTTGATGTGGACGGTGGAGGTTTGGGCGTTGATGGCGGCCGGGGTGTTGGCGACGATCATGTCGAGGCGCTTGTGGCGCATTTTGCGCTCGGCGTGGGCGCGCAGGTTGCGGTCTTCCAGGGCAAAGCCAACGACGAGCTGCGCGCGGTGGTGTGCAGTGCACACCCTACGGTGTTTGCCGGCCCATCGGAGGATGTCGGGGGTCGGTTTGAGCTGTAGGGTGAGCCTTGGTCCACCTTGCCCCTTCTTGATCTTCGTTTTCGACGGACGCGCGGGCGTGAAGTCGGAGACGGCGGCCGCCATGACCAGGCAATCGCATCTCGGGAAGTGCTCTTTCACCGCCGCAAACATCTCACGCGCGCTCTCGACCGCAACGAGTTTGGCGCCCCCCGGCGGCTTCAGGGCCGTCGGCGCGGTGATCAGCGTCACCTCATGGCCCGCTTTCAGCGCCGCGGCCGCCAAGGCATAGCCCATCCGCCCGCTGCTGGCATTGGAAATGAAGCGAACGGGGTCGATGTATTCGCGCGTGCCGCCGGCTGTGATGAGAAAACGCATGGACGACTCTCGTTCTTCTCCGTGGGTCGTGTCGGGCCTATGGATTCTTGCCCGCCAGCGCCTCGATGGCCGCGAGGATCTCGCTCGGCTCAGCCATCCTCCCGGCGCCCTCGGTCCCGCAGGCCAGGCGTCCCGTGCCGGGACCGACCATTTGACAGCCCAGTTTCGTCAGCGTCTGGACGTTGGCCTGAACGATGGGGCTGGCCCACATCCGGCTGTTCATCGCGGGCGCCAACAGCGTCGGCTTGGCCCAGCAGACGCACAGGGTCGTGCTCAGCAGGTCGTCACAGATACCGTGGGCGACCTTGCCGATGATGTCGGCGGTCGCGGGCGCGACGACCACAAGATCCGCCCAGTCGGCCAGGGCGATGTGGGCGCTGCTGTGGTCGTCGGCGGCGCTCCAGAGTGTGGTGTACACCGGCGCGCGGGTCACGGCCTCGAAGCTCTTGGGCCCCACGAACTGACAGGCCCCCTCGGTCATCACCGTCCGCACCGCCGCACCGGCCGCAGTCAGCTTGCTCGCCAGGTCCACCACCTTGTAGGCGGCGATCCCTCCGGTGACCCCCAGCAGGATGTTGCGCTTCTCGGCCATATGCACGCGGGGACGGGTCCGGTCGGTCCCGAACCCGAAAACAACCTTACAGCTTCAGCCTCCATTGGTCGGCGTCACTGCCCTTGCCCGGGCCCGTGCCTCCCTCAATCGCGATCTTGTCCTGGAGGATCTCCTGGGCCACGATCTCCAGCATGGTCAGCCCCGTCGCGTCGTCAATCAGAGGGCGCGAACCCTGGAGCAGCTCGGCCATACGCTTCTGTACCAGAGCGGCCAGCTTGAACCGCCCTCCCACCTTGTTCACGACTTCTGCACTCTTGAGTTGATCCAGCATCAGTGTTCTCCAACGGAACCGCCTCGTCGACGCGGCGACGCCCCGCCATCCAGGGCCTGCTCGATGATCTCGACCACGTCGTCGATGGCGCGCTCCAAATCTTCATTGATGACCATATGGTCGTAATGCTCCCGGGCCGAGGCGATCTCGGCGCCGGCCTTGTCCAGGCGCTTGCGGATGACCTCGGCGCTGTCGCGCCCCCGTCGCCCGATGCGATCGGCCAGTGCACTCTCATCCGGCGGCAGGATGAAGATCATCACCGCGTCCGGATAGACCGCCTTGGCCTGTTTGCCCCCCTGAACGTCGATTTCGAGAACGACGCTTTGTCCGGCCTCCAGGGCCTCGTCCACCTTGTCCTTCGGGGTGCCGTACAGGTTCCCGAACACATTCGCGTACTCCAGGAGCAGGCCCCGTTCGATCCGCTCGCGGAACTCCTGCTCGGAGACGAACCAGTAATCGCGCCCGTTCTGCTCGTTCGGTCCGGGCGGGCGGGTCGTCAGCGACACGCTCAAATGCACGTTGTTCAGCCGCCGCAGCGCCTCCCGGCAGATGGTGCTCTTGCCCACGCCGGACGGACCGCTGATGACGATCACTCGGCCACGACGATTGTTCCGTTGGACGGCGTTGGTCTTCATAGTCACAGTCGAAGGCACAGGATCGACCGGCCCGGCCCGAATGCGTCCCCCGTCATTCGACGTTCTGGATCTGCTCTTTCAGTCTCTCGATGAGACACTTCATATCGACGACACGCCGGACGATCTCGGCGTCCGCCGCCTTGCTCGCCATCGTGTTGGCTTCCCGAAGCATCTCCTGACTCAGGAAGTCCAGCCGGCGACCGGCCTGGCCTTCCGTCTCGCAGATCTGACCGAACTGCTGCAAGTGCGCATCCAGCCGCGCGATCTCTTCCGAAATATCCGAGCGATCCGCGAGAACCGCCACCTCGCGCGCCAGGGTCTCCTCATCCAGCTTCAGCTTCGCCTCGGCCAACAGGGCGTCCACCCGCCTTCGCAATCGCCGGGCGTACTCGTTGATCACGCCGTCGCTCTTGAGCCGGATCGACTGCAACTCCTGCGCCATCGCCTGGCAGTGGCCCCTCAGATCCGCTTCGAGAAACCGTCCTTCTGCTTCTCGCATCTGCTGGAGCTTGCCGATCGCCTCCTTGGCAATGGCCAGCACCGTCTCGCGGACTCTCTGACTTTCTTCTTCATCGGGCACCACCGGACGGACGACACCGGGCAGGTTCAGAAGACTGGCCAAGTCGATGGTTCCGCCGGCGCCGACGGACGCCCCGACGGCGTTGAGCCGTTCGACAATGGCCCGCAAGGCCGCCTCGTCGATCTCGAAAAGGGCGTTGGCCGAGACCCCTTTGAGTCGAACCACGCAGTTGATCGTGCCCCGCGACAGACTCTTGCGCAACAGCTTGTCGACGTCGTCCTCCAGAAAGGCGACGGCTTCGGGCAGCTTGATGATGGTCTTGAGATAGCGATTGTTCACCGCCTTGATCTCGACGGCATAACAGATCGCATCAAGCTGACCTTCGGCCGCTCCGTATCCGGTCATGCTGTTGAGCATAGTCTGTTGCCTTCCAAAGCTCCGATGCGTCAGGTCTGTCACGCGGACCGCACGACAGACCTTCCAGGAGAACCCGCCGCGTCGGCTACAGGCCGGCGCCGTTGGCGTCCGCACTCGCGCCGGGGCCGCCCTGCGGGGCCGGCTCAGGGACGGCCGGGCTCGGCGTCTCTGTGGTCGGCTGTTGCGCGGTCACTGCCGGCGGGGTGCCGTAGTCGCCGATCTCCGGTTTGTAGAGTTTGCCCAGCACCACGGCCAGCAGCAGGAAGACCGCCACCAGGACAATCGTCACCCAGGTCAGGAAGTCGCCCGTCTTCGAGCCCAGCAGACCGCCGGCCATGCCGCCCCCGAAGGCCGCGGTCAAACCGCCCCCACGACCCTTCTGGATCAGAATCACCAGAATCAGCACAATCGCCACGAGGACAAACAGCACGGCCACCAGCTTCATCAGAATGCCCACTGCCAGTATCGGTAAAACAGTCATATTCGTGCCCCAAACACACATCATTCAATCGTCTTGTTTCTCGATCTCGGTCGCGCTTCGGCCGGCGTGCGGGCCTCTCAAGCGGCCGCCTCGATGATCTGCACAAAATCGTCGGCCTTCAGACTGGCGCCGCCGACCAGGCAACCGTCCACGTCGGGCTGCCCCATCAATTCCTCGGCGTTGTCCGCCTTGACCGATCCGCCGTAGAGGATCCGCATGTCCTGGGCCACCGACTTGTCGTACATCCGGGCCAGCAGCTTGCGGATGAATGCATGGACCTCCTGCGCCTGCTCCCGGGTGGCCGTCCGCCCCGTGCCAATGGCCCAGACGGGCTCGTAGGCGATCGTGACCGCCCCGATCTTCTCGGCGCTGAGACCGGCCAGTCCGGCCCGCGTCTGTCGCTCCACGACCTGCTCGGTCTGCGAGGCGTCGCGCTCGGCGAGCAGTTCGCCCACGCACAGAATCGGCAGCAGGCCGCCGGAGATCGACGCCGTCACCTTCTTGTTGATCAGCTCGTCGCTCTCCCCGAGCACGTGCCGGCGCTCCGAGTGCCCGCAGAGAACATAAGTGCAGCCGACGTCCTTCAGCATGGCAGCGCTGATCTCGCCGGTAAAGGCGCCCTTGGCCTCGAAGTAGACATCCTGCGCGCCGAGCGCCACGCCCGACGAGCTGACGGCCGCCCCGACGGCCGGCAGGTATACGAAAGGCGGAATCACAGCCACGTCCACACTGTTGCCGGCCAGTCCCGAGCACCCCTCGACAACAGCCTTGGCCAACGCCACGCCTGAATGGCTGTCCGTGTTCATTTTCCAGTTCCCGGCGACAAACGGCTTTCTCATGATGCTCTCCTTTAGTGGCCCTGGATCGCAGGTGGTTCTCCAAAAGACCGCGATCGATATCTCTGACTGTCACAGTAGCTCGGTGGCGCGCGGAAAGCTGCCCAGGATCGAAAGCTGGAGGCAGTGCTGCCGCGACTCTTCGAGGCCGATCTGTATCCTCTCCTCCGTGTGGTGCCCGAGGAAATCGACAAAGAAATAATACTCCCACCCACGCTTCTTGCTGGGTCGCGATTCGATCATCGTCAGGTTGATGCAGTATCGCTTGAAGACCGCCAGCACGTCGGCCAGGGCGCCGGCCTTGTGCGCCGTACTGAAAAGGATCGCGGTCTTGTCCTCGCCCGTCGGCTTGGCATCCTCCCGGCTGACGACCAGAAATCGCGTGACGTTGTTGGCGATGTCCTCGACATTCTCGCAGATCATCTTCAGACCATACAGCTCGGCGGCAATCTTCGATCCGATGGCCGCCGCGTGCGGCTCCTCGGCCGCCATCTGGGCCGCCCGCGCCGTCGAGGCGACGGGGATCGTCTTGGCCTCTTTGAACGTCGCCGTCAGCCAGTTGCGGCACTGCGCGAACACCTCGGGTTTCGAGTAGATCTTGTCCACCTCATCGAGCGAGCAGTTCGCCAGCAGGTTGTGGTGGATGGCCATGAGGACCTCGGCACAGACCTTCACGTCCGTCTCGATCAGGGCGTCGAGCGTCTCGATGACGCCGCCGCCGGTGGAGTTTTCGATCGGCACGAGCCCAAGATCGCAGTGCCCCTTGCTGATCTCGTCGAAGATGCTGCGAATATCGGCCAGAGGCTCGTATTCGACGCTCTGACCGAACTTGAGCATGGCCGCCGTGTGGCTGAAGCTCCCGGCCGGACCAAGGTAGGCGATGCGAAGCGGCTTCTCCAGAACGAACGACCCGCTCATCAGCTCCCGCCAGATCGCCACCAGCGTACGATCGGGCAGGGGGCCCTGATTGACCTTGCGGATTTTGTCCAGCACCTGTTTCTCGCGGTCCGGCGCGTAGATCGGGCCTTCGGTCCGGCTCTTGAGCTTGCCCACTTCCACTACCACTTGCGCTCGCTCATTGAGCAGCTTGACCAACTGAGTGTCGATCTGGTCGATTCGGTTTCGCAGGTCGTCCAACGACATAGACCCAATCCACGTGTGTCCGCGACAGGCGGTGTCCGGACCGTCAAGAGACTATCGCCGCCCGAAGAAACTGGTCGCTCCACGCGAAGGTTGCCCGCGAGCAGACCCCTCTTCCCGGCCATGTCAGCCCTTGGAAGCCCGGTTCAATTTCATGAAAACTGTTTTTCTTATCAGAATTTTGCCTTGGCGTCAATGGATTTCGCTCGTAGGGTGAATATTTGTGTGCCGCGCCGGACGTCCCGATACGAGAGACCGAATCTATGACCGCGAGCAAGACAAGATACACAATCTTCGGCACCCGCTGGGGCCATTTCGGCCTCGTCTGCAACGAGGAGGGGGTCTGTCGGAGCTTCCTTCCCGTGCCAGCGGTGGAGACTGTCCGGAAGGTACTGCTGGCGAGTTTGGG
>CAZNSM010000009.1:24816-27899 GCA_964575615.1 uncultured Pirellulales bacterium | reverse complement strand
GTGGGCAATGCCCTGGCCGCCAATCCGATCCCGCTGATCGTGCCGTGCCATCGCGTGATCCGCACCGACGGAGGTCTCGGAGGCTTCTCCGCCCCCGGCGGGACCGCCACCAAGCATCGACTGCTCCTGCACGAACAGTCCCTGGCGAATCCCAAGTAATTCCCAGCGCAGCACTTACAGATACTCCCTCCCCTGCGAAGACCCAACCTTCGACACGCCGGTGCGCTGCGGAAATCGCGAACCGACGCACTGGGTGCATTGGCCGCCAGACTCGAAGATTCGGCCCATCTGTCAAGCCGAGATGCTGCCGGGGTTGATTCGAGCGGTCGTGTTGCGTCTTTCGTGGTGGCCGCTGCGGCTCTGCGTCGATAAGATGACGAAGAGCGCTTTGTCACCGTTGTTGCCGAGAAGACACGAAAGGGAGGAACGATCATGAGGACTCGCACGATCGTGTGGCTGACTCTGGTACTGGTGGGCGGCTTGGGATCGTGGGCGTGCGCGCAGCCATCCGACGACATTCGTGAGCTTCGACTCGCCGACTGGGAACCGCGCTCGATGCTGAAAACGACGCAGAGCGTGGTCGAAAAGCCGGCATACCCCGTCATCGACGTGCACAACCACCTTGGCACAGGCGCCGACCGTCTGACGCCCGACCGCGTCAAGCAGTATCTCGATGAGATGGACGCCGCCGGCGTTCGCACTGTCGTCAATCTCGACGGCCAGTGGGGCCAGCGGCTGGCCGAGACGCTGGCCGCTCTGGACGAAGCGCATCCCGGCCGGTTCCTGACGTTCGCCCTGCTGGACTTTCGCGGCATCGACGACGAGGACTGGGGCCGGCGCGAGGCCGCACGATTGGAGGAGAGTTTCCAGGCCGGCGCCAAGGGACTGAAGATCCACAAATCCCTCGGCTTGTCCTATCGCTACAAGGACGGCAAGCTCATGCCGGTCGACGACCCGAAACTGGACCCGGTCTGGGAGATGTGCGCCAAGTACCAGCGGCCCGTGATGATCCACACCTCCGACCCGGCGGCCTTCTTCACACCGCTGGACCGTTTCAACGAGCGATGGCACGAGCTGAACGCCCATCCGAACTGGCTGTTCCACGGCGAGCAGTTCCCCTCCCGTGACGAACTGCTCGCGCAGCGCAACCGGGCCATTGCCAAACACCCGAACACGACGTTCATCTGCGCCCACTTCGGCAACAACCCCGAGGACGTCGCGACCGTTGGAACATGGCTGGACCGCTATTCCAACATGTACATCGACATCGACGCGCGGATCTCGGAGCTGGGCCGGCAGCCCTACACGACGCGCAGGTTCCTTCTGAAGTATCAGGATCGCATCATGTTCGGCACCGACACCGCTCCCGACCGCGACGCCTATCGGATGTACTACCGGTTTCTGGAAACCGACGACGAGTACTTCGACTGTGCCGGCGGGCACCACCGACAGGGTTTCTGGATGATCTACGGCGTGTTCCTGCCCGACGGGGTACTACAGAAACTCTATCACGGGAACGCCGAACGGCTCCTTTTCGGTCTCACCAGTGGTGCGCAGGAACCCCGGGCCAAGGTGCTGCACGTGCCGCAGACAGACGATTTCGCCGTCACAGGCCGCGGCGACGCGCCCGCTTGGGAGAAAGCCGCGTGGGAGCCGCTGCAAAGGCGCACCGCCGGCGGTCATCCGTACCAGACACGCGTCAAAATGCTCTACTCGCAGACCGGACTCTACGTGCTCATGGATGCCGAGGACCGCACGATCACCGCAACGATGAACGAGGACTTCCTCAACCTGTGGCACGAAGACGTGTTGGAGTTCTTCCTCTGGCCGGACCAGCAATATCCGGTCTACTTCGAGTACGAGATTTCTCCGCTCGGGGTCGAGCTGCCGATCCTCATTCCCAACTTCGATGGTGAGTTCCTCGGCTGGCGGCCCTGGCATTACGAGGATGGACGCAGGACGCGGAAGGCCACGACCGTCGCGGGCGGTCCGAAACAACCGGGCGCCCGCGTGACCGGCTGGAGGGCCGAGGTGTTCGTGCCCTACGAGCTGCTCAAGCCGCTGCAGAGCGTTCCGCCACAGCCGGGGACGCGATGGCGAGCCAATTTCTATCGCATGGACTATGACGACGGCAAGACCACAAGCTGGGACTGGGCGAGGGTCGGTCCCAACTTTCACGATTTCAACAGGTTCGGCACGCTTGTCTTTGAGTAGTGAGGTCGCTGCTATGCTCGATACAGGCAGATTCCGTCCGGTGGCGGAGCAGAAGAGGGCCTTCACACTCATCGAGCTGCTGGTCGTCATTGCCGTCATCGCCCTGCTGATGGGAATCCTCATGCCGGCTCTGAGCAAGGCGAGGAAGCTGGCGCGATCAGCCGTCTGCAAAGCCCATCTGCGTCAGTGGGGAACGATATTCTTCATGTACACCACCGACAACAACGACAAATTCTGGACGGAGCACAACGTCTGGCAGACGGGCGTACCGCAGGGCGGTTGGATGCCCCACCTCAGCCGGCTCTATGGCGATGTCGACGAGTTTCGGCTTTGCCCTTCGGCCACCAGGCTCAACGGTCCCGTCGGCGGCATCGGCACCACCTTCGCGAGGTGGGGCCCCGGGCCGATCATGGAGGCGCATCAGTTCGGCCCCGACGCGGACAAGAACTACGGCAGCTACGGCATCAATCTCTGGATCAATTCGGTCGATCCGCCCTCGAAGGAAGGATGGCGAGGCCGGCCCCAATGCCAGTGGAAGACCTTGCAGGGCAAGTACGCGGCGGACATCCCCATGGTCAGTGACTGCACCTGGTTCGGCACCAATCCGATCAGCCTGATCGACCGGTCCTGGCCCAACAGCGGCGATCCCGCCCCTTCCGAAGACTGGTGGGAGCAGAAGAACCCCATCGAGCCGGGCGACTGGAACTGGGATATGGCCCGGGTCACCATCAACCGGCACGAGAGGGGCATCAACGCGACGCTGATGGACGGCTCGACGCGAAAGGTGATCCTGACGGACCTCTGGAGCCTCAAGTGGCACCGGGAGTTTCGGCCCCTCTACGATGTTGATATCCCCTGGCTCCGTTAGC
>CAZNSM010000009.1:7951-24716 GCA_964575615.1 uncultured Pirellulales bacterium | reverse complement strand
CGGCCGGAGATGCTCAGCTCGAGCGCGGCGTAGCCATCGATCTCGAAATGCTCCACCACTATCTCGACGGCATGGTCTTCGCTCAGATCGAATGTGCCCGTATCGCGCGTCGGTCCGTGCCACGTCCAATTGTCGATGATCGTGCGGCCATCGGCGGTGACGCGCACCCCATCGTCGCTGAGCGTCGCGAATTCCCACACGCCGGCGGTCAATGGCATGCGTGTGGTGGCGATCATGCCGAAATGATCGCCGCCCAAGTTGGCCGCCGTGACAGCTTCCGACAACTTCTGTTCGCCGGGCCCGCCCCATGCATAGTTGAACGCCAGACATTTGACCCTCGCAGAGAGGGAACTGTCCGCGTGAGCGAGTTTCCGCCAGGCTGCGACATCCTTGCGCGGGTCCGTTTCGTCCGCCCATTGGAAGAACGTCACATCCCACTGCGCCGAGATGAGTGTGCCATGAAGCTGCTCGGCAAAGTCCCCTGCTCTGACTTGGATCCGATAGGGATGGACGCCGGGCGTGGTTGCCGAGACGGTGTATGTGCCGGGCTGCTCCGGGCCCTGTGGCCAGGATAGTTCTCCCTGCACGTCGTGACCCTCCACTGTGATTTGTGCGGCGCGCGGCACCTTGTGCAGACTGTACTGGACGGAGTCGCCGTCGTCCCGAACCACGCGAATCAGCGGCGATTCGTGGTCCCACGGTCCCCAGGGTGTCATGATGATGTTGTGCCGGCCACGCAGATGCCGCCGAGCGCCGACGGGGCGTGTCGTGCCCCGCACGGAATACTCCGGCTCCGTCACCAACAAGATCGCCGAACCGGGGGCATCGTGAATGGTAACGTCGCCCTCCTTTCGCGTCGGCTCTTTGATATCCGTGAGGATATTCTGGCCGAGCGTCACTTCGCTCGATCCACGAAAGTGATACGTCAACTCATCGCCCGTGAACGTGTTTCGAGCGATCAGATTGTCTGCGGATTCCGTGCCGTTGGCCCTGGCCCACGGCGAGCTCGCCAGGTCGCCGGGGTCCGACCACCACAGGTGCACGCCGCACTGGTTGTTTGCGAAGGCGTTCTCGACGATCCGATTGGCCCTGCCGTGTTCGATGTTTACGCCGCCTCGCTCCAGGCCATACGCCATCTGGCCGTTACCTTCGATGTCGTTCCTCGCGATCAAAGTGTCCTGCGAATAGCCGCCCCAGATTCCGCATATGGCATTCTCGACAAGGCGGTTGCCGTAGAAGACATTGCCGAAGGAGAACGTCATCTCGATGCCATGGGCCGGAGCATAGGAGAAATCGTTGCCGACAAGCAGGTTCTCGTTGTTGCCACGCCGTTTGTGCCAATCCGGCGGATAGCTCCCGGTCTGGCCCAGCGCTTCGCGGCCTGCGAAACCGAAGAACCCGTCACCGCTGTGGGTGGCCGAGTTCTCGGCGATGACGTTTTCGTTGTTCTGCTCGAACAGGAGTATGCCGGCCGAATCCTGGCCGCGATTGTACACCCCGTGGCTGTATCCGCGCACGCAGAAGTCGCAGGCGTTGCGGCTGATCACGTTGCGGCTGCATCGCCACATCGCGATGCCCCAGCCGGAGTTGAAGGAGAAATCGTTGTCGTAGACCTCCGAGTCGTCCACACGGTCGAGGCATAGCGCATTCTGTCCATGCCGCACGGTGCAACGACGCACGGTAACGTGGTTCGCGTCCTCCAGATAGATCGCGGCGCCGTAGCGACTCAGCCATTCGTTGTCGTCGTTGTCGTGCGGATAGAGCCAGTCGCTGCTGTCCTCGGCGACCGGGGTCGATCTCAGATACGCGCGCCGATTCTCTGAGGCGTCGATTCCTTCCAGCGTCAATCCATCGGCGCCGGTGGCCCAGAGCGCTGCCCAGAATCCGCTGATCCTGGCGCCGCGGATGACGACATGGGTCTGCCCTTCGATGCGAATGCCGTAGCCGGCGTATTCATCGGGCCTGCGATCTGGCGGCGAGCCACGGAGAATGGAACCCTCCGCGAACTCGATTTCGATATGGGAGGCGACGACGTGGATCACGCCATTGTTGTTCCTGTCCTCGATCACCGTGCCGGGCGGTATGACGATGTGGCAGGATTGGGACACAGACACATCATCCGATGTCACTCGCAGCTCCGGGACTTGCTCGGCACCGATTGCCGGAACCGCCAGCAACAAGAACATGCCCGCGGCCAAGGCGCCGGCCCTCCGGAGAATCGTATGCGGACGATCCATGAATGTGCTCTCTTCACTGCCGGATGAGGAAGATACCCACCGTCAGCTTGAAGCTACCGAGGCAACGGTCTTTGCCCTCGACGCTCCCGGTATAGAAATCGTAGTCTTTGATCTTCCCGCCGGCCACACAATTCCTGAACTGCCGGATCTTGATGCCATCGAGAAGGTCCGGCGGTTTTCCATGGATCTCAGGCCGGCCGCTCGTACCGGCATCGTCAGACGTTATCTCTTCCGGTCCATCTGCCCTTGCAGGCGTAATGCACACGGCCGGTGGCAGCCTCACGCAAAGCTCGGGGATGGCTCATTGTCATGAACCATCCCCAAGGCTTCGTTTCACTACGTCTGGAGGCCGCCACGCACGGGAAGTCACGTCAGAACAGGATTCGCACACCCGCCTGGAGCGTATGAGCGTCGAATCCGGAGCCGAACTCGGCGTCGTACTGCGCCGAGAGCATCTTGGATTTGTCGATGCGCCAGTTTAGGCCGGCCCCGACACTGAGGAGGTCGTCGACGACCGCTATTTCCGTGGTCCGGAACGAGGTGTCGGCGCCCGCCAGTTGTGCGGTTTCGCTGGCCTCATCGCCGAAGTTGTGCCGCCAGGCGAGTTTCAACTGAGGCGTCAGGTAGCTGCCGTTGTCGAGCACCCATGTCTTGCGAAGACGCGTGCCCAGCTCGAAGGCCAGATTGTCGTCGGTATCGCTGCCGACGGACAGATTGGCCGCACCGGCCCCGGTCTCCGTATACGACTCGTGACGGAAGTGCGTGTAGTTCAGGCCGGCATAGGGTTCCACGTCAAGGGACTTGTAGCGAAGCAGCTTGCCGATCTCCGGCGCAATCGAAAAGGTATGCGCCTTGAAATCGCCCTTGGCCTGGAGGGCGGCGAAATCCAGATTGCGGACTTCGTCCACGTCATGATAGCCGTAGCCAACGGTCAGGCCGAGGTAGTAGTTGTGGTTGAACCAGGTGCCGTAGAGTGAGGTCGACAGCGAGTCCATGTCCATCGCGGACAGGCTGTCGGCGCTGTCTACATCTGTCCGGCCGTAGCCGATCGAGCCGCCCACCAGCAGGCTTTCGCCGATAAACCTCTCGGCGCCGAGCAGAGTGCCATAGGTGTCGTACTCGTACCCGACGACGTCTCCGTCATCATCGCGGTCGCCCCATCTTCCGTACCCCTGTGCGAAGCCCTGCCAGCCACCGTCGGACGACTCGCGGGCGACCGTCGGCGACAGCGATGCCAGCAAGGGCCCGGTCGTCTGCCGGTTGAGGCCGTCGCGGGTGGCCGCCCGTGCATCCTGCATGCGCCGGCTCAGGCTGTTGTTCACGCTGCTGGTCACGCTGGAGGCCAAGGTCGATGCGGAAGCAGGAAGCTGGTTGGTCATCTGGGCATACGCGCCGGCGATGTCGTCGGAGGACTGGGCCTCACCGATGATATCCAGCAGGGCCTCGCTGGCGCTCTCGGCAAAGGCTTCGCTGTCGAGCATGGCGCCGAAGTTCCGGACGGTGCGCGATGCGCCGGTGAGATAATCCACGTTGGGAGTGAAATCGACGCTCATCTCGACGATCTTGCCCGTGTCGTCGACCATCAATGAGGAGATCGTCGCCAGATCGGTATTCTCAATGAAATCGGCGAGGTTGGCATCCGCCGCCTGGTTGGCGCCGTCGACCTGAATGTGGCCGGCGCCTTCGAGGGTGACGATGTCATACGTGCCGTCCAGGGCATCGCCGACAGCCACAGCGACCACCTTGGCGCCGGTGACGAAATTGGCGTTGCTGTCGTCGGTGATGCGGATGCTGTCGTGATTGCCTTCCTCATCCACTTCGACGCTCAGCGTCGCGCCGGCGCCGAGCACGAAGTCCCCGCCGGAGACGGTAATCTCACCCGGCGATTGACCCGGAGCGAGAACGCCGTTGGTAATCGTCAGACCGCCCTGGAAATCGCCGCTGCCGCCGAGGGAGGCGTCTGCATCGTTGACGGTCACGGCGCCCATGACCGTGCCGTTGATCGTGCCGGCGCCCGCCAGAGTCACCGAACCGCCCAGCACGGCGTCTTCCTCGATCTCAACCTCTGCTCCATCGGAGACCTCGAGCGTCTGTCCGAACGCTTCACTGTCGCCGGTCAGGGTGACGCTGCCCTGCGCGACCGTTACATTGTTCGCACCGCTGAGGGTTTCCACTTCCACGCCGGCGTTGCCGGTCGTCAGACTGGCAGCTCCGGCGGAGGTATCCAGCGTCCCGACAGCAACCGCGTTGCCGGCGAACTCCACGTTCCCACTGACGTTCGCCTGTCGAATCGCTACGCCATCGGCGGCTGCCTGCACGGTCGCATTGGCCAGCGTAACCTGCGCGTTGCCTGTCGCGGCGGCGCTGCCCAGCGACAGCGTCGAGTCGGCGACCGCCAGGGTTGCGGTCTCATCGAGGCCGGCATTGTCCGAGTTGATCGCCATCGTCCCGCCGCCGGCGACGTTCAGCGTCTCGCCGGCATCGATGTCCAGCGCCTGATTCACCTGCACCTGGGCGGTGGGAGCCACCTCAAGGGCGGTGTCTCCTTCCGTTCGGAGGGTCTGCACCGCAAGCGTGTTGCCTGTGACCTGTACGCTGCCGCTGACGCTGGCCTGCCGGACGGCCACCTCGTCGGCCGCCGCGTTGACGGCCGAATTGGCCAGGGCGACCTGCGCGTTGCCCGTGGCGGCGGCGCTGCCCAGCGTCAGCGTCGAATCGGTGACCGCCACCGTCGCGGTCTCATCCAGCGCGGCGTTGCTCGAGTTGATCGCCACCGTACCGCCGCCGGCGACGTTCAACGTCTGCCCGGCGCCGATATCGAGAGCGCCGTTGACCTGCATTTGCGCCTCTTGCCCGACCTGGAGCGTGGCGTTGTCAGCGACCGTCAGCGTGTTGGCGGCCGGCACTACCACCGTCGATTGCCCCACGATCTGAACCGTCGAGTCTTCTTCAATCTGAACGTCCTTCTCGATCTCGAGAGTGCCGCCCTGGGAGGTGGCAATCGCGGCATCGCCCAGCGTCAGATCGTCGCCGTCGACGGTGCCCAGGTCGTCGTAGTAATCCTCTTCTGAGAGATATGCGTTCGTCGTTTTGACGATTGTTCCGGCGCCGGTGATATCACTGATGTGCTGCGTGGGCGCATCGACGATCAGCGTTGTTCCGGCGTTGGCGGTGACGCCTCCGCCGGCCCCCCCACTGGCCCACACCTCGTCGCCGGTCAGGTACAGCGTCCCGTCGTTGAGGGTGATGGTGTGGCCGGCCTGATTGTCGAGATCGCTGATGGATGTAGCGTTCTCACCAGTCTGATTGATCGCCGCATCGCCGTTGAACGTCGGATCAGCGAGTGTCAGCAGGCCGTCGGTGCTGTTGAGGATTATGGTGGCATCCGCATCGACCGAGACGGACGACGCGACGAGGCCACCGGCCGCCGCCTGCAATGTCGAGCCGTCCTGAAGCTCGATATCCACTGCGCCGAGTGAAGCAGTGCCGCCGATCAGCGTGCCGGAGTTCTCTATCGCATCGTCGAAGTAGAACTCCACGGCCCCGTTGAAGGCCGCGGTCGCGTGGCTGGCGATGGTAATGGCCTGGTCGGAGCCGATATCGCCGTTGAGCGTGAGCGTTCCGGCGTTCACCGCGAGAGATTGCAGCGACATATCCGAATCGATCGCGTGCGTGCCGCCGGCGATGATGACGTCCAGCAGGTTTTCAAGGGTCCCGTCGAACGCGCTCGTGCCGGCGCCGAGGGTCAGATTGTTGGCCTGGGCATCAAGATGTCCCGACCCGTTCAACGCCTTGAGGGTCTGGTCGGCCCCGAACTCGACGGTCCCATTCTCTCCGATCGCCAAAGGGGCGGCCGCGATTGCGTCTTGGGCATCCAGCGTGACGAGGCCTTCATAAACGTTCAGTCCGCCGGTGAAGGTATTCGTGCCGCTGAGAATCAGTGTTCCTTCGCCGGTCTTGGTCAGGGTCCGAGCCCCACCGGACTCACCGATATCTCCGGAGATTTCCAGAGTGAAGTAGTTGTCCGGCACGTCCAGCGCATCGACGGCCTCGGCTGGAACGTCGTCCTCCACCTCGGCGTCCACCGTGACCACCGCCAGTTCCGTGTCGCCCACGAGCGTCACCGGACCGGAGATCTCGATGTTCGAACCGATCAATGCCAACGGGATCTCGTTGTCGTCATCGAACCAGTCGTCCATCTCCACCTCCGTGAAGCCGGCGATGGCGAATTTCCCCTGCATTTCGACGTCGTTGGCGATCTCGATGCTTTCGGTGCTGCCATCCCAGGGATTGTCGTCCTCGTTCTTCCACTCGCCATCGCCCTCGTCGTAGTAGATCTCCAACGGCATTCCGCCCACAATGACCTGGGAGGGATCCGAAGCGTCGCCGGTGATGGCAAACGTTCCGGTGCCCAGCGTGCTGGTCCCGACTTGGTTGGAATCATCGACGATCAGGATTCCCCCGGCCATTTCCAGGCCGCCGGCGAAATCATTCTCCGTGTTGAGCAGGGCCACAAAGCTGCTTCCGGGCGCGATGCGAAGGCCGCCGTCGCCGGTGATCTTGTGTTCAATGTCCGCCTCGGCATACGCGGTCAGATTGTGTGTCACGCCGGCGCCGAGCAACGTGATCGTCGAAGACTCGGGGTCCTCCTCATCCATCAATTCGAATTCGAACATCAGGTCATCGCCGTCCGTGGGATTGCCAAGAACGAGGTTCGCTGCCACAACGTCTCCGCCGTTGTCGTAGCCCAGAACCAGGTTGTTCATAATCGTCGCATCGCCCCCGTCATCGCTTTCGTCACTGAGCCCCGCCGCATAGTGGTTCATCGACACCCCGGCCCCCACAGAGATCTGCGAATCGACGTGCGCCGCATCGAAAGTCACCGCATCTCCGTCCGGACCGCCAACGTAGATCGTCTGAGTAGGGTTGAGCATCTCATACTCGTCGCATAGATTGCCTGTCATGGCCAGCGTGCCGCCGTGCAGGTGGATGTCGCCTTCTCCGAGGGCGTTGCCGGTCGGGTTCTCCGCCGGGTCCGCGTCGAAGCCTTCAAGCACCAGCAGGCCATCTTCGATGACGACATCGCCGGTGAAATCGTTCATGAACTCCGATGCAAAGATCATCAGCGTGCCGGCGCCGTCCTTGGTCAAGCCGCCGGTCCCGGTGATCGGGCCGTAGATGTACGTATCGTTGTCGCCGCCGACCTCCAGGTCGCCGTTCAGGGTGATCGTCTCGACATAGTCCGGTGAGGCGCCGGCCAGCACGATGGGGGCCGAATTGGCGAGAACGGTCAGCCCGCCGACCGGAGCGGTCAGGTCCGTCGCCAGGTCCAGCAACGTACCTTCCGTCGAATCGTTCACGATTGAGCCGACGGTCAGGGTGTACTCGCCGAGGATCAACCATCGATCGCCCGACGCATCCTCGGTGAGTTCCAGTCCGGCGATCTCCGTATCGCCGTCGAAATGCACCAGGTAGGCCAGAGGCCCGAACTGCGCCGTGTCGGCGGCGCCGGGCACTCCCGCGCTCCAGTAATCCGGGTTGCTCCATTGGTCTTCGCCCGCCCCGTTTCCGGTCCAGACCGTAACGGCCGCGCTCGCGCTCATCACACTGCCCAGCACTACGCTCGCTACTACCAACATCACGCGCTTCTTGATCATTTCCTGTGCTCCACTGTAAACCCACTCTCTTTCTTGCCGATGTCACAGCCTACGGGAAATACCTCCCGCACCTACGGTGTATGCCTATCTCGGCAGCCACGCGGCGAATTCTTGAAAAAACGGTGAGGCAATTCTTCAAACACACAGCACGTGACATGATCGACGAAAAGCAGAATCCTCAGGGCCGTCACAGCCGAGCGAACGTAGCAATACTGATAATCGGTCCCGATGGCCGTTATCGGTCTTGTGCCAGTCGCCATATCCATAGTGTGCAATGGCGAGGCGGAGTCCGGTGAAATGTGCCGCGGCAAGGCGGAGCTTCGCAGCACGCAGGAGAAGCGACGCCGTCACGACGTCGAGACCTTGTGACAAGCGCGGCGAACCCAGAAGAAACCGAAGAAACCCGCCAGGATATCCGTGAGCAAACGCCCGACGAAAACGCCGTGCACGCCTGCCAGATGGGCGCCAAGCCAGGACAAGGGAATCAGCAGGACCAGCACACGGATGCCGTTGAGAAGGGCCGAGGAAAGGGGCCTGTGCAGTCCCGTGAGAATGATGCCGGAATACCGGTGGACCTCCATCATGCCGTAACCGAACGACACGGCGCGGACATACGCAACCAGAGTGGCCACCACCTCCGCGTCCCGACTGAAGATCGAGGCCAGCCACGGCGCGCCAACGAAGAACAACAGCGCCACGCCGCCGCCGTAGATCATGGCGAACCGCGCGGACAACGAAAGGGCCCGGCGGATGCGGTCCGGCCGCTCGGCACCGAGGTTCTGGCTGACGAACGGAGCGAGGGACATGCCCAGCGCCATGGGGATGACAAACGCGAACATCTCGATCCGCTGGGCGGCGCCGATGGCCGCTACGGCGGCATTGCCGAAACCACTGAGAATTCGAGTGACCACCGTCGCGGAAACCGGCATGAGAATCATGCTCAGAATGCTCGGAACGCCCAGACGCAGAATGCTCCGAACGGACGTGCTGTACGCCGGGAGACCCCAGCTTTGCAGCAACAGCAGGCGGTGTTTTGCGTAGAGCAGGCGAAACAGCCACATGGTGGACACGCCCTGTGCGATTACGGTCGCCAGCGCCACGCCGCGGATGCCCATGGCGGGGAAACCGAGGTATCCGAACATCATGATCGGGTCCAGGACGACGTTCAGGATCGGTCCGGCCATCATGAAACGGCCGGCGGCGACGGAATCGCCCGCCGAGATCAACAGCCCATTGCCCAGCATGGGCAAGGCCATGAGCGGAGCTCCCAGGTACCAGATGCCCATGTACTGACGTACCAGAGGCAGAGCGGTCGAGTCCGCCCCCAGCGCAGTAAACACGGGATTCATGCTCAGATAACCGATGACGGCCATTCCGGCGGCCACGCCCAGCGTCAACAACAGACCGTGCGTGGTGATCCTCGCCGCATCGGTCCAATCGCGCCGGCCGACCGCGTGCGACATCAAGGTCGTGACGCCCACGCCGAGACCGCCGGCCACGCAGGTCAGGAGCATGACGACCGGAAACGTGAATCCCATGGCCGCCAGCGGCAGCGTCCCCAGCCGCGAGACGAACCACGTATCTGTGAGGTTGTACGCGTTCATGGCGAACGTGCCGGCCAGCATGGGAAAAGCCATACCGAACAGCGTTCGCTTGACGCTCCTTTGAACCAGAACGCTCATGTGTTGCGTACCGTCGGGTGACATTGCTTGGCGCCGGGCTCCGACGCGGGCCGCGGGTGGCCGCCTCCAACGCCTTGGCGTTTGAGGCGGCCACCCACCGTCAGACGGCCTCGATCGTAGAGGGAGGCTTGGAGGCGATGTTGTAGGTCACGCTGACCACCCCAGGCGTGTCGCGAAGGATCTGGTCGGCGAGATTCTGGAGGACATCGAACGACAACCGCGTCGGCGTGGCGGTCCGGGCGTCGACGCTGTCCCAGCAGCGCACCTCGATCTGACAGCCGAAATCGCGTTTTCCATCGCGCATTCCCGTCACGCGGTCCTCGTGTAGAATCGCCATGTACTGGAATGCGCCGGTGCCCTTGAGCAGCCGCTCCACGACGGCATTCGCGGCGCGGACCGTCGCAATGCGCTGCGGCGTCGCCTCGCCGATCACGCGGGCCGCAAGCGCCGGCCCGGGGAACGGGATGCGATCGAACAGCGCGCTCGGAAGCCCCAGCGCCTTGCCCACCTTCCGAACGCCGTCCTTGCGAAGCTGGATCAGCGGTTCGAGAATGCGATAGCCGAAGGCCTCCTGCGGATCGATCCCAAGTTGTTCGAAAACGTTGTGCTGCCGCTTGATCCCGGCCACCGTTTCGTCGACGTCCGTCAGGATCGTGCCCTGCAACAGACACTTGGCGCCGCTGGTCTTGACCAGCCGGCCGAAAACGTGGCGATAGAACGTCTGGGTGATCGCTTCGCGTTTCTCCTCCGGGTCCGTGAGCCCTTGGAGCGCCGAGAAGAACTCGTCCCGCGCGTCGACCACTTCCACCGGCACGCCCAGATCGTGGAAGAACTTGACGACCTGCTCGGGTTCTCCCTGCCGCATCAGGCCATTCTCGACGAAGACGGTCCTCAGACGAGCGCCAAGGGCCCGATGTCCAAGCATGGTGACCGCAGACGAATCGACGCCTCCCGATAGCGCATTGATCGCGGTTCCACTTCCGACGGCCTCCCGGATCTCCGCAACCTTGGTCGCGATGAACTGTTCGGTGTCAAGCTTCTGCGTGGGGATCTCCGTAATCACGGGCTAATCTCCTTCTCTTTTTATGGTTTCAGATACGGCATGGGCTGAAGCCCATCCTACAGCGCTCGCTGGCGCGAAATCAAATCTCTGTCCACTGCCCCGGCACGGGCACAGGGTAGCGTCCCTGGTCATTTGCCTGGATTGGTGGAAGGCTGTCATCCGTCAGAGAGTCGATGTTCGGACAGAATCGGAAGTCCGAGGCCATGGCCTGGTCCCAGGTGACGACCTTGCCGGAGTGAGCGGCCGCCCGGCCCATGATGTCCGCGAGATTTGACAGAGCGGCCCGCCTGGCTTCGTTGTGCGGACGGTCCTGACGGATCGCGTCCAGCAGCACGTCCCATTCCGCCTGCCAGGGGGTGACGGTTTCCCTGGGAGCGCGCCACGCGATGTTGTCGTTGGCGCATCGCTGGTCCTTGTAGGTGTGTACGGTGCCCTCGTGAACGTTGCCGGAGAACTGTGCGGCACACCGGGTCCCGTGGAGATAGGTGGCGAATTCATTATGGCAGTCCGCCAGCCAGCGGACCACATCGTACGCCTTGGTCCCATCGGGGAACGTCCACTCGATGGTAAAGGAGTCCAGGTTCTGCCCGCGATCCGTGCTGTCGGCGGCCCGTCCGCAGATGCCGTGCGCAGACACCGGCCAAGCGTCCTTGAGCCAGCAGATCTCATCGATCTGATGGATGTTCATCTCGGCAAACAGCCCGCCCGAGACCCAGAGAAAGTGTGTGAAGTTGCGGACCTGCCAATGCAGGTCTTTCACGTCTGCCGGTCGGGGCCCGAGCGGCCCACAGGGCTGCATCCGGTAGGCGCGGATGAGATGGATCTCGCCCAGTTGCCCATCGCGAATGCGTTTGATCAGCTCCTGGCGATTGCGCGAATGGCGGCACTGCAATCCGGCGGCGATCTTGAGGTTCTTCTTCTCGGCGGCCTGGCCCGCCTGGATCACACGTCGCACCGCCGGCGGATCGGTAGCAAAAGACTTCTCCATAAACACATGAATCCCCTTCTCAACCGCGTATTCGAGTTGCTGCGGCCGAAAGCCGGCGTAGCCGGTGAGCATCGCCACGTCGCCCGGACGAAGGTAGTCAATAGCCTTCCGCCAGGCATCGAAACCAACAAACCGCCTCTCCTGTGGCACGTTGACCCGCGCGCCGTACTGGTCGCTCAGGACCTTGTGGGCATTGGCCAAGCGATTCTCGAAGAAATCCGCCATCGCCACCAGTTCGACCGGGCCGTTCGGCGAGTCGAAGGCGTTGGCCGCCGCCCCGCAGCCGCGTCCGCCGCAACCGATCAGAGCCAGTCGGATTGTATTATTCTCGGCCGCATACATCGCAGGAAGGGCAAAGCTCCCCAATGCCGATGCCGCAACCATCTTCCCGCTCCACGTCAAGACATCCCGACGCGAGGATTTCCGCTGCTCTAACTTCGAGGGGTGAGAGTCCTGTTTCATGGCTGGTTCTCCGTTATGCATGGCATCCGGGCTCCTGACTTTGAATTGAACTTCATCATGATGCTTTTCGAGGCCGGGGGCAAGCGATTATTCCAACTGGATGGGGGATGCTCACGTCCCTCCGGCGTTGTCTACGACCACGCCGGAGGGATTGCGGTCAGAGAGTGGAACTCGTATTCTGTCCACAGCGTAGCAAGTGTGCGGCGATTAGAAGGACCGGTTATGTTGAGGATTCTTCTGCCCATGACGGCTCTGGCCGTCATGATCGGTGGCTGCAAGAGACAAGACAAACCCGCGGAGGTTCGAGAGGAAAGGAGCCAGCACATGACCATCTCCGTCAGCAGTTCCGCGTTCCAGGAAGGCGGCATGATCCCGGCGAAGTACACCTGCGACGGCGACGACCTGTCGCCGCCGCTCCAGTGGGCGGATGTGCCGGAGGGCGCCAGGAGTATCGCCCTGATCTGTGACGACCCGGACGCCCCGATGGGAACGTGGGTCCACTGGGTCATGTGGAACATTCCCCCGTCCGTAGGCGATCTGGCAGAAGGTGTGCCTCCCAAGCCCGAACTGCCCGATGGTTCCCGTCAGGGCATTTCGGATTTCGGGCGATCCGGGTACGGCGGGCCGTGCCCCCCGAGCGGCACACACCGGTACTACTTCACGATCTACGCCCTGGACGCCATGCTGGATCTGCCCGGCAGCACGAAGAAGGCGGATCTGGTCAGAGCCATGAAGGGGCACATCCTCGCCGAGGGCCAGTTGATGGGCAGGTACCGCAGACAATAGGAGATCCCCGGCTCGTTCCCGGATTCGATGTGGCGGCTTTTCACGGCCGGGCCGGCGAAGAGGATCGCCCGCTCTGAACCATTTGCATGGCCAAGGCGTCGATCCGTCCGGCCAGGAGCAGTCGTTGTCTCATCGAACTGGCGCAGGAGATCAGAATCACGCCGAGGCCGACCACAAACAACTGCGTCGACCATGTGTAGGCGTCGGTCCAGGCCGGCGGGCGAACGACCCGGCTGGTCAGCGGCACAGCAACCAGCGCCCCGCCAAAGACGTATTCGAGAATCCAGATTATCCTTCGGTCATTGAGCATAATGGCCTCCTGCAGTCAAACCACCTGCCAGTCTACCATCTGCCGGCTCAACCTCAAGCAAAGCAAAGAAACCGGTCGGCGGCCTGCGCTCTTGCGGCCAGGCGGCACCGCCCGTACAATGACCCCGCCGAAAACGGTTCCACACTGTGTCGCCCCACGGAGCAACAGTGTGCGTCCATTCCCGTGGGCATGAGGACGATGCGATGCCAAGTCGGTCGAAACGATCGCGCAAGCACCTCCACGTCGCACTGGTGTACAACGCCGCGGCGGGGATCGTACCCGACACGCCGGAGGATCGAGGCAGCACGGGCGACCTGCGACACATGATCCACGACATGGCTCGCGTCCTGAGATCGTTGCACCATCGAGTCACTATCCTTCCGTTGGCCCACGATCTTTTCGCGTTTCAACGAAGACTGCGCCGCCTGAACCCGGACGTTGTGTTCAATCAATACGACGACGTGGTGCATGGCGCCCTCTACGAAATGCGCTTCGCCGCCATGGTGCGAATGATGGGCTATCCTCTCACCGGCTCGCCGGCGCTGGCCCTGGGGCTGAGCCGCTACAAGCACATGGCCGCCAGTCTCCTCCACGGAACCGGGATTCCGATCCCGCCCTACACGAAGCTGCTGGAAAAGGTCGGCGACGTGGATCGGCGCAAGTGGAAGTTCCCCCTCATCGTGCAGCCCAGCCAGGAGCACGCGGGGATCGGCCTGGATCGGGATTCCATCGTGTACACGAAGAAGGCCCTTCGCCGGCAGGTTCGCCAGATCCTGCAGGTGTACAGCCAGCCGGCGCTGGTCCAGCAGTTTCTGCCGGGCCGCGAGTTCAACGTGGGGATCGTCGGAGGCAAACGCCCGCGCGTGATGCCCCTGGCCGAGGTCAACTATGCGGAACTGCCGCCGGAGATCCCGCCGATCATGTCTTATGCGGCCAAATGGATCGAGACCTCGGTAGAGTACAAGAAGACCTCCATCATCTGTCCGGCGGAGGTCGAGCCGAAGTTGGCCCGCCAGCTTGGCGACATCGCGATGCGTGCGTTTCGGGCGGTTGGCACCTGGGGTTACGGTCGAGTGGATATTCGACTCGATGAAGCCGGCCTGCCGAGAGTCCTGGAGGTCAACTGCAACGCCTCTCTCGAGGAAGGCATCGGCTTGGCGCGCTCGGCCGAAAGGGCGGGGATCCGCTATCCGCAGTTGATCCAGATGATTATTGATGCGGCCATGGAAGGCCCTCCCTACGACGTCAGCGTCCCCATGCAGCTTTAGGCCGTCCTGCGGCGCTGCCTGGCCCGACGGCCATAGTGCTCGGCCAGGGACATGGTCAGTCGTGAAACCGGGTTGACGAGCCGTCCGCCTTTGCGCTTCGGTTGCCGATCACCCATTTGTCGCATCAGGCGATCCACGTACATCAGCTTGTCGATGGCGGGCCAGCAACGATACTTGCGTCGCCAGCCGGAGCGAGGCGTCAGCCAGACCGCGAACGTTTCGGCGAAATCGTCATCCGGATGCTTCTGCGCATAGGTGTAGCCATAGGGCCAACTGAAGAGGTGGCGAACGAATCTCCGGCTCCACGGATTCGGACGAAAAACGTCACGATAAGGTTTGGAAAAGGATCCAAAAGTGTCCTTCCACTCTGGTTCTTCCCACAACCGGAACGCATAGTTCATCGCATGGCCCGCCTCGTGTCGAAGCAGTTGCATGATCATCCGCTTGTCTTCCAGCTCCCCCGTCTGCTCGTGCTCGATACGCCCAAGCAGCGTGCAGGCCAGGTAGAAAGGTATCCCAACGGCCGGCACCCTGTCCGGGCAGCCCCAGCTATCGGTCAGGTAGAAGGCCGGCACGTAATCGATGCCCTTGGCCGACAGCTCTCGCTTCAACTGCGCTACAAACGGCTCGATGGGCGAGCCTTTGATCTGGAGCCCAAGGTCGCAAATACGTTTGCCAAGCAGCCCGTGCCGAAGAGCCTCCCAGTTGCCGGACCGGACCGGCACCCCATTCAATCGGCGCTGTTTGCAGTACCCTTCCGCCGCCATCTCTGCTTCCCCATTTCTATCGTGAACCCTGGCCAGAAGCCCAAGGGCATAGAACCAGTCATATCTGCCGAAACAGATCGATCAGACTATTCTATGGTACATAATCCAGAGGGGCAGTTCCAAGCAAATCGGGAGCATACACATAAGCCTTTTATCTACATAGGCTTAGATGTGAGGCGGGAGCCGAGTGCGGCGGACGCGCCGGCGTGGTCAGGGCACAGGTGCCGCCGACAGAGTCGCCAGCCAATTGCCCGCCAGCAAACGGAGGTCCGTCATGTCAACGGATCCGTTGCGGTCGAAATCCGCCCGCACGTCATACCGCGTCTGCGACCTGCATGACCGCCAACTACTCGCCAGGATAATGTAGTCGTCGAGGTCGACAACGCAATCCTCATTGGCGTCACCGGGTAAGGGCAGCGAGACTGCTGCCGGGCCTACGCATACGATCGCCTGTGGGATGTGCGATGCGTCGATGCCTGTGGCTTCCTGGATACTCCTCTGCTCGGCCGTGCTCAGCCTGGTCCGGAAATGGCATCCCAACCCTATCGCGCTGGCCTGCAACAGCATGTTGCCGGCTACAAAGCCGACCTCCAATTGCGCGTACGGCTGCCCCACATTGGAGGAATCGAGACAGAGGACGACGTAACATGGCGCTCTCGGCAAACCGCTGACAGCCGAATGCAGACGGGTCCTGGCGTCGGAAGGGTCCGGGTTCTCGCTCTCGCCGCCAGGCCGTGGTCTGCCACTGCTGTCGGCATGATCCGACGGCTCAAGTCGATGGTCTCGAGTTCGGGGGTTTGTGCTCGGGTCCCTGTTCTGATAGCGCTGGATGCCATCTTCGTTCAGCAGATAGATGCTCCGCGACAGGTAGTAGTTCGCGTAGGCGGAAGGAACCGTTAGACCCGCACGGCCATTGCTCGTCACGTGGGGCGTGCAGCCGTACGCTGCCCACAAAATCTGGGAGACCTGATGAGAGGTCAGGTCGGTCTGCATGAAATTGTCGACGTATTTCAGATCAGCCAGGACCTCTTCAAGGCTGTTGTCGCCGGTCATCGCCGGGTCCGGCAGCCATCCCGGCTGTTCCGGGGCCACAGAGCAGCGCGCCGTCAGTTGCGTCGTCAGGTTGGCGACCGGCTGCACTCCGAAGATCAGCCTCGTCGTGGGGTATCCGATGCCCTTGGGACAGCATGCCACCGGCGATTCCGTGCTGCGCGACAGAGACACCGAGGCGAGGATCGCGGGCATGAACATAACGCCCGCATCGAACTCCAGTTGGGCGTCATAGATGATCGCAAAACCACCGTCCGGGACAGCCTCGTTCGAGTGCCGGCTCAGGGAGTGGTCGGCCGGGTGGTATTGGTACGTTCCACCCGGCGTCGCAACGTATATGTTCCGGTAGGTCCCCGTGACCGGGGCCCGCCCGGCCGCCCACAGGATGTTACTGATCTGTTGGACGCCGGCCTCCGCTTTGCTCAGGGTATGCTGCGAGTATCGGCTGTTCAGGCACGTCTGAACCGAGTTCTGCGTGACGATCGGCGCCGGAAG
>CAZNSM010000009.1:1801-7851 GCA_964575615.1 uncultured Pirellulales bacterium | reverse complement strand
GGCCATGCTGGCGGCGAAGATCGCGCCGGCCTTCGTGCCGGCTCGCCTGCTGAGGGCGGGCCAGGCGCCGTCGAACAGGATCACACTCGGCGTCATCGGCGTCGGAGCTCAGGGCCTGTACGACATGCGCAACTTCCTGGGTTACGACGACGTTCGCGTGACCGCCATCTGCGACGTGAACCGGCGGAACATCGAGACGGCGCGCGGCGTCATCGCTGAGGCGTACGGCAGTCGGGATGTGAAGGTCTTCTCCGACTTCCGCGAGCTGAACGCGGACCGCTCCATCGACGCCGTGCTGATGGCCTTGCCCGTTCACTGGCACAGTATCGCCGCACAGGACGTCATTCTCCAGGGCAAGCACATCTACCACGAGAAACCGATGGCCCTGTCGTTCGAGGAGGCCCGTCGCGTGCGCGCGGCGGTGCACAAGACAGGGGTTGTCTTCCAGTTCGGCACGCAGCAGCGGTCGGACCTGTACTTCCGCTGGGCGTGCGAGCTGGCTCTGAACGGCCGGCTGGGCAAGGTCAAAGAGATTCAGGTTTCGGTTCCCGGCGGCAAGGAAGGTCCGCCGTTCCCCGAGCAACCTGTGCCGGCCTACGTGGACTGGGACCGCTGGGTCGGGCCGGCCCCGATGACAGCCTTTCACGAGGACAAGCTCCAGCGCGACAACCACGAGAACATCACGAACTTCTCGCTCGGCATGATTTCCTGCTGGGGCATTCATCACCTGGACATCGCCCAGTGGGGAAACGGCGCCGACCGGACCGGACCCCAATTCGTGGAAGGCGAAGGTGCCTTCCCGAGGGAAGGGGCCTTCGATGCGATTCTGCGGTGGAAGGTTCGTTTCGACTACGCCGGAGCGGCGCCGGTGACGTTCGTCCAGGACGGCACGGAGGGCTACGAGCATGGCATCCGGTTCGTCGGCGAATCCGGCTGGGCCTATGTTACGCGCGGGGCGCTGAACCTCCACAACCCCGACGTCCTCCGCGATCCGCAGAACAAGTGCGGCGCCATGCCGATCCAGCTTCCCGCCAGCCCCGATCACATGCGCAACTTCGTGGACGCGATCCGCAGCGGCACGCGGGCGATCTGCGACATCGACACCGCCGTGCGGTCGGACATACTCTGTCAGATCGCGCTGATCGCCGTCAAACGGGCCCGCCGGCTGGAGTGGGACCCGCAGGCCGAGCAGTTCGTCGGCGACAATCAGGCCAACGCTATGCTGTGCAGCAGGGCCTTCCGCGGCGACTGGAGACTGAAGGAAGCCTGAGGAACCAGGGACCGAGGCTATCCGCGAATACGGTCTCCTCGCTCGCGTTGGGTCCGCCGTCCGATTGCGCTTGAATCTCCGGCGTCCGCGCAGCATAATGGATGCGCTTTGGAAGGGAGTGATTATGCCGAGCAGCACGACCTTTCGAGAAGACCGCAGGCAACAGGCAGGGTTCACGCTCATCGAACTGCTGGTCGTGATCGCGATCATTGCGATCCTGATGGCGGTTTTGATGCCCGCTCTCCAGCGGGCCCGCGAACAGGGCAAGCGAGCAGCGTGTCTCAACAACACCAAGACCCTGGCTCTGGCCTGGATCATGTACGCCGGTGAGAACGACGGCAGGATCCCGCGGGCCAACGCCACCGAAGACCCGGCCGTCAAACACTGCTGGATCCGAAAGCCGCCCGGAACGCTCCCGGTCGATGCCTCAGAGGAGGTGCAACTGGAGGCCTTGCGCAGCGGCGTGCTGTTCCGGTATGCGCCGAACCTGAAGGTCTATCGCTGTCCGGTGGCCAAGAGCGTCGAGATGAGAACGTACAGTTGCACCCACGCCATGAACGGGGCGGACATCGGCGAGAACGCACCCATCTGCAAGAAGATCGACGAGGTCAAAAGGCCCGGCACGCGCATCGTCTTTATCGACGATTACGGGGAAGACTGGGATGCGGCGTGGACCGTCCACTACAACCAGCCCCAGTGGTGGAACCCCATTCCCATGCGCCACGGCAAAGGAACAGTGGTCTCGCTGGTGGACGGACACTGCGAGTTCTATGCCTGGACCGACCCTCGCACGATCGACTGGGCTCAACTGAGCTGGCTGGAGGCAGAGACCCAGCGAGGCGGGTCCCTCACAAACCAGCCCGGAAACGAAGACCTGGAGAAGATCCAGAAAGCCTACTGGGGCAAGCTCGGCTACACCCCATAGACTTGGCTCATCGTCACATGCGATTGCGCGTGTCGCGGGACCCGTCGGGCGATTCCTGCGTTGTGACGGTCTTCCAGCCTCTACCGAGAATCGCAAGGTCCTGCAAACCCACAGAGCCGTCCCCGTTGAGGTCCGCCTCTGAATCATTCAGGTCCATGCGCTGGAGCCACTTCTCGCACAAGGCCGAAAGATCGCGTCGGTCCACATCTCCGTCGCTGTCGAGGTCTCCCTCGATCGCGGCGCTGTGCAGAAGGATCAGCTCGATGCCCTCACCGCTTCCGAGATTCCGCGAATAACGCTTGTCGATCGCATTGTCCCAGTGCTCGTGTACACCGAGGCTCCCCAGACGGGCCACATCGCCGGCATGGTCCGGATCGTAAAAGGTTCCCGAGCACGGGTCGTTGGCCAGAGCCGCTTCATGCAGGTAATCCTCTGCTCCTCCCTGCATGTCGTATTTTGGGCTGGGCGAGTGGCCGTATCGGACCACGTCCGGCCATTCCGCATTTACGAAATCGTATCCCACCGAGTCGATCGCCACCGGGTCCTGAGAAGCAAAGATGCTCGATGGCCAGTCACTGTTGAACGGCGGCAAGTTCCACTTGTACGGATGGGCCTCCCAGTAATAGCCTCCGAAGAGCCCGTCAATCAGATACAGAACGGTCTTGCCGCCAAGCTCGGAATGCCCCATGAGATCCACATGAGATCGGTACCGACCCGTCCCCGGACTCCAGGGCGGACTCTGCCCGGCGTTCGGCAAACTATAGTGCATGTTGTAGTAGTCGTAGCGCGTTCCCTGCCCGGGCAGGCCGGGAAGCTCCGGCCTTCGATACCTGTCCGGGGTTCTAATCAGCGAACCGTAGTGGTTCTTCGCGCAGAGCGTTATGCCCGATGAGTGACCCTTCAGAATGGCGAAGTTGATGATGTAGTCCGCCTCCGCAAATGCCGTCGGCAGATAGTCCTGCACCTTTCCGTTCGCCTCGGGCGTGCTCCAATACAGCGGGACCTCCGAGAATTCCGCCCGGGTCCGGCCGGAACCGCCATAGTTGTCGAGGTAATGCACATCCGGAAACTCCGGATGCAGCATGTTCCAGTAGTAGTTCGGCACCATTCCCGTCGGATCGCCGATGGTGATGTCGTCCTGAACAACCCCGACGGTGTACACCAACTGACGCAACAGCGAAAGACTCATCTGAGGCGAGTTGTCGATGCGATTCATGACACTCGACTTCTTGTCATACGTATAGGGGTTGACGTCACCCCCGGCGGCATTGCAGGTGGTCAGATTGATCTTGATGGCAATCTTCTCGCCAAGGCAATAACCCACGTCGCCTTTGCCCCGGCTATTGTTGAGGTGTCGGAAGATCGCGTCCCACGCTGAGGCGTCGGAGGCCTTGCCCGCCACGCCCCGAACGGCCTGCGAAACCATCCTCTCCACGACTACCGGATCGGTGCAGCCATCCTGCCACCAGCGCTCCGGCGAATCATAGCCGTCCCAATCGGTCGCGTCCGGATCATGGACCCAGACTACCCGACCGGGGTGAATTCCCTTGGCCTGCCCGATCGGCTCGTGAGGTCCCCAGGGCTCGCCTGTCGCAGAAAAGCGGCCGGGAAAATCGGCGAGCGATGCCACGCCCAGAATGGCCGCTGTGATCAGGCAGATGCTCGCGAGCGCGACCCGAGAGCCTCTTACCAGCTGCCGGATCCTCCCCGACACACTGACCGACGTCACAAGAGCGGCAAGCCAGATGACGAATCCCGACGCCAGAGGCATGGCCACGCGCTGGCAGGGATATGTCGCTCGCGAAGGTTTCGGCGCCACTCGGACCAGGAACCAGACCAGGGCCGCCAGTCCGGTGATCGGGAAGGCCCATCTGGCCCAGCGATGTTTCGGCCGACGCCTCGCACATTGGCAGCCGTCACAAGGCGCTGTCTCGTTCGTCTGCATCGTCCTTTCCTCCCGGAATCAGAGCCGAGCCTTGGTAGCCGATGCCACGATTATACAACAGAAGGCGCGTGAATGGTGCAACAATCGCATGAAGCGGCCCACACATCGGTTGGCGATATCAACTATCGCCTCACCGCTCCTCCTCCGCCTCCCGGCACATTCCCGCCACCGCCAGGCGCCCCGCCACCACCGGCGTTGGCGCCGACGTTAGTGACCATGCTGGAAATGGTGAAACTGGCATACTTGGTGCCTGGCGTGTAGGTTCCATCCTGGTACAGACCGTCAGAAGCCGTGCCCGTGGAGCTGCCCCCGTAATAGACATCATATGTGGAGCCTTTGACCAGGTCCTGCGACGAGAACGCCACGGAGTTGTACTGCTTGCCGGGCAGGAAGCTGAGAATGTCTTGCCCACTGCTGTTCTGGATGTGCACCAGGGTCTGCGCCGACAGCATGGTGTTGAACGTCAGGAGGATCGAACACTGCGTCGAGGAGGTGCTGGGCGCCTGGGCCATGCCGGAATTTCCGGCCGCCAGAAGAAATCCCCCGGTCATCTGGAACGACAGATGATCCAGTGCGGCGTTCATGTTGGACGTAGGACCATGGACAATGACGACACCATCGGTCATCACCACAGCCCCGTTGGAGTCGATGCCGTCCCCCGCGGCGTCAATTACCAGATAACCGCCGTTGACATAGAGATAGCAGTCGCTCGACGCCTCAGGCGTAACACCGCCTCCGCCCGGCCATCCGCCCGGCCCGCCCATGGCAAACTCATCGCCCCCGGCAGAGATGTTGATCCCGTCATCGCTCGACACGATGCGGATGCGACCGCCATTGATGACGATGTTGGCATCGGTGCTTTCCAGGCCCTCGTAGGACTTGGCGATGTGGATATCCCCACCGTTGATGACCAGGTCGGCGTTCGCGTGAATGCCGTCGTCTCCGGAGGCAATGGCAAAGACGCCTCCATTGATAGTCACGTTTGCGTCCGAGTGTACAGCGTCGTCTGCAGAATCCACCGTGAGGTCTCCGCCGTCAATCACCACGCTGCCGACTCCCTTGATTCCTTTGGCGGACGTGGTTGTTGTGGCCCTGGTATTGCTGCCGCCGCCGGAGGACAGGATGAGTTGGCCACCCGCGATGGTGACATCGGTCTGGCACGCGATCGCATCGCCTGCGGCGGTAATGTCGACTATGCCGTCCAGGATGGAGACATGCTCTGCGGCAATGATGCCGTCGTCGCTTGAGACGATCTGGACGGTCCCACCGGTGACGGTGATCGCGTTGCTGTCGATGCCCTCATAGCACCAGGTGACCTGAATGTCCCCCCCATTGACCTCCACGGCCGAATCGGCGTGAATGGCATCATCAGTGGAAGAAAGGACAAAGGTGCCGCCGTTGATGACCAAGCGATCATTGGAGTGGAGGGCATCGTCCCCGGAATTGATGTTGAGATCGCCACCGTTGACGACCACACTGACGCCGGCCGAGATTCCCTTGCCCACGGTGGCGGCGCCGGCCCTGCGGTTGGTGCCGCCACCCGAGCGCAACGTGATCTGTCCATCGGCGATCAGGACATCGGTTTCGGCCTGAATCGCGTCCGCTCCGGAGACAATGTTCAACGCGCCCGCCTCGATAGATACATATCCCTTGGTCTCGTCCTGCTCGTTGTCGGACTTCAGACCATCGCCTCCGGCGTTCACGAGGACATCTCCACCCCGGACAACCAGATAATCCTTGCCCCGGATTCCATCATCGACCGCATCGATGTCGATGGTCCCGCCGGCAATGATCAAGCCGTCCTTGCTGGAAATGCCGTCGTTGACATCGCCGCAGACGCTCAGCCAGCCGGCGCCGCAGATGGTCAGATCGTCCCTGCTGAAGATCACCGCGTTCGGCTCCTCCGCTTG
>CAZNSM010000009.1:0-1701 GCA_964575615.1 uncultured Pirellulales bacterium | reverse complement strand
GACGCCGGCGCTGTCCCAGACGTAGTCCTCGGGGTCTTCGTGATCCGCGAAGTTCTCCACGGCTGGATCGGCCACGGCCGGTTCATCGCCGGACACCTGAGAATACGATGGGCCCCCCTGCAACAGTCCCACAATGAGAAGCACTGCGGCAACACGCCCGACAGCCTTGCCTGACAGCATTTCTATTTCCTTTCCAGCCAAACCGGTCTGGAGCAGACTCCTGCCCGTCGCTCGCATATATAGTGCCCCCGATTTCGGAATGGTAACACCCGAACCGGAGATTCTTCATCGCCGGTTCCTGATAGACGAGAATCAATATAACTCTTTATAAAATCAAGAGATAAAGATGGAGAACGGGCAGATTATCCCAGCCGTCTTGCCGGGATATGACGCTCGGGCTACAATGCGGTCCATGCCCAACCCCTTTCGAAGGAGCCTGCTATGAACGCCTCGAACTGCGCCAAACCAACGTCTCGCAGAGAATTCCTGAAATTGTCCGGCCGGATGGCTGCCTCCGCGGCCCTCGTGGCGGGAATCGGTCCTCGCATGTACGCCACAGAGGGCGGACCGATCAAACTGGCCCTTGTCGGCTGCGGAGGCCGAGGCGCCGGAGCCGTCGCTGATGCCTTCACGGCAACAGGCGGTCCGGTAAAACTCTATGCCATGGCGGACCTGTTCGAGGATCGCCTCCAGAGCAGCCTGGAGAATCTTAACGAGGCTCACGCCGACAAGATCAACGTCCCGCCGGAGCGGCGGTTCGTCGGATTCGACGCTTACAAGAAGGCCATCGACTGCCTGAGTCCGGGAGACGTGGCCATCCTGGCTACACACGCCGCCTTTCGCCCGATGCACTTCGAATACGCGGTGAGCAGAGGGGTCAACGTCTTTGCCGAGAAATCGTTTGCGACGGATGCCCCCGCCGCACGCCGCTGGCTCAAGGCGGCGGAACTGTCCGAGCAGAAGGGCCTGAAGGTGGGCGTTGGCTTCATGTGGCGCCATTCGCAAGCCCGCCAGGAAACGATCCGCCGGATTCACGATGGCGCCATCGGCGACGTGCACACCCTGCGGATCTATCGCGTGCACGGTCCGGTCCAATGCCCGCCACTGCCCAAGGACACCAATGAGCTCGTCTTCCAGCTTCGCTATCCGAACAGCTTCACCTGGGTCTCATCCGGTTTCTACATCGACTGGCACTGCCACAACATCGACGTGGCCTGCTGGACGAAGGGCGCCTGGCCTGTCTCCGCCCAGGGCATGGGCGGACGCTGCTTCGAAGAGGCGGGCAGCCAGTTCGACCACTATACCGTCGAGTACACCTTCGCCGACGGCACAAAGCTGTTCACCTTCTCGCGGCACATGCACGGTTGCTGGGAGACGTACGCGGACTACGCCCACGGCTCGAAGGGCTCGGCGGTGCTGATGGCCACTCTGGGCGAGCCGCGGCCGAAGATCTACAGAGGCCACCAGCAGACGCCGGAGAATCTGCTCTGGGAGTTCGAAGGCCGCGATCCGAATCCGTACGTGGTCGAGTGGCAGCGTCTGCTGGATGCGATTCGCCAGGACAAGCCGCACAATGAAGCTCGCCGGGCCGGAGAAGCGGACATCGCCGCGCTGATGGGACGAATGGCCACACATTCCGGCCAGTTCATCACCTGGGACCAGGCGATGAATTCGCCGTTCCAGTTCGTGGCCGACATCGAC
>CAZNSM010000008.1:37626-71609 GCA_964575615.1 uncultured Pirellulales bacterium | reverse complement strand
ACTTTGGGGGCCCGCCGGTTGCCCGCCGGAAGAGAGCGAACGCGGTGAACCACTCCGACGTCGTAATGGCTCAGGACGCGGACCAGTTCCTCCGATGCGAAATTGGCTCCTCCTCTTGGCATTGACGCTTTTCTCGATGCAGATCGACGAGTCCGGCCGGCGCCGCCAGGACGTCAGAACGCGAGCATCAGGACGATGATCAGAACGGAGATCGCGGAGACCGCCCCGAGGATGAGCACGGCCAGCCGGTAACGATTGATCCTCTCCTCCACGTGCTCCTCGTTTTCAGTTTCGACGGTTTCCCCTTCTTCGAGCTTCTCGAGCACGGAGACGTCGAAGCGTTTGTGCGCCTGGAGCGGCGGATGGCCCTCGCGCAAGGCCTCCAGATCGACCAGCAGCTCTTCGACGTTGTTGTACCGGTCCTCGCGCCGCTTGGCCATCATGATCTCGATGACCTCCGAGATTCCGGCCGAGAGGGTGGTGTTGATATGGTCCGGCGGGATCAGCTTCTCGCGCAGGTGCTTCTTCATGATCTCGGCCGAGTCATCCCCGGTGAACGGCACGCGTCCGGTAACCATGTGATAGAGGGTCGCGCCGAGACCGTAGATGTCGGCCCGGCCGTCGATGTCGATCTTGCCGCGGATCTGCTCCGGGGCGATGTAATAAGGCGTTCCGTAGGCCTTGCCCGCCTCGCTCTGCGCCGCCTCGATGTCGGTGGTCTCGCGAGCCAGACCCATGTCGGCCAGCTTCACCACGCCCTGCTTGTTGATCATGATGTTCTTGGGCTTGACGTCGCGGTGCACCAGACCGTGCGAGTGGGCGTGGACCAGGGCGTGGGCCACCTGGATGATGATCTCGATAGCTTCCTTCTCGCCGAACGGAGTGCCGTTGGTCAGGTCGTCGGCGATGGTCTTGCCCTCGACGTACTCCATGACGAAGTAGTGGTAGCCGCCCGCTTCGCCGACGTCGATGGCCTGGACGATGTTCGGATGGTTAAGCTTGCCGGCGGCCTGTCCTTCTTTATAGAACCGCTGTACGTATTCGGGGTTCTCGGTGAAACGCCGGGGCAGCACCTTGATCGCCACGGTGCGATTGAGGCTGAGCTGCTTGGCCTTGTAGACGAACGCCATGGCGCCGGCGCCGATCTTGCCGAGGATCTTGTAGCCGGGAATCTGGTGAACGGCGACCTTGTTTTCTTTGATGCTCAGCTTGAGGCGCTCGGCCTGGGTGGCGGTGATGTAACCCAGTTCAATCAGCAGTTCCTGGAGCATGACCGGGTTGATTTTGCGGCGTTCCTGGAGTTCCTGGATCGAGTGGCGAAGCTCCTGGTCGGTACAGAGCCCCTGGTCCACCGCCATCTTGCCAAACACCGTGTCGTAGCTCGTTTCGCTCGTCATTGGGAATCCCCCAGGTAGCCCAGGGGCCGTATCCATACGCCAGGAAGCCTCGTTATCGGCTCCAATGATCGCATCCGATAAACGCCACCGCCGGCGATCATTATCGACCTGCCGTCGCTTGTGTCAAAAAAAAACTCACCTTTTTGGCACAGGCCCGCCGACATCGAGGGGACCATCGACGTTTTCGAGGCAAGGGTTTAACCGTTTTCGCGGCACGGCCGGAAAAATCGCCGCTTATCGCGCTTGCGTTTTAGAGTTGACCTGACGGTCAAGAGCGGTAAACTTGGGCCTCGACAAAAACTGACATCAGGCAAGGAAGGACCGATAGGAGTTTCTACGTGGCATACAATTGTGTGGTGCTGGCCAAGCAGGTGCCCGATACGCATCGGATCACCGGTAAGGTCATGAACGACGACGGCACGGTGAACCGTTCGGCTTTGCCGGCCATCTTCAATCCTGAGGATCTCAACGCGCTGGAGCTGGCCTTGGGCATCAAGGACCGCTTCGGCGGGCGCGTCACAGTTGTGACGATGGGCCTGCCCGGCGCGACGCGCATCCTGCGCGAGTCGCTCTACCGTGGCGCCGACGAAGCGATCCTGGTCACCGATATCCGCTGCGCCGCCAGCGACACGCTGGCGACCAGCTACATTCTGAGCTGTGCGGTCAAGAAGCTGGACTACGACATCGTTCTGTGCGGCCGGCAGGCCATCGACGGCGACACCGCCCAGGTGGGCCCGCAACTGGCGGAGAAACTCGGAATCACCCAGATTACCTATATTGAAGCCCTTGAAGATCTCCAAGACAGCACAATCCAGGTCCGGCGGAACATCGGCAACGGCTGGCAGTCGGTCCGAGCCCGCCTGCCGGTTCTTCTGACCGTCACCGGCGAGGCGAACACCCCGCGAGTGGCGGCCGCCAGGCACCTGATGAAGTACAAGAAGGCCCGCACGGCAGGTGAGGTGACCGAAGAGATCAAGGCGATGAACCCGGATGCCGTCGAGGCGGAGATCAAAGAGCTGTGCGAGACCCGCTGCGAGGCGCTGAGGGCCAGGGGGTTGCTCATCGAGCAATGGAACCTGGACCGGCTCGAAGCGGACCTGACCTGGTGCGGCCGGAGCGGATCGCCCACCAAGGTCCATCGCATTCAGAGCGTGGTCCTGGCCGCCAAGGAGAGCAAAGAGGTCCCGCCGACCGACGATGGGCTGGCTGCGATGGTCCACGAACTGATCGACGACAAGATCATCGCGTAGGATGGGCTGTCGCACACGGGGCGATGTGCCAACGGAGTGACGTTTTCCGCGGGGTCTTGTCGACGCCGCACCCGATGTAACGTTCTTGGAACCGCAAGGTTCATTTGCAGATTCGGATAATCCATGATCGACGTGAACAGACAAGGTGAAGTGTGGGTGTTCGCCGAGCAGCATGACGGCCGGCTGGAAGAGACCTCGATCGAATTGCTGAGCAAGGCCCGGCATCTGGCCGACACGCTGAAGGTCAGGTTGGGCACGCTCCTGCTCGGGGACGGCGTTCGCGATCTGTCCACCCGGCTCATCCACTACGGCGCCGACAAGGTCTACTTGGCGGAGCATCCGCTGTTGAAGGCGTATCAGACCAACAGCTACGCCAAGGCCATCCTGGAGCTGATCCACAAGCACAAACCGCAGGTCGTGCTGTACGGCGCAACGGTGGCGGGCCGCGACCTCGCTCCGCGAATCGCCAGCGCCGCCAAGGCGGGCCTGACCGCCGACTGCACCGACCTGCAGATCGGCACACACAAGACCGCCAAGGACGGCGAGGTTCACGAGAACCTGCTGTTCCAGATTCGTCCGGCGTTCGGAGGCAACATCGTCGCGACGATCATCAACTACGACCGCTGGCCCCAGATGGCAACGGTTCGCGAGGGCGTGATGCCCATGCCCGAGCCCAATCCCAACCATCACGGCGTGATCGTCACCGAGACTGTTGGCCTGACGCAGGACGATCTGCCGCTGGAGATTCTCCAGGAGCACAAGCGGCCGAAGAAGGTCGATCTGAAGGCGGCCCGCATCATCGTTGCCGGCGGCGCCGGCGTGGGCAGCAAGGAGAACTTCAAACTGATCTGGGACCTCGCCAACTGTCTGGGCGCGGCTCCGGCGGCGACGCGGCCGGCGGTCGATCTGGGTTTCATCGATCACGACCACCAGGTCGGCCAAACCGGTACGACCGTGCGGCCCAGTCTCTATATCGCCGTCGGAATCAGCGGCGCGATCCAGCACCAGGCGGGCATGGCCCAAAGTCAGAAGATCGTCGCCATCAACAACGATCCGGAGGCCCCCATCTTCAGCATCGCACACTACAAGATCGTGGGGGATTTGAACGAGGTCGTGCCGAAGATGATCCGGGCCATCAAGGAAAAGGGAATCAAGGACTGAAGAAAGATCAAAACGCGAACAGCAAAAATCAAAATGTCGGAATGCCCGCGCCGCGGGCATGACTTTCTTAGTTTTGCCTTCTGATTTTTGATCTCTAATTCTGCCACAGTGGGCGAACGCCCCTTGAGCACAGGACAAAAGACATGGGGAATTTCTACAAAGACAACGACGATATCCGGTTCCTCTTCCAGCACATCGACCTGGCGCAACTGGCGGGCCTCTGCGAGGAGGGATACCGGTTCGCGCAGGAATTCGATTACGCGCCGGGCGATGCCGACGAGGCGGTGCAGAACTACGAGATGGTGCTGGACGCGCTGGGCGAGCTGAGCGCGGACTTCATCGCTCCGCGGGCCGAGAGCGTGGACCGCGAAGGCAACCAGCTCAACGAAGACGGGACTGTCACACGGGCTAAAGGGATCGCCGAGGCGCTCGAGAAACTGGCGCAGGCGGAGGTGATGGGGTTCACGCTGCCCTACCGGTTCGGCGGGCTGAACTTCCCCAACCTGCTGTACTCGATGGCCACCGAGATCATCTCTCGCGCCGACGCGTCGCTGATGAACATCTTCGGGCTTCAGGGCATCGCCGAGACGATCAACGCCTTCGCCTGCGAGGAAATCAAGCAGGAGTACCTGCCTCCGTTCGCGGAGGGCAAGGTCACCGGGGCGATGGTGCTGACCGAGCCGGACGCCGGCTCGGACCTCCAGGCCGTCAAGCTGCGAGCCTTTGAGGACGCGAACGGAAACTGGTTCCTGCACGGCGTCAAGCGATTCATCACCAACGGTTGCGGCGACGTCCTGCTCGTGCTGTCGCGCAGCGAACCCGACCGCAGCGGCGGACTGGGCCTGAGCCTGTTCGTCTGCCAGCCTGGTCCGACGGTGCACATCCGCCGGCTGGAGGACAAGCTGGGCATCCACGGCTCGCCCACCTGCGAGATCTTCTTCGACAACACTCCCTGCAAGCTGATCGGCGAGCGCCGGCGGGGCCTGGCTCCGTACGTCGCGACGCTGATGAACGGCGCGCGGATCGGGATTGCCGCCCAGTCTATGGGCATTGCGGAAGCGGCCTACCGCATCGCGAGGGACTACGCCGCCAGTCGCAAGCAGTTCGGCATGGCCATTGAAAGATTGCCGGCGGTGCGCGACATGCTGATCGACATGAAGATCGCGGTCGAGGCAGGACGCGCCCTGCTCTATGAGACCAGCCGCGTCGTCGACCTGGCCGTCGCCTACAATAAGAGACTGGAGGAGAACCCGCCCGAGGGCAAAGCCGAGTTGAAAGAACTCAAAGACCACGCCCGCAGCTACAAACGCTACGCCGGCATGCTGACCCCGATGGCCAAGTATCTCTGCTCGGAGATGTGCAATCAGGTCGCCTACGACGCGATCCAGGTCCTGGGCGGCAGCGGGTACATGCGCGACTACGCCAGCGAACGGCACGCACGCGATGCTCGGATCACAACGATCTACGAGGGCACCAGCCAGCTCCAGATTGTCGCTGCGGTGCGAGGCGTGTGCAGCGGCACCGCCGAGAAATACCTGGAGGACCTGACCGCGAAAGAGTACGCGCCGCAGGTCAAGGACCTGCTCGACAAACTCGCTGAAGGTGTCCGGCAGCTCAAGGCCGCGATTGAATTCGTCAAGGACAAGGGCAACGATTACATGGACTTGTACGGCCGGGCGCTGACGGACGTCGCGATCGCTCTGATCAACGGCTATCTGCTGTGCGATCAGGCCGGTACGAGAGTGCAGATGGAGGTCGCCGTCGCGCCGGGTGTTTCGTCCACCGACGGCCAGACGGTCCCGATGAAGCAGCGCAAAGCCCTGGTGGCGCGCCGCTACGTCGAGAAGAACGCGCCGAAGATCAAAGCCCTCACAGAACTGATCTGTCAGGGCGACCGCTCGACGTTCAGCGACTACGAGGCCCTGGTCGGGCCGGTCCAGGAACCGTAGCACCGAGGTTGGCTGTCATGCTGGGAGCTGTGATTTTTGACTTCGACGGGGTCATCACCGACTCCGAGATCCTGCACTTCCGTGCATTCAACAAGGTTCTGGCCGATCACGGACTGGAGCTGACCAAGAAGGAGTACTACTCGACCTACCTCGGTCTGAGCGACAAGGACTGCTACAAGACGCTGATCGCCGAAGGCCGGCTTGACATCAAGCCGTCCCAGGTCGCCGAGCTGATTCAGAAGAAGACGCGCATCTTCGAAGAACTGGCTCGCACGGACGGCAAGGTCATCGAGGGCGTGCGTCCCTTCCTCGACCTGCTTGGATCGCACGCGGTCCCAATGGCGATCTGTTCGGGCGCGCTGCGGGCGGAGATCGAGTTGATCCTCGAAGACGCGGGGCTGCGGGACTTCTTCAGGGCCATCGTCTCGGCCGAGCAGGTCAAGCGGGGCAAGCCGCACCCCGATGGATTCCTGCTGACGCTCAAGAAGCTCAACCAGCGTCTCAGCAGTCCCCTGTCGGCCAAGCAGTGCGTCGTGGTCGAGGATTCCCATTGGGGACTCCAGGCCGCCCAGGCCGCCGGCATGCACACCCTCGCGGTAACCAACACCTACGAAGCCGAACAGCTTTCGGCCGCGGAGCGAGTGGTCGACCGGCTCGACCGCCTGACCCTGTCCGACCTCGAACAGCTCTGCCACTGACACGCAGCGCACAGGCAGCGCCAACCACACCGCGTCGAGCTTCTCCTTGTGGGTCTTGACTTCCCGAGGCAACGACCGGATAGTAAGTGACGGTTGCCGGTATGAGGACCGGGCCACCAGATGCGAACGACCGTCGTCACAGGAGATCGCCATGTTCAGGCTTCTCGCCGTCCTGCTGTGTCTTGCGTTGTCACTTCCCTCGGCGGCCGCCTCCCATGATGAAGCGCCCTTCCAGGCGATCACCCTGTTCGGATGCGACGCGTCGGGAACCCAGGATGGGCACAACCGATGGAACGCCGGACCGCACGATGCCGCCTGGGACATCTTCATGTACATGGGCGAAGTCGCACAGAGTCTGGATGCCGTCGAATGGATGAACGATCCACAGACGCATCTGGTCGCGTTCGGCCCCCCCTCCTCCGGCAGCACCACCTATACGCTGCACATTGAATGCACCAGTGACATCGAGCACTTCGGCTTGAACCTCTTCGGCCCGGACAGAGGTCGACCGGTGACCTCCGTCTACACCCCTGTCACGCATGATGCATCGAAGCCGTCATCATTCAAGATCAACCGCTCGGCCCGCACAATGGGCTGGCCGATCACCGACGTGCCGGCTTGCGGCTCGGCTACGGCTCGCTGCGAGCGGGCCAGCCTCTGGACCTATGCGGCGGGGGACGCGAAGCAGTATACCCTCACCGATTTCCGCATCCTGTCGCCGGCGGCAGCCGGTCATGTGGATTTCGTCGGTCCCCATCAGACCGGTCCCAGCGGCAAGGCCGATTACGTGTTTCAGTTCACGTTGTCCGCAGAAGACGCCGAGGCCGCCCCGCCGGACTGGCTGCTCTGGACCGATGCAGTTGGCGGGATGCAGATCGGATCGAACGACCCCGACCGCACCTGGAAAAAGCGATACGACTGGCAAAATGCCGCACCGCCGTTTTCCTTTGTGTTCGACGGCCGGCCTTCCCGCGAACTGCTCCGAACGTGGACACACGATGCCCGACACGAAGTGCTTGACCCCAATCGTATCGCCCACACGCTGACCTGGCGCGATTCGCAGACCGGCCTGATCGTCCGCTGGCAGGGTCTGGAATACACGGACTTCGAGAGCATCGAGTGGACCGTATACCTGGCCAATGGTGGAGACGAGGACACCCCGATCGTCGAGAACCTCAAGGCACTGGATGCTCAGTTCACCCGTGCGGCGGACTGCGAGTATCGCCTGAGACATTGGAACGGGACTTCCGTAGGCCCTGAGGATTTCGCGCCGGCCGGTACGATGCTCGAAGCGGGCCGCAAGCTGTCTTTCGCCTCTCGCGGAGGTCGCGGCACCGGAGGCTCTTGGCCTTACTACAACCTCGAAACAGGCGACGAAGGCATCATTCTGGCCGTCGGCTGGCCCGGCCAGTGGCATGCGGATTTTCAGCGCGACGATGGGGCTGGGCTGCACATCACGGCCGGACAGGAGAGCACGCACTTTCGTCTGCGGCCGGGAGAGACCGTCCGGACACCGCTGATCGTCATGCAGTTCTGGAAAGGCGGCGACTGGATCGATGCCCAGAACACGTGGCGACGGTGGATGGTCCGCCACAACCTGCCCCGCCGCAAGGGCCGGCCGCTGCCTCTGCCGATGTTCTGCGCGTGCAGCTCGCACCAGTTCGCCGAGATGACGAAGGCCGACGAACGCAGCCAGATCGAGTTCATGGACCGCTATCTCGACAAGGGGCTCAAGCTGGACTACTGGTGGATGGACGCCGGCTGGTATGTCGGGGCGGCGGAGAAGGGCTGGGCCGCGGCGGTCGGCACGTGGGAGATCGACCGCCGTCCCCACCGCTTTCCGAACGGCTTTAGACCGATCAGCGACCATGCCCACAGCCGGGGCGTCGAGATCATCGTGTGGTTCGAGCCCGAGCGCGTACACGCCGGCACGTGGCTGGCCGAAAACCATCCTGAATGGGTGCTGGGCGGCTCCGGCGGCGGCCTGCTCAACCTGGGCGATCCCGACGCATGGAACTGGCTCGTCAACCACATCGACAAGATCATCACCGAAGAAGGCATCGATCTCTATCGCCAGGACTACAACATTGAGCCGCTGAACTTCTGGCGCCGCAACGACACGGCGGATCGTCAGGGCATCACCGAGAACAAATACGTCACAGGCTATCTCGCCTACTGGGACGAACTGCTGCGCCGTCACCCCGGCATGGTGATCGACTCCTGCGCCAGCGGCGGGCATCGCAATGACCTGGAAACGATGCGCCGGTCCGTACCCCTGCTGCGCAGCGACTACCTGTTCGAGCCTGTGGGGCAACAGGGACACACCTACGGCCTGTCGTTCTGGTTGCCCTTCTACGGCACCGGATACTGCCCCTCCAATACCGTCGGGTGGGGCTGGGGAACTGGCGAACTCAGCTACAATCCGTACACGCGTCGCAGCAACATGTGTCCGGCCAACATCGGGCTTTTCGACTTCCGCGCCGAGGTCGACGACGAGCTGATTCTGAAGCTCTATCGCGAGTGGCTCGAAGTGGCGCCGGCCTTCCTCGGCGATTACTACCCCCTGACGGACTACAACCTTTCGCAGCAGGAATGGATCGCCTGGCAATTCGACCGACCCGATGCAGGCACCGGATTCGTGCAGGCGTTCCGCCGCGAGAGCTGCATCTACAGCTCCGCCGAGATCAAACTGCGGGGACTGGACGCGGCGGCCGTCTACGAGGTGAGGGACTTCGACGCGGCAGACATGTTGCGTCTGCCCGGCCGGAAACTGCTGGAGGCGGGATTGCCGATCCGAATCCCGGCGAAACCGGGGGCGGTCACCGTCAGATACACAAAGGTCCCGTGACATGCCGAACCCGGCCAACAGGTCGGCGTCCCATAACAGGCACCAACGACCGCGAGCCCGCATCCCCCATCTGAGGAACGTCGTGGGGCTTGCAGGAATCCGGACCAACGCTAAAACGTCACTATATGGACAGGGGATTCTGCCGATGATATACTCCATAGATGTCAGGGCCATGATCGCCTACGCCCGTGGAACGACGATGAGCTTCGAGCACCGGAAGGTCACGGTCGATGCGGATACGGCGCAACCATGTTCTTGCAGCACTACCCCTGGTCGGCCTCGCGCTCGTCCTGGTGTTCTTCGTGCGCCGGCCTGCTCTGGACGTCCAGACGCTCTTCTCGGCCGACCCCGGAGAAGGCCCTTGCTCGCCGGTCACGGTCGTTCACCCACCTGACGGGGCCCTCTTTCCACCCGACATCGCTCCCCCGATGTTCCACTGGTCCGCCGAAGGTCTGGCGTGCGACACGTGGGCAATTCGATTGCGGTTCCAGGACGACCGGAACGACATCGACGTGCTGGCGCGCGAGCCCCGCTGGGTACCGGACGAGCCGCAGTGGGAGGCAATCAAGAGAAGATCGCTCGAAAAGCCCGCCGAGATGCTCATCGTCGGCGTCCATCGATCTCGCCCGAGCGAAGTCCTCGCCCGCGGACGCGTCTCGTTCGCGACATCGTCCGACGAGGTCGGCGCCCCGCTGTTCTACCGCGAAGTGAACCTGCCGTTCGTCGAGGCGGTCAAAGATCCGACAAAGATCCGCTGGCGTTTCGGCTCCATCCGCTCGGAGACCGCGCCGTCCGTCGTACTGGAGAACGTGCCGGTCTGTGGGAACTGCCATTCCTTCCCGAGAGACGCCGGCGTTCTGGCGATGGACGTCGACTACGCCAACAGCAAAGGCTCCTACATCATAGCGCCGGTGGCCGAGGAGATGACGCTGGCGACGAGTGACATCATCACGTGGAACGACTACCGCAAGGAGGACGGGGAGCAGACCTTCGGGCTGCTCTCGCAGATCTCGCCGGACGGCCGGTACGTGATCAGCACGGTGAAGGACCGCTCGGTCTTCGTGGCCACGCCGGGACTGGCATTCTCGCAACTGTTCTTTCCTATCAAAGGCATCCTGTGCATCTACGACCGGCAGACCGGACAATTCTCCGCCCTGCCGGGCGCGGACGACCCCAAGTACGTCCAGAGCAACCCCACCTGGAGTCCGGACGGTAAGTACATCGTCTTTGCCCGAAGCGAAGCCTACAGCCTCCGGGCCGACGACAAGAGCAAGGTCCTGCTCAACCGGGAGGACTGCGCCGAGTTCGTCGATGAGGGCAAGCCATTCCTGTACGACCTCTATCGCATTCCCTTCAACGACGGAAGAGGCGGCGTGCCGGAACCGATTCGAGGCGCTTCCGGCGACGGCATGAGCAACTACTTCGCCCGATACTCTCCCGACGGCCGGTGGATCGTCTTCTGCAAGGCGAAGAGCTACATGCTCCTCCAGCCGGACAGCCAACTCTACATCATCCCCGCCGAAGGAGGCGAGCCGCAAAAGCTCCGGTGTAACACCGCCCGCATGAACTCCTGGCACAGTTGGTCGCCGAACGGCCGCTGGCTGGTCTTCTCCTCAAAGGCCCAGTCCGACTACACACAACTGTTCCTGACGCACATCGACGAGGCCGGACAGAGCAGCCCCGCCGTCTGTCTGTCCCACCTCACGGCGCCGGACCGGGCCGCCAACATCCCGGAATTCGTCAGCGCCTCACCGGTGGCGATCCGCAGGATCCATGAGCAGTTCCTGAACGACTACTCCTTCGTACGAGCCGCGGACGCCTTCTTCCGGGCCCAGGACACCGACGGCGCGATCCGAGAATACCGAAGGGCCCTGGAACTGAATCCGAAGAACGTCTGGGCCCATCGCCGCCTGGGCTTTCTGTTCTTCAACGTCAAGGAGCAGTACGACGAGGGTCTCAAGCACCTGCGAACCGCTCTCGAATTGGAGCCGCGCGACCCGCGCACGCACCACGATCTGGGCATGGCCCTTCTGTACCGTGGCCAACTGGACGCCGCCACAGCGCATCTGGCCGAAGCGATTCGGGGGATGCCCAAGGGTCTCGACAGCCAGTACGATCCAGTGCGAATGCGCCACTCCCTCGGGCAAGCGCTGCTGGCGCAGGGGCGATGTCCGGAAGCGCGCCACTGGTTATCGGAGGCGCTTATCCTGGACCCGAATTGCGCCGAAGCCCATTACGGGCTGGCGCTGGCACTGACGGACGCGGAGAAGCCGGACGAGGTCATCGCTCATTACACTGCCGCGGTCCGGCTGAACCCCAGGGTGGACAACTCACCGGCGCTCCATGATTACATCTCCGGATTCTACCTGAGCCGCCGCGCCTTTCAGCCCGCCCTGGTTCATGAGACCCGCGCGCTGGAACTGGCACGGATGACCGGAGATGCGTCGCTGATCCGCACCTTCGAGGAGCGCGTCCAGATCTGCCGGCAACTCGTCCAGGCCGCCGGCGCACGGTAACGACGTGGCCTCGGGGTCGGGCCGGACGGCTCCTGCGAGGCTTTGCGCTGTCCCTTCTCCCCTGAGAATCCGCATCGCCGCGTGACGGCCCCTGCACGGGAAAGAACACCCGCACCGCCTTATCGGACCGTTGTCCGAAAGTAGCTTGCGAGATTGCGATGACGCCCGTTCACAAACGGAAATTCTGCGGCGGGCCTGCATTGGTCCCTGCGGCCTTTCCTCTGCCCCTGTTATCAAACTCCTTTGACAATTCCTACCCCGTGGCAGGGGGTAGGATTCGAAATTCAGCCATTCGCTACGCAACTGCCCCGCCCTCCCACACGATATAGCGGACGCCTTGCCTGATTGGGGGTTCATCAAGAACCAAGTCAGACCTTGGAAGGCTGGAGATGCCACGCTTTTGGGGGGCATCGCCTCAATGCATGAAAGTGAAACGCGGATTGCCTGGCCCTCGTCGGGCCGTTGACGTGCCGCAGACGAAGTGCGTCGGCAGGCGAAGAAGCCATTGGTTCAAAAGTGAAAGGCACAGAGCATGGACACCGTTGTCGAGACACGGGCCAAGCCGGGAAAGTACCTGACCTTTGCCCTGGGGCCCGAGGAGTTCGGACTGGAGATCCTCAAGGTCCGTGAGATCATCGGCTACATGGCCATCACGGCCGTCCCACAGACGCCGGACTACGTTCGCGGCGTCATCAACCTGCGGGGCCAGGTCATTCCTGTGGTGGATCTGCGCGCCAAGTTCACCATGCAAGTCGAGGAGAGGACCTCGCAAACGTGCATCATTGTGGTCCAGACCCGGCGCGGCGACCAGCAGTGCAACACAGGGATCGTCGTCGACCGCGTCCGGGACGTGCTCGACATCACCGGCGATCAGATCGAGGATGCGCCGCAACTGGGCACCTCCGTCGGGACCGACGTCCTTCTGGGCATGGCCAAGATCGCCGACTCGGTGAAGATCCTGCTCGATATCGACCGGGTTCTTGGTTCGGTGGACCTGGCCGGCATGGACAAGGTCGCCGCGTAACGCAGGCATGGAACCGGTCTCTCACATGGTCGTCGGAGTGAATCCGTGAAGGGAAGAGCTGCCGCCGGGGCCTCCCGGTGCGGTCAAACAAATACACGCGTCGCATTTCAGGAGAATCAAGATGTTCAAGAACATGAAACTGGCAACAAAGATGGGAATGGGTTTTGGTCTGCTGATCGTGATCTCGGGCGTTCTGGGTTACGTCGGGTGGAACGGCCTGAGCAATGTGACCACCAACGCCGAGTTGAATCGCCAGGGAAATGAGTGCCTGCAGGGACTCAACGAGTGCGCCTCTCTGCGCAAGGAGTTTACGATCCGTGGCTTCAATGCCTACGGCACCGACAACAAGACAGCCGCCGACAACTGGCACGATGCGTACAATGCGCTGCTGTCCAAGCTTCAGCAACTGGGGGATTCGCAGGACTTGAACGCCGTCGACCGAGCCATTGTGACCGAAGCCGCCGGCAAGATGCCCGCCTACCTCACGTCGTTCGAGCACCAGAAGAGCGCCCGGAAGACCCGGGATGACGCGTTCACCAGTTGGAGCAAGGTCGGCTGGGACGTCACCCAGGAAGTCGGCACGGTCAACACCAGTGTCATCGCCCCGGCGCGCCAGGCGGCCGAGCAGGCCAAGAACGCCGAGGACATCGCCAAGTGGGCCGCCATCGGAACCGAACTCGACCAGAGCGTCTTTCAGGAGTTCCTGGTGCTGCGCGTGACCGCAGTCTACCTGCTGGCCACCAATGCCGAGGCTCAATGGGAAGCCTATCAGAAGCAACTCGCCAAGGTCAAGACCAGTATCCAGACATGGGCCGAGCACGTGGCGGGCAACACCACCCTGGAAGCCGCGGCCAGCCGCATCGCGGGCTATCTGAAGACCTACGAAGAGGCCGGTCAGCAGTACCGCAGCGAAATGCTCGCGCAGCAATCGGCCGACACCGAAATGGGGACCGCCGCCGCCGCGATCGTCGAGACGATTCACAAACTTCAGACTTCTTTGAAGAATCGGATGGAAAGCGCGACCGCCCGAACGAACGTCATCATGATGGTCGTGGCGATTTCGGGCATCATCGTGGGCACCGTTCTGGCCGTGGTGATCACGATGAGCATCATCAAGCCGATCAAGCGAATCATTGATGCGCTGACGGCCGGGTCCGAGCAGGTGGCGGCCGCTTCCGGGCAGGTTTCTGCCGCCTCGCAGTCGTTGGCCGAAGGCGCTACCGAGCAGGCCGCCGGTCTGGAAGAGACCTCGTCCAGTCTGGAAGAGATGTCCTCGATGACCAAGCAGAACGCCGACAACGCGCAGCAGGCCAACACCCTGGCGTCCGAGGCCCGCAAGGCCGCAGACACCGGAACCGAGTCGATGGGCCGCATGAACCAGGCCATCCGCGAGATCCAGAAGAGCTCCGATGAAACCAGCAAGATCATCAAGGTCATCGACGAGATCGCGTTCCAGACCAATCTGCTGGCGCTGAACGCCGCGGTCGAAGCGGCTCGCGCCGGCGAAGCGGGCAAAGGCTTCGCCGTGGTGGCCGAAGAAGTGCGCAACCTCGCCATGCGGTCGGCCGAGGCCGCCAAGAACACCTCCAACATGATCGAGGAGTCCGTCAAGAACGCCAAGAACGGCGTCGACATCGCCACGGAAGTCGGCAAGGTCCTCGAGGAGATCGTTCAGGGAGTCGGCAAGACCACCGATCTGATCAGCGAAATCGCGGCGGCCTCTCAGGAACAGGCCCAGGGCATCGACCAGGTGAACACGGCGGTGGCGCAGATGGACAAGGTCACCCAGCAGAACGCCGCGAATGCGGAGGAATCGGCCAGTGCTTCGGAGGAACTCAGCTCGCAGGCCGAATCGATGAACGACATCGTCGGTGAATTGATCGCGCTGGTGGGAGGTTCCACAAAGAAGACCGCCTCGTCGACGACGCGGCAGAGCGGCGCAGGCCGCAAGTTGTCGCACAGCGACCATCTGTACCACAAGATCGCCGGCGGCAAGCCCAAGAAGGCCCATACCGTATCGACGAAGTCGGCGGCCGAGAAGAGCATCCCTCTCGGCGATGACAGCGAGTTGAACGACTTCAACTCCTGATGAGAACACCGTTCCGCAAGGCGCTTCCGGATGGGCCAGACATACCCATCCGGAAGCGTCGAACGGATTGTCTTTCGCCGATCATCCTGCATACATACGGACCCGACCTCAGGCACCGTCGAGCATTGGACAACGCGGATGGGCCCAGCCTATCGGACATCGAACAGAGAATCATCGAGCCGTCCTCTCTATCCGGCAGTTCCGGCATCGCACGGAGCCGCCGTCACCCGCTCAGCAGGCTCCGCACCGGCCGTACCCGCCGGCAAACCGGAGTGCTCGTCTTCATGGACATCCGCGCGGATATCGTCTCGAATCCTGCCACCGGGCTCCTGTTCTGTCGTCCGGTTTCGCAAGCGCGGGGCGGCTTATCGGACTCGGTCGGGATCCCGGTTCGAGAAATGTCAATCCCATGTGTCGGCGACTCCGCCGACCGCGAATGCTTTCGCAACCAGCCCGACGCTCCACAAGGCGAAGCCTTATCGGGCCGGCGCAACCGGGGGCCATGGCTCCCGCGTCTGTCTCCAGCCAAATGCCACGATTTCTGCTGGAGTTACTGTCGAATACCTGGGGTGTCCTGCCAGCGTGCCTGGGGCATGGGACCGTGGGTTGGCTTAGGCGCCCCCGAATCCACAGTGGCACGCTCGCGTTGAGCTCTGCGGGCAGGGACAGGATTGAATTGGCCTGGGGCACGGTCCCACAGGCACGTTAAGGAGCCCTCTTATGGCAGCAACTGCGTCAAAAGCTCAGAGTTCCGGCACCGCGGCTCAGCAGAAGGAAGGCAAGTACCTAACCTTTGCGCTGGCCCACGAAGAGTACGGCTTGGAAATCCTCAAGGTCCGCGAGATCATCGGCTACATCGATGTGACCGCCGTGCCGCAGACGCCCCACCATGTCAAGGGCGTCATCAATCTGCGCGGCCAGGTCATTCCCGTCGTCGACCTGCGCGCCAAGTTCGGCATGGAGACCACCGACGTCACGGACGAGACCTGCATCATCGTTGTCGAGATCACCCACGCGGATCGCAAGTTCAGTACGGGCATCGTTGTGGACCGCGTGCAGGAAGTGCTCGACATCCCGGGTGACAGCATCGAGGAAGCCCCGCAGTTCGACTCGTCGGTCAACACGAGCTTTATCCTCGGGATGGGCAAAGTCGGCGACGCCGTCAAGATCCTTCTCGATATCGATAAGGTGCTCGGTGGAGAAAGCCTGGACGGCTTTCGATCCGAGGGCCTGTGACAACCTCGACGATTGTCTCGAATGTGTGAACAGAAGGAAGGAAAGGATGTACCCATGAGAATCGGAAAATGGACTTGGATTTGTCTGGCCGCTCTGATGATGGGCCAGGTCTGCCTCGCGGCCGACGAGAGCTCGTCCCTCGACGACCGCCTCGCTCAACTGGAAAAAGAGATCGCGGAACTGAAGAAGGCGCCGGCGTCCGCGCCCGCCGCCGCGGCGGACAGCAAGAAGAAAGGGCTCTTTTCGAGCGTGGACGTCCAGTTGTACGGCTACCTCAAGGCCGACGTGTCGCGCGATTCGTCCCGCGCCACAACGGGGAATTACGTGTTGTACGTGGATTCCGAGGCCGCGCGAAGAAATGATGCGGAATCCAACATGACCGCCAACGAGTCGCGTCTGGGCCTGAATTTCACGGGCCCGTCCAGTGAGACGCTGAAGACCTCCGGCAAGCTGGAGTTCGATTTCTTCGGCAGTGCGCCGGAGAACAAGGCGACCCTCCTGATCCGGCACGCCTACATGAATCTCGAATGGCCCGAGGCGCAGCTCAGCCTTCTGGCCGGCCAGACGTGGGACGTCATCTCGCCGTTGAACCCGAGCACCCTGAACTACAGCGTACTCTGGGTGGGCGGCAACATCGGTTACCGTCGTCCCCAGATCCGCTTGACCAAAGATCTGTCGGTATCCGACAAGGTCAAAGTGAAGCTCGAAGGCGCTCTGAGCCGCACCATCGGCCGGACGACGCCAGCGCCGGTCAGCTCCGAGACCGGTGAAGACGCGGGCTTCCCCACTCTCCAGGGACGCGTCAGCGCCACCTTCCCGTTCTTCGGCCCCAAGCCGACCACGGTCGGCATCTCGGGGCACTCCGGCAGGGAGGAATACGATACCGACGCGACCGGAACGAACGAGACCCTCAAGAGCCAGTCCATCAATCTGGATATTACCCAGCCCATCTGCAAATGGATGACCCTCAAAGCAGAGCTGTTCAGCGGCAAGGATCTCGACAGCTATCTCGGCGGCATCAACCAGGGTGTCAACACCACCACGCTCAAGTCGATCGACAGCGAGGGAGGCTGGATCGCCGCCAGTCTGGGACCGTGGGGCAAGTGGAGTTCCAGCATCGGGTACGGCGCCGACAACGTAGATCGTGACGACGTCGCCGCCGGCACCGGCCGCACCCGCAACTCCTGCGTGTTCGGCAACGTTCGGTACGACGTCAACGCCCACGCGCAGGTCGGCCTGGAGCTGTCTCGCTGGGAAACCAACTACAGAGGTACTGGCGACGCCAGTGACACACGTGTCCAGGCGTCGTTCATCTACAAGTTCTGAGTACCTCCGCAGCAGGAAACCCGACGTTGAAGGAGTGCGATTCGATTCGTTTCCATCAAATGAAGGGGTAGATCATGCTGAAGAATGTCAAGTTGCAGACCAAGTTACTAACCCTCGGCATTGTCATGACCGTGATCCCGCTGGTGGTCGTCTCAGCGGTGGTCTTCATCCAGAACAAGCGGATGATCAAGGTCGCCGAGCAGGGCAACACCGACCTGGCATATGCCGACCTGGACCACATCGCCAACAACATCTACGGGATGTGCAAGGCCCAGCAGGAAATGCTGCAGGCGAACATCGACTCCTCGCTGAACGTCGCGCGCGAAGTCATGCAGAAGACCGGCGACGTCCGCCTGGCCGAAGAAACGGTCGCATGGGAAGCCGTGAATCAGTACACCAAAGCCAGCCAGCGGGTGACGCTGCCCAAGATGATGGTCGGCGACACCTGGCTGGGCCAGATCAGCGACATGGCCACCGCCGCCCCGGTGGTGGACAAGACCCAGGCCCTCGTCCAGGCCACCTGCACGGTCTTCCAGCGGATGAACGAGGCCGGGGACATGCTGCGCGTCAGCACGAACGTCCAGAAGCTGGACGGCACCCGTGCCATCGGCACGTACATCCCGAAGACCCGTCCGGACGGCACGCCCGACCCCGTGGTCAGCAGCGTGCTGCAGGGTCAGACCTACGAAGGCCGCGCATTCGTGGTCAACAAATGGTACATCACCGCGTATGAGCCAATCCGCGACGCCGCACAGAACATCGTCGGCATGTTGTACGTCGGCGTGCCACAGGAGAGCGTCGCCTCGCTGCGTCAATCCATCATGGCGGTGGAAGTCGGCAAGACGGGGTACGTCTATATCCTTGACTCCAAGGGCAACTACGTCATCTCCCAGGGCGGCAAGCGCGACGGCGAGAACATCTACGAAGCCAAAGACGCCAACGGCAACCTCTTCATTCAGGAGATCTGCAAAAAGGCAACCGTCCTGAAGGAAGGCGAGGTCGCCGAGCAGCGGTATCCGTGGAAGAACGCCGGCGACACCGTGGCCCGCGAAAAGATCGCCCGACTCGTGTATTTTGAGCCGTGGGATTGGGTCATCGGCGTCGGCTCCTATACCGACGAGTTCTACGAGGCCCGCGACCAGGTCACGGCGATCGGCAATACCGGGAACCGCATTCTGGCCTCCGTCCTCACGGCGGCCTTGCTGGCCACGGCAGTCATCTGGTTCCTGATGGCTCGCGGTCTGGCCGGCCGAATCTCCCGCGTGGTCGCGCAGTTGTCGGACGGCGCCGAGCAGGTGGCGGCTGCCTCCGGGCAGGTGTCCGCCGCCTCGCAATCGCTGGCCGAAGGCGCGACGGAGCAGGCGGCCGGGCTCCAGCAGACCTCGTCGAGCCTCGAAGAGATGGCCTCGATGACCAAGCAGAACGCCGCCAACGCCCAGCAGGCCAATCTGCTGAGCTCGGAGGCCCGCAAGTCCGCCGACACCGGCGCCGAGTCCATGAACCGCATGAACAACGCGATTCGCGAGATCCAGAAGAGCTCCGACGAAACCAGCAAGATCATCAAGGTCATCGATGAGATCGCCTTCCAGACCAACCTGCTGGCGCTCAATGCCGCCGTCGAGGCGGCCCGAGCCGGCGAGGCGGGCAAGGGCTTCGCCGTGGTGGCCGAAGAGGTGCGCAACCTGGCGATGCGATCGGCCGAGGCCGCCAAGAACACCGCCAATATGATTCAGGAATCCGTCAAGAACGCCAACAACGGCGTGGACATCGCCACGGAAGTCGGCAAGGTCCTCGACGAAATCGTTCAAGGCGTCGGCAAGACCACGGATCTGGTCAGTGAGATTGCCGCCGCGTCGCAGGAACAGGCCCAGGGCATCGACCAGGTCAACACCGCGATCGCTCAGATGGACAAGGTGACACAACAGAATGCTGCTAACGCCGAGGAAAGCGCCAGTGCATCTGAGCAGCTCAGCGCCCAGGCCGAAACGATGAACGAAATGGTCAATGAACTGGCCGCGTTGGTTGGGGGTGCGGCCCGGAACGTGACCGATAGAACCCGTACACCCAGGTCCGGTCGGGGCCTCCGTCCCTCGGACCAGGTATATCACCACATCGCCGGAACCGCCAAGGCGGGGAAGACCCCAGCCAAGGCCGCGAAAGCAACCAAACCCGGCAAGGTGCATGCCGAGCACAGTATCCCGCTGAACGACGACGAAGACCTCAGTCAATTCAACGCGTGACACAACCACGTGCTGAGTGTCTCCAGGTGGGCCTTCGGGCCCACCTGGGGACCGGCGTTTGCAGACTCCCCTCCGCGCCGTCCACCTCCCGGCCCACGTCCCCTCCGCGCAAAATCCCTCGTTTTTTGGCCTTGACAGACACCGGCCCCTCGGATAAATTTCATTTTTTCAGTATTCGCTCTTTCAGAAATGCATCGCTCGGCTACAGGTTTCGAAGCATCGGCTTCGAGATACCTGGGAAACGGGAACGCGGTGAGAATCCGCGACGGTCGCGCCGCTGTAAACGTCTGCTCCGATCCGCGAATCGGAAATCCGAGAAGGCTGTAATCCACTGTCCCCTACAGGGATGGGAAGGAACCTTCCGGTAAGACGCAAGTCAGAAAACCTGCCTGTAGTCGATCGCACAGTGTTGGTGTTCTCGCGATATGGAACGCACGTGTGAAGGCGCCGTCCGGGCCGTGTAGGTCGCCCCGGGGCTCTACGCAGTCATGACCGCCGTTCCTGTTCGCAGGAACGGCGGTTTTTTTGTGCGCCTGCGGGCCGCGCCCTCGCGACAAGGGCCAGCGAATGCGAAAGGAGGTTGGGAGTGCCACGTGGCTGAAGCACGGCGGTAGAGTCGACGGATTCAGGCATCGACGCGTAGAACAAGACAACCACACGGCCGAAAGGCCGGAAGAGCAAGGCAAGAACAGGAGGAAACAGATGAAACTCGTGCATTGGCTGGGATTGGGAATGCTGGCCGCGGCGGTCTCGGCCGCAACGGCAGCGCCGGTGGAGGTGGGCAGCGGGGTGAACGAGGCGCGCGTCTATATCGAATGGGCCGATGGCTTCCGCATCGAGTATCTGGTCCGTTTCGGCCTGACCGAAACCGACACGACCACCGGCCTCGGACTATTGGACATCATCGAGGCGGAATCGGAGCTGGCCGTCGCGAGAGTCGATTACGGCTGGGGCATTGCGGTCGATGGCTTGCGGTATCAGGACCACAACGACGTCGGCTATGGTGGAGGCGACCTGTGGTGGCATTACTGGACCGACAACGCCGGCAGCCGCGAAGAGTGGGTGTCGCCCTGGACCGGCGCCGCCGACCGGGTCGTGCATCACGGCGACGCCGATGGATGGATCTACGGTCACGCCGGTGCGCCGAAACCGAACTGGGAGATCCCCTTCTTGTCTGGATATGGGCGGTACGTTTACGACGCCAATGACTTCGCCACGGCGTGGATCGACTATCGGCCCAGCGGCATGATGAACGACTGGCTCAGCGGAATCCCGTTTGACGATCCGAACGCGGCCCTGGGACGGCCGACCGTGGACACGACGGGCGACGGCTGGTCGATCCCGCTCGACACGCCGGCGCCGGTGGTGCCGGTCTACCCGGCCTTCCGCCAATTCGAAACGGTCTTCCTCGGGGAGGGAGGATCCATCACGCTGGCCTTCAGCCACCCCGTCCGCGACGACGAGCGCAATCCGTACGGCCTCGACTTTCTGGTGTTCGGCAACGCCCCGCAGACGCTGGCCGCGGGACAGAGCTGGGACAACGGCGATCCGGCCGGCGTGATCGTCGGCGCTTCAGGTGGCAGCGAGCCCGGCATCGTCTCCGTCAGCCAGGACGGCGTGACATGGTACAGCTTCACCACCGATCCGAACTTCATGGCCGACGATCCGAACTTCATCAAGCTGGCGGCCGAGGTGGAAGACGGCCCGTTCTGCGATGGGTTCGCTCCGACGCTGGGCCGGGTATACGATCCGTGCCATGCCGATGCGTCGATCGGCGAGTGGAACCTGTGGTGGGCCGAGCCGGCCAATCCCACGCTGCCGGTCGACCCCAACTTGTCCTTCCAGGCGCTGGCCGGCCGTTCGGTGGCCCGCGTGGCGCAGACCTATGGCGATTCGGCCGGCGGGACGGGCTACGACATCGCCCGGCTCGATTTGCCTCTCGATCCCGAGACGCAGCGCAAGTGGTTCCTGTACGTTCGCATCGACGACGCTCCCGGAGGCGGCGCACCTGAGATCGATGCGGTCGCCGACGTGAGCTGTCCGGGCGACCACAAACACCCCGCGCCCATCGGCGACGTCAACGCCGACTGGCGCGTCGAGGAGACAGACGCGGCAATCGTGACGGAATGGCTCGGCGTCGAAATCACAGACCCTGACGACCCGGCCGCGAAGGCCGACGTGAGCGGCGATGGACGCGTCGACGAAGCCGACCTGGAGATCGTCCAAGCAAACATCGGAACGATCGCCTGGGGACAGCAATAGCACGAATGGATGACGTGAACCTCACTGCGGGCCGGCGCCTCGGCGCCGGCCCGTGGAGGACAATGAAAGACTGTAGAGTGGATTCTCGGCCCACGCACTGGAATACGTGTAGAGAGCGACGTCGTGACGGGTTCAGTCTCGTCGAGACGCTGGTGGTCGCGTCCACGACGACGCTGCTCGTCGGCCTCCTGTTGCCTGCGCTCCAGGCCGCTCGGCAGCAGGCGCAGAGGACGCTGTGTCTGAGCAACCTGCGTCAGATGGCGATCGCGGCCCAGAGCTATACCAGCGTCTATGATGGGCACTATCCACTGGCCTACTACAATCGCCGCGAGGGCACAGTCCCCTATTTCTATGCGTGGGACTTCACGACCTGGAAGGACTGGTCCGACGCGACGCACCCCAACCGTGTCCAGCCGGGCCTGCTGTGGATGGGCCGGACCATCGAGAGAATCCACCAGTGCCCCGGCTTTGCCGGCCCTGGCAATTCGCTGGCCGATCCCTATACCGGCTACAATTACAATACCAGCTACATCGGACTGAACGACCTCCTGTCGCCGGTCGATTCCGCGCGGACCACCGACGTGCGGCGTCCGTCCGAGACCGCCCTGTTCGGCGACGGCCAGTGCACCGATGGCGGCGCCAACAAGTACATGCGTGCCCCGCTCTCGCACCCTGGTGACACCTTGCTCCCCGATTCGGCGCGACACGCCGGCGCGCAGGGCTACCGCCACTTGGGGCGGACCAACGTCGCCTTCTGCGATGGCCACGCGCGATCGTGGCAGCGAATTCACACAGAAACCGACCCGGCCGCCAAAGAGGTCCTCGACAGGCATAACGCGACAAACGACATCCAGATCGGCTTCCTCTCGGCCGCCAACGACCTCTACGATTTGAAATAATGGCCCATCCGGCCTATAATGGTCGGCATGCGGTCCCCCGCAATCCATCTTGCTCTCGGTCAGGCCAGACAACTGTCGCGGCTGGCCTGGCAGGGGTTCCATCAGGTGCTCTGGCCGCCGGTGTGCCTGTGCTGCGGCGGGCAGGCCGGACCCGACAACAGCGGGCTGTGCTCAGGCTGTTGGGATCAACTGCTGACAAGTACGGCCGGCGAGTACTGCCCTCGATGCGGACGGGACGCCAGCCGATACGGCCTCGTGCACGGCGCCTGTCCGGCTTGCGCGGCCGAGGACATCCACTTCGATGGAATCGCCCGTGCCGGGATCTACACGGAGACGCTGCGCCGGATGATCCTGATGTTCAAGCACGACCGGACGGAGTTTGAGACCCTGCTCGGCTCGCTGGCCGATGCGGCCTTCCAGGGAAGTCCCTTCTACGAGCAGATCGAGCTGCTCGTCCCAGTCCCGCTGCACTGGACGCGCCGCCTGGCCCGAGGCTACAACCAGTCGCGCCGGATCGCCGGACGGCTCAGGCATCCGACCGCCCGAATCTGCCCGGACCTCGTCCGCGTCCGCCGCACCAGGGCCCAGCCCGCCGCAGCCACTGCCGCCGCAAGACAGCGGAATGTCCAGGGCGCCTTCGCGGTCCGGCCCGACCATCGCTACGCCGGCAAAACCATCTGCCTCGTCGATGACATCAAGACCACCGGCGCGACCCTCAACGAGTGCGCTCGGACACTAAAGGAAGCCGGCGCCGCGCGGGTCTATGCCCTAGTCCTGGCCGTCGCCGGACAGGACCTGGGTTGATGGAGCACAGAAGAAAGGAGTGACATGCTGACGACCGCCCTGCTGACCACCGTGACAATACTGCTTGCCGCACCGCCCGGCTACGCTGACCGGCTCGACACGGATTGGCTCGCGACGCCGGTTCGCAAGGCAGTGACCGTCGAGAAGAGCGACGATGGCCGTGAGATCGTCATGGACAACGGCCTGATCCGCCGCACGTTTCGCCTGACGCCGAACACCGCCACCGTCGCCCTCGACAATCTCATGACGGGCGAGTCGATGCTGCGCGGCGTCAAGCCGGAGGCCCGCCTGACGATCGACGGCATCTCCTTCGACATCGGCGGACTCAAAGGCCAGCCCAACTACGCCTATCTGCTCGACGAATGGAAGGACAACCTGACGTCGGACCCGAATGCATGGCAGTTCATAGACTGCCAGATCGACAAGACGCGCGCCCGATTCCCCTGGAAACGCGTGCGTCACTGTGCCGACCTGCCCTGGCCCCCTCCCGGCGCCTCGCTGACCATGGCGTACGGGCTCTCCGAGCAGGCCAGAAGGACCCTGAGCCCCGGCCGCGCCTATCTCGACCGCGTGGCCGTCCAGGTCAACTACGAGATGTACGAGGGCATCCCCTTGATGTGCAAATGGCTGACGATCCACAATGGCTCGGATCGGCCCATTCGCCTCAACCGCTTCACCAGCGAGATCCTGGCGACGGTCGAGTACGAGTCGGAGGTGGACCGCTACGAACGTTGGAACGTGCCGAACCTTCACGTCGAGAGCGACTATGCCTTCGCCGGCATGAACGCATCGGTCGCCAACCACACCACGCACTGGATGCATGACCCCGAGTACCTGACGCAGGTGAACTACCTGCGAGAGAACCCCTGCCTGCTGGAATCACGCCCGCCGGTCGGGCCGGAGATCGACATTCCGCCGGGCAAGACGTTCGAGTCATTCCGGACATTCGAACTCGTCTTCGACAGCACCGAACGGGAGCGCAACGGCCTGGCGATGCGGCGCATGTACCGCACCATCGCGCCGTGGGTGACGGAAAACCCGATCATGATGCACGTGCGCCAGGCCGATCCGAATTCGGTGCGGCTGGCCATCGATCAGTGTGCCGAAGTCGGCTTCGAGATGGTCATCATGACATTCGGCAGCGGGTTCAACCTCGAAAACGAAGAACCTGCCTATCTGGCTCAACTGAAGGAACTGGCCGACTACGCTCACAGAAAGGGCATCGAGATCGGAGGCTATTCACTGCTGTCGAGCCGGCGAATCAGCGACGAGGATGACGTCGTCGATGTCGCGACGGGCAAACCCGGCGGCGCGCTGTTCGGCAACGCCCCCTGTCTGGGCAGCAACTGGGGTTGCGACTACTTCCGGAAGCTCTACGCTTTTTACAACAAGACCGGCTTCGACCTGCTCGAACACGACGGCTCCTATCCCGGCGACACCTGCGCCTCGCAGAGCCATCCGGGACATCGGGGCCACGAGGACTCGCAATGGACCCAGTGGCAGACGATCACCGAGTTCTACCAGTGGTGCCGGAGCCGCGGCGTCTATCTGAACGTCCCCGACTTCTACTACCTGACCGGCTCGACGAAGTGCGGCATGGGCTATCGCGAGACGAACTGGTCGCTGCCGCGTGCCCAGCAGATCCTCCACGGCCGACAGAACATCTACGACGGGACCTGGACGAAGACCCCGAGCATGGGCTGGATGTTCGTGCCGCTGACGGAATACCACGGGGGCGGTCCGGCGGCCACCATCGAGCCGCTGCGCGATCACCTCGACGCCTACGAGGCCCATCTGGCCAACAATTTCGGGGCCGGCGTGCAGGCCTGCTATCGCGGCCCGCGCCTGTACGATAGCGACGAGACCAAGGCCGTCGTCAAGAGGTGGGTGGATTTCTTCAAGCGATACCGTGACATTCTCGAATCGGACGTGATCCACCTTCGCCGGGCCGATGGACGGGACATCGACGGCCTCCTGCACGTGAACCCTCGACTGAAGATCAAGGGCCTGGCGATGATCTACAACCCCCTCGACCGCCCCGTGGAACGAAATCTGACGCTACCGCTGTACTACACGGGCCTGACCGACACCGCCCGCATCCGCGAAAAGGAAGGCGACTGGCGACCTTACAGGCTCGACCGCCGCTACAACGTCACGGTCCCTCTTCGCATCGAACCGGCCGGCGTCACCTGGCTGGTCATCGAGTAGCCGTATCCGCTTTGTCGTTAAAGCGAATTCGTCACAATCGCTGGTACTTGACGATAGCGCGATAGACGCCGTCGATGCGTTTGCCCTCGACCACGGTCGGCGAGTACTTCTCGTTGCGGGGCTGGAGGCGGATCTGATTGCCGGCCTCGAAAAAGACACGCTTGAACGTCGTCTCGTGGGGCAAGGTGAAGCGGACGAAGCAGTCGTCGCCGTTGCGGACCTCGCAGGCCGGCGAGAAGATCACGATGTCGCCCTCGACGAACTTGGGCTCCATCGAGTCGCCGACGACGCGCACGGCGAACGCGTTCGGATCGTGCAGGTCGGGGCAACGGACGTAATCGTCGGCGACGCCGACGGGATAATCGAGATCGTTGAACTCGACGGGATAGCCCGCCGCAACCTTGTTGATCACCGGCACGAGCCGGCCCGCCGCCAGGGCCCGCTTGCCCTCGTCGGCGCTGAGATTGCTCTTGGCCAGCATCGACTTGAGCGATCGGGCGCTGCTCTTCTTGTCGATCGCCTTCTTGAGCAACTGCCGGAGCTTCTGATTCTCAGCCTCGCGCGATTCGTACTCCTGCCGAACGTCCGACGGCATGCGTTCGAGGTGCGCGATGTGCAGCAGCAGGCCCGAATCGAACTTCAACACGCGTTCGAGCTTCGTCAGCAGCTCGTCGCTGGGCGGATTCTTGACCTTGCCCGTCTCGATCGTGGACAGGTACGGCTTGGAAAACCCCACGCGGTTGCTGACTTCATCGAGAGTCAGGTTCAACTGCTCACGCTTCTGTCGGATAATCTGACCGAGAGACATAGCCATCCTCAAATGCGGCCCGAAGGCCTATTCCACTTCCACCAGCTCGTAGTCCGCGCGGCCCAGTCCGATCCGAACCGCGTGCTCGATCTGGGTGTGCCAGTCCAACCTGGCATTGCCGATCAGCTTGGGCACGCCCCGCCCGCCCCGGCTCTCCACCAGATCGATGGCCGCCTTGTCCACCGCCACCGGATCGGTCGAGGCCAGAATGCCAATATCCTCCACCATTTTAGGCATATTGGCCCGGGCGAAGCAATCACAATCTTTAGTTACGGACATCACAAAATTGAAGAACACCGCCCTTCCCTCCTTGCCCCGGAGCGCGCCGAGAGCGTGTTCTGCGACGCTCTTCTGCAGGATTTCGTTCTCCTGCTGCCAGTCATACGCCACGGCGTCGAACCGGCAGACGGCGACGCACTCGGCACAGCCGATGCACTTGTCCTGGTCGATGTGGGCCTGGACGTCGTCGAGGGTGATGGCGTCGGCCGGACAGTGACGGCGGCACTCGCCGCAGCGGGTGCACGTGCCCTTCTTCACGTGGGGCTTGAGGGCGGCGTGCTGGCGCATCTTGCCCTTGCGGCTGGAGCAGCCCATGCCCAGCGTCTTGATCGTCGCGCCCACACACGTGGCGCAGTGGCCGGTGACGTGCGCCACCGACAGGATCGACTGGCACCGCACGATGTCGGCCGCGATCATCACCTCCTTGTCCAGCTCGCCCTCGATGGGCACCGCCGCCTCGGCGGTCCCGAACAGCCCGTCGGGAGGAATGAACGGGACGCCCAGCCCCTCGACGCTGAAACCGCGCTGCGTCGCCAGGACCGTGTGGTCGATGGCGTTGTGCCGCCGGCCGGTGTAGAGCGTGCTGGTGTCGGTGATAAAAGGCTTGGTCCGCAGGGCGAGCAGTTCCTCGACGAGGCCCTTCAGACACGGGGCCTTGATGTATGTGTTGTTGGTCTCTTCGCCGACATGGACCTTCACGGCAGTGAAGTCGTTCTTCTTGAAGCACTTACGGAACCCGCCCGCCCGGAACAGGGTCCTGGCCTTCTCCGAGACAGCCCGTTCGCCTTCGCCGATCAATGCCTTGATGAAGTAGACTTTCGAACTCAATCTCTGTCCTTCCCAGTATCGGGCGTTTGCCCATTCATGCCCCAGCCCATCACCGCTACGTCAACCGGCTCCCTGCTCCGGCAAGCGAGGACGCTCGCCCTACCGGCCTTGCCGCCGACGAAATTGGCTTTGTTTCGCGAATCCCCTTTCGCCATATAACCCTTTATCTAACAAGCACGTACACCACATTCGGCGGCGAGAAATTGGCTTTGTTTGGCACACTCGCATCCCGAGCCGACCCCGGTCCGCCCTGCCGCCGGAAGAGTTCTTGCCGACCGCCAACCACCCAAGTTCACATCCCGCGTCCATCGCCAGCCGTCCAGAATTGACTATCGACCATCAACCATTCCCAATTCAGTTGCCTAATTATCATACGCAAAGCCTCGTTCCTCGTCAACCCGCTTTCGAAAATTCTCCGCCTTTTTTTCGCTCGCGGCGCATGTTATGATGACGGTGCCGGCCGGAAGAGATGCGGAAGGTGGAAGCGTGCAACAGGCAGACAACGCCAAGCCATTCCAGTTCCCGTCGAAGATGGCATGCGGCAGACAAGGCACAAGAGATTGCGGAGCGCTCCAGACGATGAGGTTACTCTCTGAACGCGGCACAGACGAACAGTACGTCGAAGCCGTCCGAGCGTGGCTGGCGAACCCCAGGGGATGGTGCAAGCACCACATAGGCGCGTTTCTGCTGCTGATCGCCATGAGCATCCTGCTGCCCTTGCTCATCGCCGACGGCTACAAACGCATGATTGGCCCCGAAGCCCATCCGTGGCGGTTGATCCTGACGGCAGAGGACACGGTGTGCAGCGCGCATCGCACGCCCTCGTCCTCAAGAGCGACATGCAAGGGGAAATTATGAAAACGTTGATTGTGTACTATTCGAAGTTTGGCAATACGCGGCGGGTGGCGGAGGCGATGGCGGAGACGCTGGGCCGGGCGGGTGAGGTGCGTGTGGTCGGGATCGAGCAACTGAGCGCCGGCGACTGGGAGGGAGTCGATCTGGTCGTGGTGGGCAGCCCCACACATGCGTTCAGCGTGCCGGCGGCGGTCCGCTCCGCGCTCGCAAAGCAGCCTCGGGGTATCCTGGCGGGCAAATCCGTGGCGGCGTTCGATACGACGGTCCGCAGGTGGCCGTTCCGGCGTCTGCGGGCCTCGCCCAAGCTACTGCGCCGGCTCCGTCGGCTGGGAGGCACACCCATCGCCAAGCCCGAGACGTTCTTTGTCGCCATGCACGGCGAGCCGCAGGCGGGCGGGACCGACCTGCTCGAAGACGGCCAGATCGACCGCGCCCGCCAGTGGGCCGCCAGGCTCCTCGATCCATCGCGAGCCTGATCGCATTGCGCAGCACCCGATTTCTGCCTTGACAAGGCGGTTTTCCGGATAACGAATCGGGAGATCGTGCGTCTTGGAGAGAGGAGACGGGGTGTTCTCCTGAGGACCGTGAACTGTCGCGCCGGCCCTCATCAGCAGGATCATGTCAGTGGAAGGGAGACGGTTATGAGGACCGCGAGGGTCATCGCTTGTGTCAGCATCGCGTTCGCAATGCCTTTTCTGCTATGGGGTTGCGGCAAGCCCGACGATCAGACGACGGAGGAAACGGGTACGGACTCCGCTCAGAGCGAGCCCCTGGCGCCAGACAGCGAGGCCCCGCCGGCGACCGCGTCTGCGTCCAACGGCGCCCCCGCCACGGCCCAGACGGGAGGCAATATGGGGCAGTTGGACAAGCAGATCGAGGAGGTCCGTGCGGCGTTCCTGTCCTTGCAGCAGGTCTGCAAGGCCAACGACATCGACGGCTACGTGGCCTTCTGGGATGATGAAACGAAGAGGGAAATCGATGGCAGGGCTCTGACCGTCGCCGAGAGACGAGAGCGACGCCGGCAGCGGTTGTTGGAGAAACCGGAGGACCTGGAGGAGATCGCCAGCGCCACGATCGAATCCATCGAGGCAGACACAACCCAGGCGGAGAAGCTGGAACAACTCCACGGTCAGAAGGTCGAAGGGACCATGATCGTCGTCTTCACGGACGGTCCCGCCCTGCTGTTCCACGAGACCGCCAACGGGTGGAAGCTGTTCACCAAATCAACATCCAGTTACTTCCGCGAAGGACAGTGAGTCGCCAGTCCGGCCTTTGGCCTCCCCCGTCATGGTCGGCGCCTTACGGAAACGTGCGTCACAGACTGGCGATGTCGAGGTTCTTGGCGGCGGCGGTTTCGTTGGGGCGCGAGACGGGCGTGGTGACGGGGGCCGCTTTGAGCGCCTCGGGGTCCTTCTGCGCCAGCTCGGCGATCTCGATCATCGCGGCGATGAACGCGTCGAGCGTCTCCTTGCTCTCGGTCTCGGTCGGCTCGATCATCATCGCCTCTTTGACGATGGTCGGGAAGTAGACCGTCGGCGGATGGAATCCCCGATCGATCAGGGCCTTGGCGATGTCGATGGCGTGGACGCCATTGGCGGCCATCTCCTCGGTCGTGCTGAAGACGCACTCGTGCTTGCAGAGCTTGTCGAAGGCGGGAGCGTAGTGGCCCTTGAGCTTGCAGCGGACGTAGTTGGCGTTGAGCACCGCGTTCTCGGCGACGCGGGCGAGACCCTCTTTGCCCAGCAGCAGGATGTAGACGTAGGCCCGCAGCACAATTGCGAAGTTGCCGTAGAACGGCGCGACGTAGCCGATGGACTTGGGCCGGTCGTACTCCAGGGCGTACGTTCCATCCGCGCGTTTGACCACGATGGAGACGGGCAGGAACGGCACGAGGCGCTCCTTGACGCCGACCGGTCCGGCCCCGGGACCACCGCCGCCGTGCGGCGTGGCGAAGGTCTTGTGCAGGTTCAGATGGACGATGTCGAAGCCGAAGTCGCCCGGCCGGGCCTTGCCCACGATCGCGTTGAGATTGGCGCCGTCGTAATACGCCAGGCCGTCGACGCTGTGGATCAGGTCGCAGATCTCGCGGATGTGCGGGTTGAACAGGCCCAGCGTATTGGGACACGTCAGCATCACGCCGGCAACGTCGTCGCTGAGCGCCTGCTTGAGGGCCGCCAGGTCCATCACGCCGTCGGCGTCGCTCGGGATCGAGACGACGCGGTAGCCCGCGATGGCGGCGCTGGCGGGGTTGGTGCCGTGCGCGCTGTCGGGCGCCAGCAGGACGGTCTTCTTGTTGCCTTTGTCGCGATGGTAGGCGGCCATGATCATCATGCCGGTCAGCTCGCCGTGCGCGCCGGCCATCGGCTGCATCGTGAAGCCCGCCATGCCGGTGATCTCGCGCAGCAGCAGGTCCATCTCGTGGAGGATCGCCAGGGCCCCCTGCGTGAGCATGCCGCCCATGCGCAACTGCGGCAGCAGCGGGTGCAGGTGCGCGAAGCCCGGATAGGTCGCGATGCGCTCGGCGACCTTCGGATTGTACTTCATCGTGCAGGAGCCGAGCGGATAGAAGTTGGTGTCGACGCCGAAGTTGCGGCGTGACAGCTCGGTGAAGTGACGCACCACGTCCAATTCGCTCAGCTCGGGCAGAGCGGCGCTGCGATGACGCAGCAGATCGTCGTTGATATTGATCGTCGTCGGGACATCGCTCGGGCCGGGACACACGCCCCGACGGCCCGGCACGCTCTTTTCGAACAGCAGCTTCATAGCACACCCATAAGCCAGATCAAAGTGTAAAATGCAAAGATCAAAACTACAGATCCAAATTCAAAAAGACCTTCGCCGAAGGCGAGTCCGCAGATTTGATCTTTCATGTTTGATTCCTGATTTTACAGCACGCTTTCCAGCGATTCGGCCAACATGCCGATCTCCTGTTTGGTGCGTTTTTCGGTCACGCAGATCAGCATGGAGTTTTCCATCCCTTCGTAGTATCGGCTCAGCGGGAAGCCCGCCGCAAAGCCTTTCTCGATCAGTTTAGCGATCACGTCGGCCGCCTCGCAGGGCAGATCGAGCACGAACTCGTTGAAGAACCACTTGGCCTTGAAGTGCGGCTCCACGCCCCGGATCGCGGTCAGACGCTGATAGGCATAGCTGGCTTTGTCGGCGCAGCGCTGGGCGGTCTCCCGAAGCCCCTCCTTGCCCAACAGCGACAGATACACCAGCGCCGTCAGGGCGCACAAGGCCTCGTTCGAGCAAATGTTCGACGTCGCCTTGTCGCGTCGGATATGCTGCTCGCGGGCCTGGAGCGTCAGGACGAAGGCCCGTCGGCCTTCGCGATCGGTCGTCTCGCCGACGACGCGTCCGGGCATCTTGCGCACGTGCTCCTTGCGGGCGGCCATGAAACCCAGATAAGGACCGCCGAACGACATCGGCATCCCGAGACTCTGGCCCTCGCCCGTGACGATGTCGGCCCCCATCGCGCCGGGCGTCTTGAGGATGCCCAGCGAAATCGGATAGCACGAGACCAGCAGCAGCGCCCCCTTCTCGTGCGCGGCTTTTGCCAGGTCGGTGAAATCGTCGATACAGCCGAAGAAATTCGGGTTCTGGACGATGATCGCGGCGGTCTGGTTGTCGAGCCGGTCGAGGATTTCGGTGCGATTGGCCAGACCGTTGGTGCAATGCGTCTCGTCGAGGTCGATCTGGAGATTCTGCGTGTACGAGTGGATCATCACGCGGTAGATCGGGTTGACGCTGTCGTCGATGATGACCTTGTTGCGGCCGGTGATGCGCAGGGCCATCATCATCGCCTCGTACATGGCGGTGCCGCCATCGTAGAGCGAGGCGTTGGAGACCTCCATGTCGGTGAGCCGGCAGATGACGGACTGGTATTCGTAGATCGCCTGCAATGTCCCCTGGGACAGTTCGGGCTGGTACGGCGTATAGGCGGTATAGAACTCGCTGCGGGAGATGATCGAGTAGACCGCTGACGGGATGAAATGGTCGTAGAACCCGCCGCCCAGAAACAGCGTCAGGTCCACGGAGTTCTTGCACGCCAGGTCGGCCAGGCGGTTGCGGACCTCCATCTCGCTGAGACCCGCCGGCAGATGGAACGACCGGGCTTTCAGATCGGCGGGGATGTCGGCGAACAAGCCGTCCATCGTCAGGCCAATCTGGGCGAGCATTTCCTGTTGCTGCTGCTCTGTGTGTGGTATGAAGGGCATGGCCTTTGCTCCGAGGATGTGATCCTATAGGACCCCATAGGACCTATTGGACCTATAGAGTACTCAGGTACTCTTCGTACTCCTTGGCGTTCATCAGGTTGTCGAGCGATTTCTTATCGGTGATCTGGAGCCTGCAGATCCAGCCGCTCTGGTAGCAGTCTTCGTTGATCCGCTCGGGCTTCGTGCTCAGCTCGGAGTTGACCTCGGTGACGGTCCCGGTGACGGGGCTGTAAACGTCACCGGCGGCCTTGGAACTCTCCACCACCGCAATCTCTTTGCGCGCGGCGAATTGCTTGCCCACCTCGGGCAGCTCGACGAACACCAGTTCGCCCAACTGCTCCTGCGCGTAATCCGTGATGCCCATCGTGACGATGTCGCCTTCGACCTTCGCCCATTCGTGGTCCTTCGTGTAGAGCAAACCCTCGACGACCATTGCGTTGCCTCCCGTCAAAACTTCTCGAATCGGCCGACGACCGTGCCCGTCAGATCGGCCTGTGCCTGTTGTCCTCTGTCCATACGCTCGGCCCTGCCCTGCTGGACCTGGCTTTGGCTTCGCGCCAGGTAGTAGACGCCGAGCGTGTTGCCCTCTGTCACCGCATTGCGGCTGACGTAGGCCAGGGCATACTGCTTCTCGCCGGCGGTCGCGCTGCTGAGCACCCAGCCGACGCAGACGCCGCAACCGTCAATGATCGGGTCATCAGGCCGGATCGGGCGAACCCCTTTCGCCGCGGAGAACTCCAGACGCGCCACCTGCATGTCGTACCTCTGCGCAATCTTCGCCATCGGCGCCTTGCCCACGAAGAACGCCTTGTCCAGCTTCACCGCCCACCCGTAGCCGGCCTCGAAAGGCGAGATCCCGAGCTTGCCGCCCAGCTCGTGCCCATAGAGCGGCAGACCCGCCTCGATCCGCAGACTGTCGCGGGCGCCCAGCCCGCACGGCAGCACGCCCACCGGTTTGCCCGCCTCCAGAATCAGGTTCCAAAGCCGGGGGGCCTGGTCGGGATGGACGAACAGCTCGAAGCCGACCTTCGACCCGGTATACCCGGTCCGGCAGATCAGGCAGTCGATCCCGGACAGCTCCTGCTCGAA
>CAZNSM010000008.1:29253-37526 GCA_964575615.1 uncultured Pirellulales bacterium | reverse complement strand
ATGATGTCGTCCAGGATGTTGCCGGCGGCGTCGAGGATGTAGCTGTACTGGGCGCGCCCGACGGCCAGCTTGCGGACGTCGTTGGTGGTAGCGGCGTGCAGGACGCCCGCCGCCCCCCCGCCGGAGAACTCCAGCACACCCATGTGGGTGCAGTCGAACAGCCCGGCGGCCCGGCGGACGGCCTGGTGCTCGGCCGCAATCGTGGAATACCAGAGCGGCATTACGTGTCCCGCAAAGGGGCTCATCCGCGATTTGCTCGTCAGTTTGAGGTGCTCGTCGTACAGCACGCTCGGCGCCGGCTCGGCGGCGGGAGGCTCGAAGACGAACTGGCCTGAAGGCGTACTTCCCTGCACTTGGTTGGCTCCTTTCCAGGGCGTGAAAAGCCATAGGATAGGACAATCCGCGGCCCCGTCAAGCGCCTTCTGGGCAATTCTCCCACCGCGGGCTGTGCGCAGATTCAGCGGTGCCGGCATTCCTGAGCCATTGAAGCGTCCGTGTGGCAACCTCAAAGCCTGTCTTGAGCGACGTCGAAAGATCCGCAGGACTTGGGGATGGTGGACAGCACCACCGCCTTTCGATACACAAGCCGAAATCGTATCAGCCATCCCCAAGGCTCCGCCTTGAGGCTGCCACACGGTCACCCTGATTTTTTCACACACCCCCGCCGCAGAGAAACCTCGAGCGTGGGGTCCTCGCCCCAAGCTAAGGCATCAGTTACCGACCTACTGTGCACTGCCTCTTACATGCAGGGCAAAGGCCCCACGGAATGGAAACCTTTACCTGTACCTGGGAGCACGAATCATGAAGACGATCGAGAGAATCCTGCTGTTGGCGGCGGCAATCCTGGCGATGGCGTCCCTGAACGGGTGCATCGTGTTCTCATGTTAGGAGTCCCATCTGCCGCGCCAGCCCAACTGCTAACCCGAGCCAAGTCTGCGGACTCCACACCAACGTCACCGCCAATTCTGATCCGCTGCCACCGCATCCGCCTGGTATCCGAATAACGTTCCCACATGCGCCAGGCGGGGCAACCATCACCGTTCGATGAGCGATTCGTCGACTTTCATGCCGAAGTGACGGCCGCCGTGGGTGGTGTGGGCGAGGACCTTGTCGCCCGGCTTGAGGCTGGTGACCGCGATGGCCTTGCCCTGCGGATCGACCAGGCGGATGGTCTCGGCGTTCTGGAGGACCAGACTGACGGGCTGTCCGCCGGCCTCGGCCTCGATCAGCATCATGGGCCGGCGTTCGATCTTGTTGCGGCCCAGGTAGGCAACCTGGCTGCGTCCCTGCCAATCGACGAGCAGAACCTCGTCGCCCGTCTTCAGATCGGCCAGGTATTTGGTCTTGCCGCCCGGCGCCATCGCGTAGGCATGCACAGCGCCCGCGTTGACACGGAAGGGACGCGACGCGACGTAGGGGTTGTCGATCGATTCGGAGTGCACGAGGAAGAAACCCGAGGCGGTGTTGCCCACCAGCATGCCCTCGCCCAGCGTCATCTGAGTGCAGGTGTCCAGGCACGCGCGGTCGCCCATGCCGAGCTGTCTGACGGTGGTGACAACGGCCTCGACCAGACCGATCCTCTCGCTGACCCCGTGGACGATCTGGGCGGTCTTCTTGATCTCGTTGACGTTCGTCGTATTGAGCAGGACGCCATCGACGCCCTTTTCGAGGATCTCCACCATGAGTCTGGCCTGGTCGCTGTTTTCGACCTGGACGATCAGGTTTCCGCCCCGTCGGGCCAGCAGGTTCTCAATCGGAATGATGGTCCAGTCGAGCATTTTCAGGACGACAAGCTTGCCGGCGGGCACGGCGGCGGCACGGTCCTCGTCGGCCTTGCTGCTGATGTCGATGAACTCGACGTCCAGGCCCGGCCTGAGGTCGCCGGACACTTCGACCGTCTTGATCTTGCCGAACTGCCGTACGGTATCGCTCTGTCCATCGGGCAGCACGACCGCCTCGGCGCCGCTTTCCAGCGCCGCGATGGCGATTTCCTTGATGTACGGGCTCGCATTTACCCAGAGTCTCTTCATTTCCACAACTCCAGCATATCTGGACGCATCTTGAGGTTCCTTGCCTGATTAGACGTACGGAAGCCACGTCTGTCAATAGACTTGGCGGGCCGAATGAAAGGATGACCCTTGACAGTTGCCCCGACCCGGGCCATATTGGACGCCGAATCGGGGAGGTCGGTGCCATTCGTTGAAAGGGTGGGAGAATGGATCGAGACAAGGACTCATACCCGCGAGGTTGGTCACCAGCGTATACCACAGGCATACCCCAGGCATGGCCAGGCGACAGCCGACAGACCTGGACGTGGCGATTTTTGTGGGGGTTAGACTGAACCGATGCCGACCGGAGCGACTATATTTCGGGACACATCGTGCGCAGGAGCACCGTTCACGAAGGAAATGGAGAATCGCGGCTGCCCGGACCGTCGGACCAGCCGGCATGTTGGGGACCCAGCAGAACCCTTGAGTAAGGAGCCATGAGTATGGGTATGTTGCAGGAGTTCAAAGCGTTCGCCATGAGAGGCAATGTCGTGGACATGGCCGTGGGCATTATCGTCGGTGGCGCCTTCGGCAAGATCGTGTCGTCCTTTGTCGCCGATGTGATCATGCCGCCGATCGGGCTGCTGCTCGGGGGCGTGGATTTCTCCGACCTGACCATCACCCTGAAGAAAGCGGTGGGCGAGACGGCCGCGGTCACCCTGAACTACGGCAAGTTCATTCAGACCGTCATCGATTTTCTGATCATTGCTTTTGCGATCTTCATGGCGATCAAGGCGATGAACGCGCTGAAGAGGAAGCAGGAAGAGGCCCCGGCCCCGCCGCCAGAACCTTCCAGGCAAGAGGTTCTTCTGACGGAAATCAGAGATCTACTCAAACGGAGCTAAGCTCCTTCCTGGTCTCTCGGAACAGGACATTTCCTTCGCGGCAGCCCGGCCCGGCGTCGGCGAGCGCCGGGCCGGATGAACGTGCGGTCATCAAGATGGAATGATTTGCGCAGCCTGGCGCAACGATCCGCTCCATATCGTATGGCCCAAGGGAGATCGTGGTGAGCGCCAAAGCAGTAGGCAGAAAGGGCAGTATTGGAGCGGCGGTGGTGTGGATGTTGGTCATCTCGCTGCTGCTGTTCTGGCTGCCGGTGTTCGGGCCGCTGATCGCCGGTCTGGTCGGAGGCAAGAGAGCCGGCGGCGTCGGTCCAGCCATCGTGGCGGTGTTCTTTCCCGCCATTGCGCTTGGCGTGTTCTTCCTGGTCTTCTCTACGGCCCTGACCGGTATGCCTGTGGTGGGCCTTCTGGCCGGCGCCGGCGGATTCCTGCTGGCCGCCAGCGGCGTCGGGATGCTCCTGGCCGGCGCGATCGTCGGCGGCGTTCTGGCTTGACAGCGCCGGCGCGGATCGGTATTGTCGCGTCGGCGTGTGCGGCACGAATCCAAGCATGGCGACGTCGAGTCAGGAGCGCATCGTATGGCGAGCGAGCGTATCAAAGCGGTGGCGGTTCTGGTGGTTCTCTGTCCGTGCGCAACTGGCTGGGCGGACTTTCTGGCGGACCTGGCCAAGCCTCACGAAGGCCGTAGCATGCGGGCGACCTCGACCGCCAAGCTGGGCGCGGACCCGCGAGGCTGGCAGGGCGAACCCGACCCGAACAGCAACAGCGACAACAGCAGCGTCCCGCCGGGCCAGACGAAGGTCCTGATGGACGTCAAAGGTCCCGGCGTCATCACGCACATCTGGATGACGTTCCTCGGGCCCGAGCCGCACCCCTGGGCCAGGAACGGCTCGGCCAACCATCAGGAGATGCTGCTGCGGATCTACTGGGACGGCGACGAGCGGCCGGGCGTCGAGGCCCCCGTCGGCGATTTCTTCGCCAACAGCTTCGGAAAACGCAGCGAGGTGGTCAGCCTGCCGGTGATCGTCGAGGACGCCGATTCGTACAATTGCTTCTGGCACATGCCCTTCCGCAAGTCTGCCCGCGTCGAGGTTCTCAACCAGAGCGAAAAACCGATCAGCCTGCTCTATTTCAACATCGACTGGATCAAGAAGGACAAGATTGCCCGGGACACCCCCTACTTCTACGCGCAGTACCGCCAGGAATACCCGGTCGAGAAGGGCAAGGACTACGTGATTCTCGAAACGCAGGGCAAGGGACACTACGTCGGCACCGTGATGAGCGTGCGGACGCGCAGCCCATCCTGGTTCGGCGAAGGCGATGAGAAGATCTACATCGACGGTGAGGCGAAGGCTTCCATCTGGGGCACCGGGACCGAGGACTACTTCCTCTCGGCCTGGGGGCTCCAGACGACGAGCACGCCGTACTTCGGAGTGCCCTACTTCGACGAATGGGGCATCGTCGGCGGGCACACCTCCGCCTACCGCTGGCACATCAACGACCCGGTGGTCTTCAACAAGGGGATCAAGGTGACGTTCGAGCACTTCGGCTGGATGTCGCCCGACGAGAATCCGCAGTACAAGTCGCATAGCTGGAACGAGCGGGAGGACGATTACTCCAGCGTCGCGTTCTGGTACCAGACGGGCCGGCCGACGTTCGCAGCGCGAGCCCCGCGCGATCGGACCTTGCCCAACCTCGATCGCGTCATCGCCGCCCGCCAGTTCACAGCGGATCAATATCACGGCCAAGGTCAGGCCGAGGCGCAGAACCTGGAACTCTATCCCAACGGCCATCTGCTATACAAACCCGATAGCCAGGACAACGCGTGGGTCGAGATTCCCTTCGAGGTCGAGAAGAAAGAACCCAGGCGGCTGCTGCTGGTCCTGACGAAGTCCTATGATTTCGGCCAATATCAGGCCTACCTCAACGGCGTCAAGCTGGGCGGCGTGATGGACCTCTACAGCAAGGACGTCACGACGCGCGAGTTCCACCTGCTGGACTTCTGGCCCGAGCCGGGCAAGTACACGCTGCGGCTCGAATGCGTCGGGAAGAGCCCCGCCTCGACCGGCTGCTATCTCGGCATCGAATCGGTCCGCCTGCGCGAGCGACGTCCTCGCGTCAGCGACTACCGCCACGACGTCGACAAAGACTGGCGAGAGAAACCCATCCTCTACGATTGATGGGCTGCTCCTCTATAGCCCATGCCGGTCACAAAGGGCGAATCCAGATGTTGCGAAAACGGACAGGGTTGTTGTGCCCGGCCAGCACCAGCGGTCGCTTCGGCGCGATCGGCCGGTCGTACCTGGGCAGGATCCGATGGCCGGTGGGGCCGTAGATCTGCTGGTTGTGGTGGACGAGAATCCCGTTGTGCAGGACCGTGACATAGGCCGGCTTGACGAGCTTGTCTCCTTCGAAGACCGGAGCGAAGAAGATGATGTCATACGTCTGCCAGCGTCCCGACTCGCGGCACGCGTTGACCAGCGGCGGGGTCTGACCGTAGACGCTCGCCGCCTGGCCGTCGGGATACAGCGGCGTCGTGTACGTGTCGAACACCTGAATCTCGAAGAGCCCCATCAGCGTGATGCCATTGTTGCCGTGGTCCCAATCGTCGCCAACCGGAGGATTCGGCGCCTGCCACTCGACGTGGAGCTGGCAATCGCCGAACGACTCCTTCGTCGTCAGGCTCCCCGTGACGACGACCAGATCGCCATCCTCGACCTTCCAGTCCGAAGGCTCCCACTGCGACAGGTCCGTCCCGTCAAAGAGAACGACCGCATCGGAGGGCGCGGCGCCGCGCCGGCCGGGCGTCACCTTGGCCGGCTTCGGCCGGTCGGGATCGTGCACGTGGTATCCGCACCAGGGCAGCACGGACGTATCCTTGTACCCCACGACGCCCGAGCCGTCCTTGGCCTTGACCAGTTCGGCCGCGATCGCATTGGCGGCATACAACAGGCACAAGACAAAAACGACCATGACGGCAACAGCAGTAATGTGGCGACGATTCATGGCTCATCCTTTCATCGGTCAGTTTGCCGGTGCTCTCATGGGCCGAGGGCTCGCATGCCGCCGTCCAAGAGCGCGAACTTCACACGTCACTATAGCTCACACGCACCGACGCAGCAAGCCCCGCTATTGGGCGCGTCCAGTACTCGGGTGGCAGCCTCAATCCCGATGCACATCGGGATTGAGGCTGCTCGACACGACGCTTTCCGCAACACAAGCAGTTGATCCGCTGCCGCCGCGACGCTATAATCCGAATACCGTGGATAGGGCAGCCAATGGGGTGGATTTGGTGCAGCGGTCGCGAGAGCTTGTCAAGAAGCAAGGAAGAAACCGCAGTGGCAGCGACGAACTCACAATGCGGCAGAAGTCGTTCGGCAAGCGGGAGACGCACGTTCCTGTGGGTGGTCTTGCTGCTATCGAGCGCTGGAGTCGGCCTTGTGCTGGGGGCCGAACGGCCGGCGCGACGAGACGAGGCCGTATCTGTCCGCCGGGTCCCATCGGGCAACGGTGTCAACCTGATCGTGGAGAACCACGCGCCGTGTGACGTGACGGTCACGATGACGGTCGACGGCGGCAACGTGCGTGTGACCTGGATTCGTCCGGAGACTGAGACGTTCCCGGCCGATTCCGAGACGGAGGCCGTCCGGATCGTCCCGGAGGACCTGAGCCGGCCGTGTTCATGGCGATTCCATTTCAAGTGGGTCAAGGGCAACGTCCACGCCAGGCATGATGAGAGCGCCCTGTACCTGCTCCCCTTCGAGGCGGGCCGGTCTTTCCGAGTCACCCAGGGCTACAACGGTACGCTGACGCACTTCGATCAGGATCAGTATGCGGTCGACTTCGCCATGCCGGAGGGCACAGCGGTCTGTGCGGCCCGCGCCGGCGTCGTCGTCGACCTCGAGGAGTCGTACAAGACCGGCGGACCATCCAAGAAACACAAGAGCCGCGTGAATTTCGTATCGATCGCACACGACGACGGCACGATCGGGGAATACCATCATCTCCGGCAGAACGGCGTGCTCGTGGAGATCGGGCAGCGCGTGGAGGCCGGACAGCGCATCGCCCTGTCGGGCAATACCGGGTACTCGACCATCCCGCACCTGCATTTCGGCGTCTATTCACCGGTCGATGGCAAGCGGCTCCAGTCGCACCCCGTCGCATTCGCCACCCGCCAAGGCGTTGTCACCGAGCCTGCCGAAGGACGGGTTTATACCGCGCTGCCGGCGGCGAAATGAGGCGTCTTCTACGGCTGATCCTGGAACAGCAGCGACGCAAATTCGATCAGGTTGCGGCGCCAGACCCTGAAGCTGTGTCCTCCGTCCGTCTGCACCCACTTGGGCGCCACCTGTTTGGATTTGAGCCAGTCGACGAGCTTCTGGTTGACCCCCAGCAGGCCGTCCTCACGTCCGCACGAGATCCAGAGCAGGTGCAGACGGCGATTGACGCTCTCGTCCACCGCCGGGTATCGCCGGTCGAAATCGGTGTCGAGGCCGCCGGAACTGAACGCGCCGATCCAGCCGAAGCGGTCGAGGGCGTTGAGTCCGGCCAGAAGCGACTGCGTGCCGCCCATGGAAAGACCCGCGATGGCGCGATCTTTGCGATCCGTCGAGACGCGGTAGACCTTCTCCACCTGCGGGATCACCTCGGCCAGCAAGGCATCGCGGAACTTCTCGTTGCTGTCTCGCCAGACCGCCATGTTGCGCAGGCCGGCCCACCCGCCGGCGATCACTTCCCTGTTTCCATAGCCCAGAGGCATCACGACCAGCATGGGCCTGGCCTTGTCCTGTGCGATGAGGTTGTCGAGGATGACGTTCGCGCAGCCCACGCTGGTCCAGGCGTCTTCGGCGTCGCTGAAGCCGTGCAGCAGATAGAGCACGGGGTACTTCGTCCGGCTGGCCGGATCGTACCCCGGCGGCGTGTAGACCACGAAGGGCCGGTCGGCGCCGATGATGGCAGAGCGATAGAAATGCCTGTGGAGCACGCCATGCGGGACATCGCCGATCTCCCAGGCCAGCGTGGCCGGTCCCGGCACGTGCAACTGGCTGTCGGTGCTGAGCAGATTGTACTTCAGCAGCGGATTGGCCAGGTCGATCGTCCGCAGCCCGTCGACGCTGAACGAATACGCGTAGATGTCCGCCGGCATCGGCTCGGTCGTGACCGACCAGACGCCCTGCTCGTCCTTCTGCATCGCCGAGGCGCTCGTGCCCTCACAGCGAACCACGACCTCCCTGGCGTTGGGCGCCTGGAGCCGGAACGTGACGCGTCCATCGGCGTGCACCTCCGGCGAAACCAGCGGCTGGCCGGAAGCCGGCGCCGCAACCGTCATCAGAACAAGGGGCAGTAGATTTCTCATCGCACGTACTCCGTCAAGCCATTCATC
>CAZNSM010000008.1:16406-29153 GCA_964575615.1 uncultured Pirellulales bacterium | reverse complement strand
GGAGTCCACCGTGGGATCGCGGAAAGTCTCGCGGAAGTGATCCGGGGAAGTGATGAAGACGCCGCCCGGCTCCAGGTGCGCCACGGCGGTGGCGAACACCGCCTTCAGGTCGGCCTCGGTCTGCATGTGGCTGATCGCATCGTGAACGAGCACGGCCTGGAATTTCCGGTTCAGACGCACGGTCCGCATGTCGCCCACAAGGTGCTCGACGCCCGGATTCAGCCGTCTCGAATGCCGCATCATCGCCTCCGAGAGGTCCACGGCGGTCGCCTCGAAGTCGGCGGTCAGGTGCGAGAGGTGGTGTCCGCCGCCCACGCCCAGTTCGAGGACACGGTGCCGGCCGGGCCCGAGCTTGCTCCGCAGTACGTCCCGCCAGCAACGGGCCTCGGCGGCATAGTCCTCGACGGGGCTGACCAGAGGCCAAAGGTACGCCAGGTCGCCATAGAGGCGGCTCGCTTGAATCTGCCTCGACTCCATCGGTTCCCATCCCCTTCTGCGGCCTTCATGCCGCTCTCGTACCGACGGTCACACCTGCACCCATGGATGATCGGGCACAATCCGGGCGGGATTTTTGCTTGACAGGGTTCCCCAAGGGGCCATACAATTCAATCATAGTTGCGGCTGTAGCTCAATGGTAGAGCGCGACCTTCCCAAGGTCGATGTTGTGAGTTCGAGTCTCATCAGCCGCTTTTCGCATTTCCAGACACCGCCAATTGCCCATCTTCCGCTCTGCTTGTTGTATGCCCCCCGATCCACGGTCATTGGAGACGCTGCTCGATCCGTTCCTCGCGACGGACCTCATGGGCCTGCCCTTGCCAGGACAAGGTCGAGGGACCGAAGGCGTGGAAGACGCGAACGGCGGCAGATTCCTTGAGAGGTTTGCCGTCGGTCGCCTGGAGCGTGAACAACGCTCCCTGCCCGTAGTCCGTGCCGTTCCAGCGCTTGGCGTGGAAGGCAACGAAGGAGGGTCCTTCGACGACGAATCCCCAGGGCGGTAGGATGGTGCGTCCGCCCAGCTCAGAAGTCACCTCGGCGTCGGTCGCGCCGAAGTTGACGATGACGGTCGTCGCGTCCACGCCGCTCTCGTAGACCGCTCGCCTGACGTTGCGGTCGCCGGAGAGATAATCGAACTGCGTCAGCCGGTCGTAGGCGGTGACGCGATGCAGCGGGCCCAAGACCTCATGCGTGTTCTTGATGAACACGTCGAGCGGGTGCATCCCCTCCGCCCAGCCGCCGTCGCTGCGTGTGTAGCAGGCCAGAGGCGCCGTGGGCGCATCCGGCTGGGTCCGGCGTTCCGACTGCCAGTAGAGATGGTCGGGAAATGAATGGTAGTGCAGCGGCCTGGCGCACAGGACGTGGTGCGCGATATACTCGCCGGCCTCCTCGGCGCGGTAGCCGTACTTGCCGTAGCAGACCTGACAGTTGTGATAGACCATCTCGAAGAACGGAATCACCGTCGCGCCCAATTCCTCCGGCTTGAGGTTGTGGTAGTACTTTCCGCTGACGCCGACCAATCCTTCGAAGAAGTCGCTGTGCGGCAGCGCCCACTCGCGCCCGCACTCGCTGCCGAAGAGGCCGAACACGTTCCGCGCGTAATCGCTCAGGCGGATCTTCCACGCGATGTCGTCGTTGCGTCCGATCGGATGGTTCGGGTCGAAGCACTCGCGCGGCCCGACGGCGTACGTCGTGTCGATGAAGTAGCTCCAGGGCGCAAACAGCTCGGCAATGGCGGGCAGGTTCTGCGGCCGCTGGGCCAGCTCCAACTGCTTGGGCGCACAGACCATGTAGGCCCGACCGCCCAGCCAGCGCCCGCCGGCGATCAGAGAGCCGTCGCGATGCTTCTCGATGAAGCTCGGGTCCCAGCTCTTGGCGTCCCGGTACATATCCTGGACGTTGTCGTGCAGGCACGCAACGTAGTTCAACGCCTGCAAGCGCCGGACCGCATCGGCCAGCGCCTCGTTGCCGCCGCACTCGGGATTGGCCGGCAGGTTGTCGGGATGCCGGCAGTCGTAGCCGCCCTCAGTCCAGCCGCCTATCATGAAAAAGCAACGGTCGAGCTTCAGGTCGTTGTGCAGGTGCTCGGCGATCCGGGCCGCCTCGTCGAACGTCCAGCGCACCTGGACCGACTCCTCGGCGGTGCTGTCGTCGTTCATCCGGCGTGCCAGACAGGTCCACAGCTTGGCGTTCGAGGCGCCGATCATCCATTCGAGGTGCTTGTCCCGCTCGATCTTCTGGCGCAGCGTCGCCGCGAGGCCCTGCTTCTCGGCGTATTGCCTGTACGCTCGCGCGATATCGTTCCAATCGCCGCGTCCCAGGGGCATCAGCCGCAGGACCCTGGCTCTGCGCCGCAGTTCGAACGTCGTCATCAGCTTGCGGTCCCCGGCCTGCCCTTCCGGGACCGCACGCTCCAATTCCGGAAACACGTAGGCATCGTCCCACGTCACGATCAGCGCCGAGCCTCGCTTGACCAGGCCCAGCATGTTCATGTGGCAGCCCTCGTAGTCCGACGTGCCGAAGACCTGTTTGAACGCTTTGCCTTCGTCGGCAGGCACGAGCAGGCCCTCCCGGCACGGGACGATCACGCAGCCGTCGTCGTCGCCCGCGATCGTCAGGGCGTCGTCAAGGACGCGAATCGTCTCGTCGTCCGCGTTCTCGTAGCGAATCTCCAGCGTCTGACCGCCGTATACCAGTGCGAACGTGACCGCCCTGCCGCTATCCTTGACCAGCCGCACCGAATTCTCGCCGCCGCGTTCGGCCCGGACGAAATCCCCTTCGAGCCAGGAGGCTTTGCCCGACCTCGCCATCCCCGTGGAAGGCCACGTCACGCCGGAACGTTCGTCCGACAACCGCCATTGGCCTGTGACATCGTCGATCTCTACACGCAGGGCGGGACTCTCCAACGTCGCGGCTCCGGCCCAACCGCCGACGACCCAAACAAGAAGAAACACTGCGGCCAAGACGAGCCTCGGCCTGACCATCATGTCTGTGATCTGACGTTCCATCGTGCGTACCTCCCGAACTGTGCGGACATGGTTTCAGAGCGATCCCAGCATACCCCGAGACGGCAATGCGAACAAGGCTCAAGCGCCCGAGCGTCGTTCGCGAGGGCAGAGAAGAGCAGAGTCAGACAGGATTTCGCCGGAGGCGCGCCCGGGCGCGGGCGAGGAAACCCAGTCCGACGGCGACGTAGAGCGCGCCGTTGAGCAGAATCCACCTGGTCGCTTCGCCGGCCCGACGCATTCCGTCCTTAATCCAATCATAGTCACCAAGCCGCGCGCGGGCGGTCGCGTCGGTGATAACGATCGCGTGAATGAAGGGGTTCATATCTGCATACACCGACGGAAAGCCACCGTGAATCTGGAACACCTCATCGACAATGGCCAGGAACAGAGGGAGCAGCACCCAAAGGCCGACCGCCAGACTGACATTCGCGATTACGGCGGTGGTCGTTCGGGCAAAACGGCTGCTGAAATACAGCCCGGTCGCGCAGAGGAAGGCCGTTAACCAGGCAGCCACAAGAACCAACTGCGGGATGGCGAAAGGATGGATCATCCCAAACACCGTGAACAACCCCATGTGGGCAAACAGCGGCAGCCATGCCACCGAGCACCGGCGCACAGCGCCGAGGAACTTGCCCCAGAGGATGGCCCGGTCCGAGATCGGCGTCGTCAGAAGAATGGGCCACGACCGCGATTCTTTCTCACTCGTGATGCACGTCGCCGGCAGGACCGCCGCGAACAGCGTCCCCAATGCGAAAAAGACGACCACATAGGCAACGTGTGTCTCGCTGTCATTGAGCATGTTCTGCCTGGCGCACAGGACGTACGTCAGAACCGCCGATGCGGTCAAGACGATCCCGATAATGATCTTGCCGACACCGAACCGGCCCAGCAGCGGCGAACGACGCTCTTTCCAGAACACCGGCGAACCCGTTACGCGGCGAGTGTGAGATGTTCGTGCGGCAGTCTCAAGCGTCCCGATAGACATCGGGAGGGAATCGCGCCTCTCTGCGCCCCGCCCCGATCTATGCCATCCCCAAGTCCTGCGGACTTGAGGCTGCCACCCCACCGCCTGGCGCAGCGCCGCCTTGCGGACGAAGACCGTCGCCCAGAACAACAGCAGCGCCGAGCCGGCCAGCGACACGCCGCAGTGGGCGGTCCAATGGACGGAACTGATCGACTGACCCGCCATCAGCCGGATGGTGTCGGCAACCAGCATGCAATACGGATTCACGTGACACAATGCGTCGGTGATCGCTCGTTCCGAGATGACGTTGTGAAGGGCCGGTATGCTGATTCCAGGCACCAAGCCGAACCACACGGCGGCCATGATCGCGGTCGTGAGGATCGCGGCGTACGCCTTGCGCGTGAAGATCGAAAAGAACAGGCTCAGGGCCCCACAGAACAGCGCCGTGGTGAGGGTGACGCACAGCCCGCCGACCAGATATCCCCACGGGACACCGCCGAGAACCCGCGTGATCGCCAGCAGCGGCAGCGTGATTGCCAGCAGCAGCGCCAGTTGAAGCAGCCTGCTGAGCAGCTTGCCGAGGACGATTTGAAAGCTGCTGATCGGCGTGGTCATCAGCAGGCCGAGCGTCTTGTTGTAGATCTCATCGCTGATCGCAGTGCTCAGCATGACGATGGCAACGGCTTGAGAAGCGATGAACTGGAACCAGACGACGGACACCACGATCTGCTGGGCCGCACGGCCCATCCGCGAGACATGGTACACCGAACCGGCGCCACTCGGCATCTCCTCCATCCAGATGAGGCTGGCGAACACCAGGAAGAACGCCACGTAGACGAAGCGCAGCACGTAATTGCGGCGGCGCCGGCTGGAGACGCGCAGCTCCTTGTCGAAAATCGGCCCCGTCAGCCAGGACAGACTCACCATTGGCGCCCATCGCTTCGGTGCCATGTCAATCACTGGTTCTCCCATCGTCGTCAGAAGAGGCTCCTGCGAAGCAGGCATTTGGCGCGCCAGAGGAAGAGCATCCCCACAGCGATGTAGACCAGGGCCGTGCCGGCCAGGATGCCGGTCATCTTCCAGACGCCAAACGCCTCCTGGTTGATTCCGAAGATCACGCGTTCGCCCGCGTAAACGAGACTCCCCGGCGGCAGATCGGCGTTCTGCGCGCCGCCGGCGGCGTTCAAGATCAGTTCGGTCTGGATCGCCGGGTGAAACATCATGTACGCGACGAACAGGTCCATTTTTTTGGCCATCGTGCCGAGCACGCCCGCCAACACGGGCCCGGCCGCCCACAGAGTCAGCAGCAGCCCGAAGCTCGCGATAACCGACGAGGTTGTGCGCCCGAAACGCGAGCTGAAGTACAGCCCGACGGCCACGACGAAGAAGCTCACCCACGCGGCCACCAGCAGAAGGTGGAACGCGACGATGGGATGGATGTACCCGACGAAGACGAACAGCAACACGTGTCCGGCCAGCAGACCCCAGATGGGCAGGCACCGGCGAAAGGCGCTGACCGCCTTGCCCAGGAGGATGTCCCAGTCCCCCAGCGAGGTCGTCAGCAGCAGCAACCACGTCTGCGACTCTCGTTCGCTGGTCACTCGGGTCGCCGAGAACACCACGCCGAAGATGATGCCCATCAGCACAAAGAGCAGGCCGTAGGAAACGTGGGAGTAGCTCTCGTCCAGGGCGCCCTGCCTGGCGGTGGCCAGATAGGTCACGCACAGAGCGGCGACCGCCACGAGCAGGCCGATGTAGCTGTTGCGATTGTCCAGGCCCTGGATGAAGGGGGTCCGCAGCTCCTTCCAGACGATCGGCGGCCCGATGACCCGCTTGATCGGTCCATCTAACGAGTCGGACGTCGGATTCGCACGCGACGCCTTCTTCCTGGCCCTGGCCAGAGGATCGAGCTGTCCGGTGGCCTGGCGCAGCGCCGTCTTGCGCACGACCTTCATCGACCAAGCCAGCACCACCACCGATAGCCCCAGCATGAAGATGCAATGAACCGGCCAGGAAAAGGGAATCGCCCTGCCGCCCGGCGACATCATGACTTCGGTCACCTGCCACATCGCCAGGAACGGGTTCAAGTGCAGCATCGCAACCGCCGCATTCGATGTGAACACCCCGCGGAGATGCCCGATGCCTCCCAGGATAGGCATGAAGGCGTTGGTCAGCGTGCCGAGGGCGCCCGGCAGAACGAAGTAGGCGGCCCCCAGGACGAAGGCGGTCTTGAGGATGACGGCGTAGGCCCGCCGGTTGCGGATGGAGAAGGCCAGACTGACCGAGCCGGCCAGCAACACAGCCGTCAACGTAATGCACAGACTCGACAGAAGGTAACTCCAGGAGACGCCGCCAAAGACACGGACGATCGCCAGGATCGGCAGCGTGATCGCCAGCAGCAGGATCAGTTGCAGCAGCTTGCTGAGCATCTTGCCTATCACGATCTGGAGGCTGTTGATAGGCGTGGTCATGAGCAGCCCGAGCGTACGATGGTACACCTCGTCACTGATGGCGGTGCTGAGCATGATCACCGCCAGGACCTGCGTCGTGATGAACTGGAAGAACGCCACCGTCACGATGATCTGCTTGCCGGCGGCCGCCATGCGGCTCTGCATGAAACCGACGCTGCCGTGATAATGCACGACGCTGAGCCAGACCATCGCCACGAAGACCGTCAGCAGCGCGATGTAGAAGAACCGCAGAGCGAAGTTCCGACGACGACGGCTCGAGACACGCAGCTCCTTCTCGAAGATCGGCCCGGTCAGCCATCCGAGATTGAGACGCCGCACATGGTTTGTGCTCGAAGCCATCGGCAACCTGTTGAATCCTACGAGAAGACGTTTCGTCGCAAACGGACCACCGCACCTCGTCCCAGAAGCAGCCCGGCGCCGGCATAGAGCATCGCCGGGACAACCACACTGACGATGGACAAGAGGAATGAGCGATTGGCGATCATCGATCCGAAAATCGGACTCCCTGTCACTGCCACGAGCATGAACAGAAATCCGATCAGCATCTGTGTTCCCAGGTAGATTCCGAGTGTGGCAACAACCGCCATCGTCGCGGTTCGGACCCGCGTGCCCACGTACAAGCCGAGACCGATTAGAAAGACAAGAGTCGCTGACAGACTGACTACCGACATCCCCATCCGGTGCAGTGCCGACTCCGAGTGCTGGCCCTCCTCAGGCGCCAAGAGCATCGCCGCCAGCGCCAGTATGAGCAGCATGGCCAGCAGAGGCCAGCTCCTCCGGATGGCCCCGAACGCCTTGCCGCGGACGATCTCGCCGTTGCCCAGCGGCGTGGCCAGCAGGATCGGCCAGGTGCGGGCCTCCTTCTCTCGCGGAATGGCGCCGGCTGCCGATGTGGTCACATCCAGGATGAAGAGCAACGTGAAGACAGAGGCCGCGCCCGCACAGACCGACGCGACCGGCGCATGGCCAACGACAATCAGGACCACGACACAGCCAACGATAAGGGCAATGGCGATCGTCAGAAAGACCGCGCTCAGAATACCTCGTCGGTTTCTCGGGACGCGAGGCCGACACAACTCCTTCCAGACGATGGGCGAGCCCTTGACCGGACGAATGGCCCGGCGTTTGAACCAGGAGAGGCGACCCGCCCTCTCCGCTCCGCCGGGCTCGAAACCCGGCGAGGCACTGACCATCGCGCCGGCGGCCGCCTTTCGCAGTCGCCAGACAGACAGCAGCAACAGCCCCCCTGCCGCACCCAGTGCGACCAGGCAATGGATCGGCCACGGGAAGACCACCGGCCCCGGACCGGCGGCCGAAAGCATCGTCCGTGTCTGGCGGAACAGGACGACATAGGGACTCGTCAGATCCAGTATGCCTGTCGCCGTTGAGTTGCTCAGTCGGCTCGTCTGCACCAGTACCGCGATCAGCATTCCGATACAGAACCAGAACAGGGTACACACCCCAACGGCATTGGTCGCCACCTGGTGCGCCTGGCGGTTCGTGACGCTCAGGCACAGGCTCAGCGCGCCGACGAGCACCGCCGTCGCGAACGTCAGGCACAGGCCGCAGACCAGGAAATCCCAGGGGACCCCTCCAAAGACCCGAACGATCGCCAGAAGAGGCAGACTGATCGCCAGCAGCAGGACAAGCTGGAGCAATCCACTGACGAGCTTGCCCGTGACGATCTGCACGTCGCGGATCGGTGTCACCAGCAGCGCATCGAGCGTTCTCTGGCGAATCTCCGTCGCGATGGCCCCACTGAGCAGAATCGCCGTGAGGAGTTGCGCCATGATGAACTGGAACCAGACGATCGCGGCGGTGACGATCTTGCCCACCTCCGACATGCGCGACGCCCACACCAGGGGCGTGGACTTGTGTCCCGGACGCGCCACGAGCAGCCATGTGTAGACTACGACGATGCCGAAAAGACAAATATAGACACAACGCATCGCATAGAACCGTCGCCGCCGGCTGGCGACACGCAGCTCCTTGTCGAACAGAGGCCCGGCCAGCCGCAACGGATTGATCTGCTCCAGCACACTGGTGATCTGCGATGCCGTCATAATCTCCTTTCGCTCAGCGCCATGGCTCAGTGCACGATGCCCTTGGTCAGTTTCAGGAACGCGTCGTCGAGCTTCAGTTGCTCGGGCTGCAAGTACACGAGATCAACGCCGCCGGTCACCAGCGTCCGCGCGATGACGCCGTCGGTCGGCTCACCCTCGCGGAACGTCACGGACAGATAATCGCCGACCTTCTCGACCTGCTGAATCTGAGGCAGCGCCGTCAGCAGGTCCGTCGCCCGGTTTTCGTCACCGAGCACCTTGACGCGGACCTTGCGCTGGATGCCGAGCCGGGGTCGGATCTCGTCCATGGTGCCGCCGAAGACGAGCTGGCCGTGTTCGATGATCCCGATGCGATCGCAGATCTCCTCCAACTCGCTGAGGATGTGGCTGGAGATCATGATGGTCTTGCCCATGCGTTTGAGCTCTCGCAGCAGTTCGCGAATCTCGATCCGCGCCCGCGGGTCCAGCCCGCTGGCCGGCTCGTCGAGGATCAGCACCTTGGGATCGTGGATCAGCACGCGGGCCAGACCCAGCCGCTGCTGCATGCCGCGAGAGAGACTGTCCACCGCTGCGGCCTGTTTGCTCGTCAGGTCCGTCAGCTCCAGAACGCCCTCGACGATGGCCTTGCGCTTGCGGTACTCGATGCCGAACGCCGCGGCGAAGAATTCGAGGTACTCGAACACCTTCAAATCGTCGTAGACCCCCATGAAGTCCGGCATGTAGCCCACCCGCCGGCGGACTTCCTTGCCCTTCTTGCGAACGTCGAGTCCGTCGATCGTCGCGCCGCCGCTCGTCGGCTCCATCAGCGTCACCAGGATGCGCATCGTCGTCGTCTTGCCCGCACCGTTGGGACCGATGAATCCAAAAATGTCGCCGGCGCCGATGTGCAGGTCCAGTTTGTCGACCGCCGTCAGGTTGCCAAAGCGCTTGGTCAGCTTCGTGATCTCAATCATGGTTCTCTTCCTTATTCGCCCCTCTGGGAAAGACGATCTGCCGCGCGACTTTGATGTGATCGACATCGTAAGAGCGGTCCTGGATGCCGAAGGGCGGCGGGGCATCGACAAACACGGCACACACGATGGCCGCCCCCTGGCGAAGCTGGGCGTGCATCGTCCGCGTCCGGTCGAAGCAGCCCGGCGCCAGGAACGCGCTGGCCGCCGGCGGAGGCACCGAATCGGGATATCGCGGGACAGTGAACGACGCCATGCCTCTGCCGCCCGTCGGATTGGCCATCATGCGCTGCGTCTGGCGCCACGGATTGAACGGCCGCGCCTTCGGCTGAAACGACCGGGTCTCCCGTGCCGCCACCGGCCCGACCTCCACATAGGCGTCGTCCATCACCACCACCGCCGAGACCATGGCCTCGTCGGAGAAGTTCGATATTTCGACGGCGAGTTCCTGTCCGCGTCTGTCCACCTTGGCGTCAAAAGGCAAGCGGCCCAGCGGCGTCTCGCCCACCAGCGACTGCACGGTCCAGATGTTGATGGGCACCGAAACGGGAAGGTTCGAACCGTCCTCCTGAACGCAGCGAATCTGCCGCATCGCCGACTCGCGATGGTGCGCCCACATCTCCTCCTGGCTCGGGGCAATCCCGGACCACCACTGGCCGGGAGCCAGCCCTTCGAGCCGGTAGTCGGCGCTGCGAGGAGAGAACAGACCTGCATAACAGGTCGCCCAGGCGCCATCAGCCCCGGCGGCGCCGTCGAGCACAGAGACCGCCCGCAACTGCATCCGGCCGCCGCGAAGGGCCTGGACGCCGTAGTAGGCGCCGACCGTGAAGATCACGATCCACGCCGTACTGGTCACCCACGTCCACGGCAGGCGATCCAGACGTTTGAGCACCAGGTAATCGACCGGACCCAGCAGCAGCGCCAGCGCCGTCAGCGTGAGGATGACCCACCAGATGCTCAAAGGACGCATCTGTCTGAGCTGGTACAGATGCTCCATCACCTGATTGCCCGCGATCTGAGCGAGACTGATCCGATAGCGGTTGTCTTCGCCGTACCGTCCGCCGCGACCGGCCTCGTCCTGCGACGGATCTTCGCCCGAGGGCGCCAGCGCGATCGAACGCCCGGAACCGCCCAGGTTCACAGGCCCACGCGGGTCGTCCGGCACGTGAACCGCCTGTCCCTCGATAGGGTCCGTCAAGCAGGCGGCGATGTGCGTGGTCCAGAAACCGGCTGCCCGCGTCGCCTGGGACTGGCTCAACTGGGCGGGGTCGAAGCCCAGCACGGCCACTCGCCCGAATCCGGAGTAACCCAGGGCGTAGAGGTATCCGCCTTGGTCCATCTTCATGCCCTTGAGCGGCGCGGCGTTGGGCTTGGGAAACAGCGGCCACGCCGTCACCGTCTGGTTCTGCGTCGCGTCCAGTTGCCACTGAGCCAGCGCCACCGAGGCAAGCAGGGTCTGCCTGGGCTCGCCGATCTGGAACGGGACATACGGCATCAGCGGGTTGTTCTGGCCGGGAGGATGCCGCCCGAGGACAATCAGGAGCCTGCCCCCGTTGGAGACCCATCGGCCGATGGCTTCGAGCTGCTCGTCACGCAACAGCGTCCAGTCCGGATCGTACAGCACGAGCAAGTCGAGGCTCACGAATCCGGTCCAGTCCCACGGGACCATGCGAAGCGGCTTGTTTCCGACGCAGACCTTGCCGTGGCCCTGGCTGGAGACGCAGAGGCTCTCGCGGGGCAGCCTCAGAAGTCCGAATTGCGGCGTGCCGACCACGCCGACAAGCAGGTCTCGCTCCTGAACCACGCGGATCAGACGATTGCCGCTGGAGTAGTCCCACATGTCCAGGCCCTGGTCCCACCGCATGCGGCCCCGCTGGTCGCGAATCTCCAGACGGCACCGGCCCATTCCGAACGCCAGCTTGGTCACCAGCGAGAGGGTCTGGGGGACTCCGGGAGTCAGCACGAACGCGCGCATCACGTTCAGCGTGTTCAGGCCGTCCTGCGGCGCTGAAACGATGAACGTCCCTCCAAAGGGCTCTTTCAAATCGCTGCTGATGCCGACTTCGACGGGTGTCCATTCCATCGGCCGGTAGTACCCATCCCACCCGCAGGAGAAAGACACGTCGAACTCATCGTCGTCGGCCGCGTGGGCACACGTCACACAACCCAGCCCCAGCAGGACCATGGCCGTCAGCTTCTTCATAGGAAACTCCCGCTATCCGCAATGATGCAAAGTCAGATCCGCGCCTTCTTATTGTAGACCAGCCATTCGACACACGCAAGCACCAGCGCCGTCAGCACCAGCGCCGGCCACAACGGAACATTGGCCCGCCGGACGCCCTGGGACTGCGCCGAAACCGTCATCGTCTCAAACGTCATCTCGTCACGAGGCTCGATACGGCTCTCGTTCTCATCGACCAAGTTGACCGCATAGAACCGCCTCGGCTCCTCCGGCACGTCCACGGCGTACAGGCCCACACGATGCGTCCCCGGGAAACGGACCGTCCCTCCGGGATCGGGCGCGACCTGCACCGTGGACGCGTCGGGCAGCGTCACCGCGACCTCGCCTCCGGCCGCAACGTCGTCGATGACGATCGGTTCGGCCACCGCCAGCTCGTGCTGCCCGCCGCCACCCTGCTGCGCCGCCAGGTAGTTCAGCGCGTTGTAGCAGAACAGCACGAAGCTGGGCTCGAAGGGCCAGTTGCTCGCCAGAACGTCGAAGCCAACCAGAAGGAAGGTGCTCCCGTGGCGGCGCAGCAGCGCGATCGCAGGCGACTCGCCGAACTCGGCCAGGACCTCCGCGTCACGGGGCAGCCGGAGCGCTCGCGTCCGAGCGACGAAGAGATTCGTCAGGTTCGCGTATTGCAGCACCGGATGCCGCGACCGCCAATCGACAATCGCCTGATTCTCAAGCTCGCCCGGAGAGTTGACGTCGATCCCCGCAGGCACAGCCCCCAGAACAAGATAGCAGCATCGCGGCAGGTGACGCGGTGCATGGCGATCCAGCACGATCACGTCGTACGGATTGAGGCTGAAGGCCGACGGCTCCATCGCATCGAATGCGGCGGGCGCGCACGGGTCCAGCCGTGCAATCGGGCAGGCACGCAACGACGACTCCAGAACCGGATTGCCTTCCGTAACGAGCAGGACCGACAGTTTTTGGGGCGGATCGAGGACGCTCCACGCGGCATCGTCACACGCCAGCGCATCAGGCCTCAACTGCCGAACCTCCACGACCCCCTGCCCTTCATGCACCAGCGAAAAGCTGACCGCCACCTTGCCGGGCGTCCACTCCTG
>CAZNSM010000008.1:0-16306 GCA_964575615.1 uncultured Pirellulales bacterium | reverse complement strand
GCCCTTCATGCACCAGCGAAAAGCTGACCGCCACCTTGCCGGGCGTCCACTCCTGAGTCTCGTCGCCCTCCTGGTGAGGCGGGATCGTAACGGAGCGGACGGCGCGAACGTCACCGTCGATGCCAAGCTGCACATCCCGCGCAGCGGTCTGCGTCCCGTAGTTGGCCAGCGATATGAAGATTTCGACCTGCTCGGGCTGCTCGTACGATCGCCGGGCCTTCATCGCCGTGATCGCGATATTGTCGGGCGACTCGCCGATGCGATGAAAGACCAGTTCATCCGACGCGACGGAAATCGTGTTGAGATCGTCGATGCGCCCATCGCTGAACAGAACCAGTCGGGCAAGCCGCTCGTCGCGGCGAGACCCATTGTCGAGCCCCGGCGACTGGGCGAACGCCCGGGCGACCGTGACGGCCTCGCTAAGTTGCGACGTCCCATCACCGGCCTCGACGGCGTCAATGGCCGCCAGGAGCCGCCGTTTATCCGAGGTGAAATTGCACATCACCCTGGCATGACGGTCGAACGCAATGACCATCGCATGGTCGGCGCTGTCCGCCAGAGCCATCGCAGAGCTGTTCCGCAGTGACTCGATGAAGACCTTTGCCTGCCTCTTGGCCTCCTCCAGCCGGCTGGGCGTCACGTCCGTCGCGTTCATGCTGGCCGAGCGGTCGATCAGCACGACGTAGCGCTGTCCCGGTCCTCGGTCCAGCGACAGGACCGGTCCGGCCAGGGCGGTCAGCACCGCCGCCATCGCCAGCAATTGGAGCAACAGCAGGAGGTTCCGACGCAGCCGCTGGAACGGCGCATTGACCTGCAAATCCTGGACCGCCCGCTTCCAGAGCAGCGTGCTCGACACCACCGCCTCGCGCCGCTTGAGCTTGAGGAAGTAGAGCAGCAGCAACAGCGGGATGGCCACTGCCGCGGCAACGAGTCCGACGAAAGGTGTCAGCCATTGCATAGGTGCTTCGCTCTCTTTCTTCTCGCGCTTACGCCAGCAGGCGAACCCGGCGCAGATAGTTCAGAACCAGCGATTCAACCGAATCGGCCGAGTTTGCTCGCACGTAGACCGCACCGCGACGAGTGCAGAACTCATTCAGCTCGGCGCAGTAGGCTGCCAGATTCCGCCTGTAATACTTCAGCAAGGCAGAACTGACGGTGATCTCAGCCACATCGGCGTCCTCGATATCGAGCAGCTTCAGATCGCCGACCAGTTTCGGCTCGATCTCCTGCGGACTGAGCACCTGAATCACGTACAGGTCGTAACGGGCGCCGATCAGCCTTCGCAGGGCCGCCTCGTAGCCCTGCTTGAAAAGAAAATCGGACAACACGATCGTGATGCCCGAGCCGATCCGCCTGCTCTCCGCATCGCGGCAGGCCTTCTCGAAATCAGAGAATCCGCCGCAATCCGCCGTCAGCAGCATCTCCGCCATCTGGGGCAGATAGGCCCGGCCGCGCATGTTCGCCAGCCGCACGCGCACCCCGTCGGCGAACAGGCTGATCGTCACACGGTTGTTGTTGACCAGACTGACGTAGCCCAATGCCGCGCTCAACCGCTTGACGAACAGCGCCTTCGACGGATCGCCCACGCTCATCGACATGCTCACGTCGGCCAGCAGGTGGACCGTCAGGTCCTGCTCCGCCAGGAACAGCTTGAGGAACAACTGATCGAGCCGGCCATAGACGTTCCAATCGACGAAACGCAGATCATCGCCCGCGACGTAAGGTCGATGGTCGGCAAACTCCACGCTCTGGCCCCGCTTCTTCGACCGCCGCTCGCCCTGCATCTTGCCCTGGAGGATCTTGCGGCTGAGCACATCGAGCGAATCGAGCCGGGCCATAAACTTGGCGTCCAGCAACTCAGTCAACTTTCGCGTTGTCGATCGCGTGCCTGGCACAGGATTCTTCTCTCAGAACAGGTCCTTTGGGTCCTTCTCGTCCCTTAGGTCCTTAGGGACCAAAAGGACTTAAGGGACCAAAGGGACCTAAACCTTCAGATCTGTTGTGGTTGGCGTATTCTTGATAATGTCACCGAGCACCTCGTCGGTTCGAATGCCCTCGGCCTGGCCTTCGAAGTTCAGCAGGAGGCGATGCCGCAGCGAGGGCAGCACCGACTGCGTGATGTCGTCGAACCCGACATGGTAACGCTCGTTCAGCATGGCGCGGACCTTGGCGGCCAGCACCAGCGCCTGCACGCCGCGAGGCGAGGAGCCGAACCGCACGAACCGATTGACCATCTCCGTCGCGAACTCACCCTCCGGGTGCGTCGCCAGCACCAGACGAATCGCATAGTCCTGCACATGGTCGGCAATCACGACGCGGCGCACCAGCTTCTGCGCCCAGAGAATCTTCTCGCCGTCGGCGACCGACTCGACCTGGGGTTCGTGTCCCGTGGTGGTCCGGTCGAGGATCGTCTTGAGCTGCCGACGGTCGCTGTAGCCGACGAGCAGTTTGAAGAAGAACCGGTCCAGTTGCGCCTCCGGCAGCGGATACGTCCCTTCCTGCTCGATCGGGTTCTGCGTCGCCAGCACCATGAACGGGGAAGGCAACGGGCGGATCTGGCCACCGCTGGTGACCGAATGCTCCTGCATCGCTTCGAGCATGGCCGACTGCGTCTTGGGCGTGGCCCGGTTGATCTCGTCGGCCAGGATGATCTGTCCGAAGATCGGGCCTTTCTGGAACTGGAACTCTCGCCGCCCCCTCGCGGCGTCCTCCATCACGATATTGGTCCCGATGATATCGGCGGGCATCAGATCGGGCGTGAACTGAATCCGCCGGAACCCCAGCGAGAAGGCCTGGCTCAGCGTGCGGACCAGCAGGGTCTTGCCCAGGCCGGGAACGCCTTCAAGCAGCACGTGCCCCCCGCCGAACAGCGCGATCAGCACATCGTCCACAATGCCCTCGTGCCCGACGATCACCTTGGCGACCTGGCCACGCAACGCCAAAAACATCTCGCGAAACTGCCGGCATTGTGCTTCCACTTCTTTCTCGCTCGTCGTCATGTTGTTCTACTCCTGCAAGTCACCGATTGTCCAGGTGGTCGTGTTCGTCCTGTCCGGTCTTCCGGCGTTTGGCCGCAAGCAACCGGTCGATATGCGACGCGCCCTCGGGCGCGACAGCTTTCTCCGGCTTCTTCTCTTCCTGCGATGACCTGATCTTCGGGTCGGCGCGGTCATTTGCATCACGAGCGACGAGCGACGAGGGACAAGCGACGCGATCGGCTCCGTCGTAACGTGTTGACGCGACCGTCCCGGCCGTCCGCGCCGCCCATTGCGCCTGGAGCCTCTGCCGCGTCGCCTGGAGCCTGGAGATCGTCTGGTCCTGGTCGCGCCGGCTGAGCCTCCGGAACCAGGCCTGCACGCGTCGCAGGCCCGCGCGCACGTCGATCACGACCCGCCGGACCGCCACGTCGAGCAAGAACAGGCCCAGCCAGGCCAGCATCAGGGGACGCAGCAAGGGCAGGTTCGTCTCAGGGAAGCTCAGTCCAGCGTAGTCGTACAGATTTGCGGCGTTCGGATCGGCCGGCAGAATGCGGCCTCCCGCGATGCGGCTGACCTCCTCCAGCAGCGGCAGATTGTCGGACAAATCGCGAAACTCCGGGGCAAACGGGACCGTCACAATCGTGTTGGCCAGGCGCACGCCTTCGTCGCCGAGCCGGCGGTACTGCACGTTGACGATGTAGCTGCCGGCCTCAGGCGCCCTGAACCGTCCGGCATACTGACCCGGCCCGCTCTGGCTCAATGCAAGCGATTCACTTCCCATCTGCGGCGTCAGCACCTGGCCCTGGATGCCTGCGAATTGCAGAAACTTGCCCTCTTCGTCGAAGGCTTCGATCTGAACCATCACATCCTGGCCCTGCACATCCGCGAAGATCTCGCAGTCGGCCGCCTGCGCGGGCCGTCCCGCCCAGCGGACCACCTGCTCCCAGAACCGCGCGAACTCGGGCCACTGCACCCACTGCCCCGCCCACCGGCTGTCGGCCGAGCTGGTAAACGCAGCGCAGCGTCCCAGGCCCGACTGGCACGTCGCCAGGATCGGGTCCGCCTCATAGCTGGTCAACACGAGCTGATTCAGTCCGCCCTTCGGACCGGTCAGCACGTAGCCGTCGAGCGACGGAAGAGGCGGCGCCAGACCCTTGACCGTCTCACTGAGCGAATAGACCACCTGCGGCGAGAAAGTCTGCTCGACGATCATCGACCGGCGGACCACCTGGGCTTCCTTGACGAAGATCTCCGGGATGCTCATCGGATCGGTCACGCGGTAGAACCGGCCCTGCGTCCAGTCGGCGATATCGTACAGAAGCTGCGTGTTGGCCTGCTCGCCCACCGCCACGGTCGAGACGCTGATGCGGCTCTTGGCCATTTCCTGGCCCAACGCGACGCACACGTCGTTGTCGCTGGTCATCCCATCGGTCAGCAGGACCACGTGCTTGACCGCCGCTTCAACCTCCTTGAGCGCATCGAAGGCTGCCTGCATCGCCGGGCCCATGATCGTCCCGCCGCCGGCGCCGATCTGGCGAACCTGTTCGTAGATGTCGTCCTTCTCCCCAACCGGCCTCATCGGCACCAGCCAGTCGAAGCCCGCATCGAACGCAAGGACGCCGACGTAATCGAGCCGGCTGAGCAGCCTGACCGACGCGGCGGCCGAGACCTTGCAGATCTCCACCTTCTGGCCGACCATCGAACCGCTGCGGTCGATCACCAGCACCAGCGCCCCGCGAGGCATCTGCTTCTTCTGCGGCGGATCGAGGTCGACCGGCAGAATCTCCGCCACCGGCGAGTCGATCCATCCGCCGGCGCCGAACGACTCGGGCCCGCCCACCATGACCAGACCGCCCCCGAGGTCGTTGACGTAACGGCAAAGCATCTCCTGCTGCGCCATCGTGAAGTTGTGGATAGGCGTGTTGACCAGCACGACCGCATCGGCGTCCAGAAGGCGCGTCAACTGGTCGGGCGCGACGGCGGCATCGGCGTGTGAGGCCTCGAGGCCCGCCTCCTGAAGCACACGCGCGATGTCCGCGCCGGCGTCTTCGGTATCGAAGACCCGCACGGAGCCGGGGCCGGCAACATATGTCACCGCCGAAGCACGGTTGTTCTCGACGATCCGGTCCTGCCGCGAATCATCGGGCATAAACACCGCTTCGAAGTGGTGCAGCCCGCGCATCCCGACGGGGACCGCCACCATCTTGACGTTGGTCCCCGCCTTCAGTTCGACCGGGACGGCCACCTCCGCGCTGCCCGGTATCAGATCGAGCGGCCGATCGTTCAGTGTGAGCAAGAGACGGCCTCGGACCGAGGCGGTGCTGTCCAGCAGAAAACGCAGGTCGATCGTCTCTTCGCTGCGGGCGCGGGCGGGCGCCACCAGACGCTTGAACAGCACCTCGCTGTCATAGCGGTACCGCAGGGGCAGAACGTCGATTGGAATCCTGTTGGCGCCCGCTGTTCCGGCAACGGCCTTCAGGTCGCCTTCGGTCTCGTTGCCTTCGCTGATCAGCACGATGCGCGCGGCGGTGTCGGGCGGTGCGATGGCCATCGCCATCTCGATCCCGCTGGCCAGGCGGCTGTGCTGTCCGGTCAGCATGGTGTTGCGTCGGCCGAAGGCGATGTCGCCCGATGGCAGCCGTGCAATCTGCGCACTCTCGGCCACGTCCACGACGGCAAACCGATCCTCCGCCCCTTTGGCGGCGACCGCCTTGGCCAGATAGTCCAGCGCCGCATCCGCCAGAGGCGTCGGGATCGACCGGCTGCGATCGACGACCGCGATCACGGTCGCTCGGCGGCTCCTTCGCACGAGCATCGGCCGAGCCAGCAGCAACACGAGCAGGAGAATGACCGCAACGCGAAAGAGAATGGCCAGGGTGCGGCGGGCCGGACCCAACGCCGCGAGGTTTCGATGGGCCAGCCAAGCCAGCGGGACAATCGCCACGCTCGCCAGAAGCCACCAGGGCTGACCGAAATGGAAGCCGTACGTGTCACTCACAAGCACCACACTCGAACAATGTCACGGCACCGGACCGCTGCTCTCCAACTGGCGGAAGTATTCCTTCACCGCTTCTTCATAACGGCGCGGGATCTGATTCTCGCTGATCGCCTCGGCGGCGCTGGCCCGCCCGGCCTGCACCACTTCAGCGAAGCTGCGCCGCGCCGCGCCCTTGACCTGCGCGTCCTTGAAATACCAACTGGCGATGATCGGCCCATCGTCCGACTTGCCCACGGACCGCGTCGTCTTCGTATCGCTGTCGATCTCCATCGGCTGCGAGTATGGCCCTGGCGAGGTGCCGATGCCCTCGCCCTGCCCCCCGCCGGCGCCGATTCCCCAGCCCTTTCCCATGCCGGAACACATGCCCTCGCCAAGACACCCCATGCAGCGGCCGATCTCGTCGAGGCTGGCCCGCAGCATGATCGCCTGCTGATGAAATGATTCGATCGCGTTGAGCTGATCGATCGCGTCGGTCAGTTCGTCCGCCATCAGGCCGCCCGCGCCGCCGCCGGCCGCCCCGAAGCCCTGTCCCAGGGCGGCGCAACGTCCCTGCGCCGCCTCGCAGGCCGCGACCTTCTGCATGAGCTGCTCGATCATCTCGGGCTTGAGCCCCTGCTGGAGCAACGCCTGCTCCAACTGCTCCCGCGTCATTTGGGCCATCTTCTTGTCGAGTCCGAGCTTCTCCAGTTCCTGCTCCATCTCACGCTTGTCTTCCGCCAGCTTCTGGAGTTCCCTGGCCAACTGCCGCAACTGCTCGGCCATCTCCTTACGTTTCTCGGCGGGCAGAGTCCCCTCGGACAACTGCTTCTGCAATTGCCCGAGCATGTTAGCGGCCTGGGCGAAATCGCCCTTGGCCATCGCCATGCGAATCTGCTGCGAGAACGGATCGGCCGAGCCGCGCAGGCGTTTGAGCATCTGCTGCATGACCTCGGCCGCATCGACCTGGGCGCTGCTCTGCATCTGCTTGATCTTCTCCGAGAGGTCGCCCAAGGCCTTGATCGCCTGCCGTTTCATCTCCTCGGGCGTACCCGCCTCAGCCAACTCGTCAAGCTTTCGCAGGTCTTCCGCCAGATTCGGATCGCCCAGGCCCTTCACCGCCGCCTTGACGGCATCCGCGGTCTGGCGGACTTCGGTCTGGGCATGGCGGACCTCCACCGCCTGCTGCTGCTTTTGTTGGCGGTCTCGAAGGAAGCCGAGCAGATCCTTTTGCGGCAGGAACAGGATCAGCGATGTCGCGACGATCCACACGCCGGCGCCGTAAAACCACCCGCGTGACAACCCAATGGGGAAATGCCCGCGAAGGTTTGCGCCCTCGATGGTACGAAGCGATTCGGACCGGGCCGCGATGGCAAAGGGATCGTCAGACTTCGCCAGCGCCAGCGTCGTGCTGAACCGCTCGCTGAGCTTCAGTCGCTCATCCAGCAGCAGGGACGCCTGCATGCGGCTGGGCAACCTCAGCAGCCACGGGACGAGAACGAGTGCGACCGAGGCCACCGCAAACACCCACAGGCTCTGGGGCGTTCGGACGGGCACCGCCAGCAGCCGCTCGACGAGGATCGCCAGCGAGGCGATGATGCCTGCAACGACCAGTACGCGTCCCATCTGGCGCAAAAGCAGATTCACGCCGCACCGGATGCGGACCGCCCGGACCTTCCCTCCAAATGACTTCGCCAAGGACATCTGCACGGCTCCCGCAACGCCGCACCTGCACACCAGTGTTCAGGCACGCCGCCGACCTGCTGCTGTATTCACGCACGCCTATTCAGTAGGACGTGCCGCATTCGCAAAGGTTACACGGTTTCAGGTGGATTTCCAGTCGCGGCCGCATTTCTACCGTTCGACTCCAAACGTGATGTCGTACGTCTGGCCTGAAGCTCTCTGGGATCGAGACGGAGGTTCCCAGCCTCCATCGTCCCACCCGTCCTCGCCCACGCTGTAGACGACGAACCCCAACCGCAGCCGCTCATACCGCAGTTCCCTGCCTGTGAACGGATCGGCAGGGACATTCTCCAGAAGACCCGGAACGCAGTCGGCGAGGATCTCCGGCAAAGCGCCTTTGGCCAGGCGATGCCGCTCGACCGCCAGAGCCGCCCGCACACATTCGATCCGGGCAGTCCGCGAGAGCCAGATTCTCACAGCGCCCGAGAACCCGCCCTCGGCCATGTCCGCCAGGAGCGTGGAACGGCGGAGCCGTGGCTCCCATTGCGCCTGGACTTGTGTCATCTCCGCCTGCCAGCGGGACATCGGCTTTCGCGTGACATCGATATACGACTCTGCTACATCGATGAACAGGGTCCCATCGCGTGCCGGGAATCCCATCGCTTCGTAGACCGCCCCAATCGGCGCGCGGCGCACCCTGTACGGATACCGTTCCAGCCGCCGGAACCCAGGCAGCAGCACGCAGCGATGGCATGCCAAGGCCCGCGCCATGGTATCGGGCCGGTCGCTCTTGCCGATCACCTGCTGGAGTCTGTACAACTGCTCATCGGTAAGACTGCCCCGGCTCAGTCCCCACTCCAAGGTCACTGCCACGTCATCGCACATTCCGATATACGTGAGTCTCGTGCTCAGTGTCGGCACCTGTCGCACGAATCGCGCGAATCGAAGGGCGGCAATCAGCGCATCGACCGCCGCCTCCGTCTGCCCATCGTCAAACGACGGCAACGCCGACAAACAAAGCAAACTGCTGCTGCGATACGTCCTGTGCAGAGACCAGTCGGCCGCCTCATCGAACGACCACCGCACAGGATATCGGCATCCATCGAGACCGGCCGCTCGATGAAGCCGCTCGAGACCTCCGCGATTCTCGTCGAGAAACCGCGTCACGATCTCCTTCACGTCCGGGGGTATCGGCTGACCGCGCGCCGGCATCTCGCCATCACCCGCCAGCGGCAGCAGCTTGACCTGCTGGACCGACAGCGAATCGCGGTAGAGCTCGGCCGCCTCTCTGAGCAGGTCGGCCGCGTTCGCCTGCCCCGGCGGCAGCGGCGCATACATCGCTTCGAGCTGTTCGGCGCGGACAGGATATCCCGCCGCTTCGAGCGCCGCGACGCGCGCCTCGAATTGCCGTCGCCAGTAGAACCTCTGCGAGAGAAGACCCAAGGCCAACAGGACGAGCAGAATCAGGACCGCATACCACCAGCGAAAGTGTCGCCGGCGCCGCTTCGCGTCGTCGCATTCCAACGAGATCGCTTCTCCGCTCATTTCCGACATATCCTGTCCTTTCTCTGGGCCGCAATTCTACCGCCGTCTCGCTCATCCTGTCAAACCCTGCTTGCCTGGCAGGCATGCCATAGGGCTGGTACCGGTTGCGCCGAAGATAAGATTGTGGTGACGCCGCTTGTGCGGTAGTCTATGGGGCACGAAGTAGAAACATGACGGCCGCAGCACGTTCGAAATCCCTTTTGGGTGGAGGCACAGACCATGAAATCGATGAGACGTCGCGACTTTCTCAAGAGCACACTGGCCGCATCGGCTGTTGGTGCGGCGCCGTTCAATATCCTCAAGGCGGGCCCCTCGCCCAACAGCAAGCTCAATATCGCCTGCATCGGGGTGGGCATGCAGGGTTCGAGCAACGCCGAGTACCTGGCAGGCACTGACAATGTGATCGCCCTGTGCGACGTCGATAAGGACTGGTGCAGCAAACAGATTCGCAATCGCACCAACCTGCAAGGGATCACACTCTGGACCGATTACCGCGTGATGTTCGACAAGATCGGCAAGGACATCGACGCCGTGCTGATCGCCACGCCCGAGCACAACCATTACACGATCTGCCTGTACGCCATGCGGCACGGCAAGCACGTGTATTGCCAGAAACCGCTCTGCCACACGGTCAATGAGGTGCGTCTGCTGACGGAGGAAGCGAAGAAGTATCCAAAGGTCGTCACGCAGATGGGCAACCAGGGCCATTCCGGCCCCAGTTCGGCCCTGCTGCGGGACTGGGGCCAGGCCGGGTCGGTCGGCCCCATCCGAGAGGTCGTCTGCTATTCCACCAAGAACTACTGGATCGACAAACCGCCCGTAGAGGGCAGCGTCGTGCCGGACACGCTGGACTGGGACCTGTACCTGAACCGGGCGGAGATGATCCCCTTCAGCACCAGCTACATGAACCGAGAGTGGATCCGGTACACGCACTTCAGCGGCGCGGTGGGCGACATGGCGGCACACATCTTCGATCCGGCCTACTACGCCCTGGACCTGCGCGTGCCGCTCAGCGTGCGGGCGGAGGTGAAGACCCCCGCCTATCCCGGATCGCTTCCGAGGTCCGGCGTCATCACGTATGAGTTCGGCCCGCGAGGGAACATGCCGCCGGTCACAATGAAGTACTACCTGGGCGACGACATCGAGTTTCCGCGTCCCAAGCACCTGGAGCCCGAGCGTCGCGGGATCGACAGTGGTTCGGTCATGGTTGGCGAACACGCTTCGATCATGGCGGGCAGCCACAGCCAGGGCGCGCGGATCATTCCCGAGAGCGTGATGAAAGAGACGCCCCGCCCGCCGGCGGTGGCGTTCCGCTGCAAGGGTCGGACGCACTTCGACAACTGGACGCTGGCCTGCAAGGGTGAAGATACGGCCATGTCGTCTTTCGAATACGCCGGACCGTTGTCGGAGATCATCGTCCTGGGCGACATCGCCCTGCTGCACCCCGGCCGGACGCTGCTCTGGGACGCGAAGAACATGAAGATCACCAACGATGAGGAGGCCGACAAGAGCCTCTTCATGCGGCGTCTCGCCCCCCGCGATCACCTGAACTGGTGCTGACATTGAGGAGCACGACCATGAAGAGCAACGAACGAGCGAACAAACGACGAACAATCTCCCGCCGGGAACTGCTGGGAGGCGCTGCAGCCGCGGCGGCCATGGCCATGGCGCCGGGGGCTGCGATGCGCCGTGCCGGCGCCCAGCCGGCGGGCAAACCCAACTCCAATTTCAACGGCGTACAGATCGGGACGATCACCTACAGCTTCCGCGACCTGCCCGGCACGGCGGAGGACATCCTCAGGTACGTCGTGCGGTGTGGGATCAGCTCGATCGAGCTGATGGGCGAGCCGGTCGAACAATACGCCGGAGTCCCCGCGGCCATGCGCGGACGCCGGGAGATGACTGACGAGCAGCGCAAGGCCATGCAGCAGAGCCGCGAGGCGCAGCTTCAGTGGCGACTGTCGGCCCCGATGGAGAAGTTCCGGGCGCTGCGCAAGATGTACAACGACGCGGGCGTCGAGATTCATATCGTCAAGTTCGGCAGCATCGGCGACGGCAACATGAGCGACGGCGAGATCGACTACTACTTCAACGTCGCCAAGGCGCTCGGCGCCAGGGGCATCACGCGCGAGCTGTCGGAAGAGGCGGCCAAGCGACTCGGCTCCATCGCCGACCGGCACAAGATCATGATCGGCTTCCACAACCATACGCAATTGACGCCGACGACCTACGATGGAGCGATTCTGTCCTACGGCAAGTACCTCGGGATCAACTTCGACATCGGCCACTACGTCGCGGGCACCAATCAGTCTCCGATCCCGATCATCGAGAAGTTCCACGATCGTATTCTCAGCCTGCACTTGAAGGACCGCAAGGTCAACAACGGCCCGAACATGCCGTTCGGCCAGGGCGACACGCCGGTGGCGCTGGTTCTCCAGTTGCTCAAGAGAGAAAAGTGGGACATTCCGGCCGACATCGAGCTGGAATACCCGATCCCGCAGGGCTCGGACTCCGTCACCGAGACGGCCAATTGCGTTCAGTTCTGCAAGCAGGCGCTGGCCTGACCGATAGGGTAACCCAAGACCATTGAGCGGGCCGGCCGTTCTGCGAGCCGCGAACGGCCGGTCCGTCTTCTTTGCCCCGGAAGCCTCGGCGTTGTCCGTGTACGGCGGACAGGTGCCGTATTGCCCACGATTCAGATCGCCTTGGATGGGATCGAATCGCAGGGGTGCAGAACAATGCCATACCTCCGCCAGCGTGACAGGAATTCTTCATGTGTCATCTCGATGCGTCCCTGCAAGGGGTCGCCGACCACAACCACAGATTCCGCCACATCCAGAACTGTCACGAGATGATCGATCAGAAAGGCGAACTTGACCACGGCGATCACCGGCACCCGGCTGCGGAGTTCTGAGACGTCGCGGAAATAGACCTGCCGGCAAGGCACACCATATCGCTCCTCAATCGCATCGCAGAGGACATCCGGCTGCGTGCCAGCAAAACGCGTGGTGTGAGCCAGGATAGCCAACTCCCCTTCTTCCGCTTCGATGCCGATGACGCGAAGCGCTGTCACCGCCGCCGCAGGTCCACAGGTGTATCCAGTGCCCTGAAGGCACACGCCGCCATAATCCACGGTGGTCCGGAGACTCGCAAGCTCATGATAGTTCATGGCCGGGGCCAGAAAGGGCAGCACCGACAGATTCATCACACAGACGACCATGAGGATCGAGAGCCATACCCGGTCGCGTCGCCGCGACAGACGGGACAGCGGCGTCGTCAGCAGCAGGGTACAGATGACCGCCAGCAACGCAAACTCCACCCGCCCTGCCATGACCCATTCAAACGGGGGATGCTGTTCCAGCCTCGGCCACCATCGGGCCAGGCTGATCGTGATCATCAGCAGCAATGGCGCTACATAGCCGACTAACCACCAGGGCCTGCGCCATCTCGAACAGCGAAGGCCTGACAGAACGCCGGCACCTGCCAGTGCCACAACGCCCAGCGTCTCCAGAAATGCCGATGCTACCGGTGACATGTCACTCCTGTCTCGAAGTCTCTCCAGACCATACACACCCAGCAAGGCACGTGAGAACTCAATCGCTGCGAATCTTCCGGTACCCCCAGCGATCTTGGCATCAGGCGGTCCCCCGACAGACGACGGGGGCGAGGCGGTCAAGGAGGGCGAAGCCGAGGGCAAGACCGAGGCCCAAGGTGGTGGACAATCTCGCGTAGAGGCGCAGATAGAGCCCAGCCTCCGTCGCGCGGAACAGAAGCAACAGGACGACACCCCCCATGAAGTAGAACGCCGTCGTGACGACCGCCCAAGCCAGAAACGTCCGCCAGAAACTCGGACGCGAACGTCGGGGCAGAAGCCTCGCGTTCACGAATACGATACCGGTCAGGGCAATCATCAGAACGATGGTATGCACCGCGACCCGCGCCGACGCGCCGGGGGCAAAACCCAGCATGCCGACGGTCAGCACAACAGCAGCAGTCAACAGACCGCCCGACCTCCGGCGGCGCGCCGCGAACACAAGCACGCCGACCAGGAAGCCGTTGACAACCACCTGGAAAGCAGGCGAAGCGGGTGAAATCGCCCGAGCCCCGAAGGCCATCAGCGCCGTCAGAAGACACGCCGCCGTCGGGAAGGTCACCGTCAACACGCCTTCGACCGCCCAACTGCCTTGCGACAGAATCGCTTGATCCATCTTCTGCATCGCGTCGCGACCCCTCAATGCGACCGTTCTCTGCTCAGGATGATGCGCATCGGCTCGTTATTCGCAAAGGCATTATGGCCGAGACGACTGAGACGGGCAAGCGCCGTGTCCTCGCGGGCAGTCCGCGCGCAGAGCATGATGGACGCCTCGTTCCAAGCGGATCACGACACGTTGCGACGATTTTGGGGATTGCCCACCGCCAAAGGATCGTTATAATGGGCAATATAGGTCCCGTGCGAAAGGCGATGGCCTTGCAGGAGCGGGGGACTCGGTTGCCGGTCCATTGGGAGCGATGTGGAAGAATGTGGTGGAGGCAGTACGCATGAAAACGCGCAATCCAAGCAGAATCATGGCGGTCGCAACGGCGACGCTGATCGTGGTTTCGGCGATGGCACATACACCACCGTCGACAGCAGGACAGCAGACCGAGCGGGTCACCGAACAGGCCCGTCCCGCCGTGGAGGGTACCCACCCGGCCGACAGGCTGCACTATGTCCCGGGCGAGGTCCTCGTCAGGCTCAAGGCCGTCGCGACCTCGGCCGGCGAGGCGACATCGCCACAGGATGACGCCGCCCTGCTGCGTCTCCAGAGACGCCACCCGCTTGAGGTCCGCAAGTCGGTCCTTCTCGATGCCGGGGCCAGGACGAGATCCCAGAGACAGGCCAAACGGCCTTTCTACCTGCTCCAGACCGAAGGCGACGTTAAGGCGGTCTGCGCACAGCTTCGCAACGACCCGGACGTCGAGTCCGCCCAACCCAACTATGTGTACCATCCCTGCCGGGTGCCCAACGATCCCGATTTCGCCGACCAGTACGCTCACCAGTTGATCCAGATGACCGATGCATGGGACATCTCGACGGGCAGTCGTGACGTCGTGGTGGGGGTGCTGGGCACGGGCGTGGATGTCAATCACCCCGACCTGAAAGACAACATCTGGCTGAACGCCGACGAGGTTCCCGGCAACGGCGTGGACGACGACAACAACGGCTACGTCGACGACATCCATGGATGGAACTTCGAGAGCCAGAACAACCGGCTCATTCCCGAGTCGGTGATCTACGGCATCGAAGGACACGAGACGATGGTCGCCGGGGTCATCGCAGCGGTCGGCGACAACAGCGAAGGCGTCTGCGGCGTCAACTGGCAGTGCAGCATCATGCCGCTGCGCGTCAGCCTCTACATCACCACGGCCGAGGTGGCCGAGAGTCTGAACTATGCGACGGCCAACCACGCTGATATTGTGAACATGAGCTTCGGCGCCGGCATCGACGAACCGGATTGGATGGACGACCCTATCATGCAGGAGGCGATCAATCACGCGTTCGCGGAAGGGGTCCTGCTGGTCGCCAGCGCCGGCAACTCTGCCACCGATGACGTGTACTATCCGGCGGCCTACTACAACGTCATGTCCGTCGCATCCACCGACGGAGAAGACGCCAAGACCGACCACAGCACGTTTGGATCCTGGGTGGACATCGCCGCTCCCGGAACGGACATCGTGACCACCGATCTGAACGGCGAGTATATCGCCACCGCCGGGACGTCGTTTTCAGCGCCGTATGTCGCGGCGGTTGCCGCACTGGTGCTGGCTCATGAGCCCAACCTGACCCACGTCGAGCTTCGCGCGGTCCTGGAGAACACGACCGACCCTGTCTACTACGGCCTGGTCGATCCCGACCTTGGTTACATCGGGACCGGACGCGTCAACGCCTATGAGGCCCTCCAAGCGGCCGACCGAAGGCATCCGCTGGGCGAGATCGTCGCTCCCCGGCAGGCGGAATCCGTCGCCGCTGACGTCAATGCCATCGATGTGCTTCTGTTCGTTCACGGCGACAGCTATCGTCTCGAGTACAGCACCTACGGCAACCACGACTGGACGCTCGTCGCCGAAGGCGCCAATCCGGCCGACCCGAACGGACTTGTCCGACTGGCGCTGGCCGATCCCGGCGCCGGCACGTTTGAGCTGAGACTCGCTGTGACGACCGAGGGACAGACGCACCACGACCGGAAAATCTTTGGCGTCAGATGGGCGCCGGCGCAAACCCCATGGCCGGCGCCGAAAGAGGTTCCCTATCCGCCCGACGATCAGTTCTTCGGTGGACCGATCTGCATGGACGTGGACGGCGATGGACGCAACGAAATCGTTCAGTCCTCGATCTCCTGGACCAACTTCGACGGCATTCCCCGGCTGTCCGTCTGGCGCGAGGACGGCACGGTCCTGCCGGGCTGGCCTCAGGAACTGACCTTCGCCTACGATCCGCCGTACTGCGCGGTCGGTGACATCGACGGCGACGGGGATTACGAGATTGTCGGAACGTGCAACTACGACGGAATCGTCTGCGCCTGGCACGCCGAGAGCGGTGAATGGGTGGATGGCTGGCCGAAGGCACTGGGCGGCTGGTACTACAGCATCGTCGGCTATCCGGTGCTGGCGGATCTCGATGGAGACGGCGACAGCGAAATCCTCGTCGGCCTCAATGCGGACCCGGGTGACATGGACGGTCTCTACGCCTTTCAGGCCGACGGCACTTCGCTCTGGCAGCGGCGATACGCCTGCGAAGGCTCCATCAGCGTGGCCGACTTCGATCGGGATGGCGACGTGGAAATCGCCGTGTGCGGCTACGGTCCCGGCGTCAGCAACATCTACGCGCACATCCTCGATCACCAGGGCCAGCTCGTCAAGAAGTGGCGCGGCGGCAGCAGCAAGGGAACCGCCATCGCCGATCTGGACGGCGACGGGCAGCCCGAATTGGTCTTCTGCGTCGAGGACGGCGTGCAGGCCGTCGGCGTCGATGGAAGCACCATCTGGAAGACCCGGCTCAGCGATCCGTTCGACACCGAGGGCTCGTTGAGTATCGCAGACATCGACAACGACGGACGCAGCGAAGTCTATGTCAACAGCTACGTGG
>CAZNSM010000007.1:34280-74535 GCA_964575615.1 uncultured Pirellulales bacterium | reverse complement strand
ATCGAGTGCCGCCGGACCGTCGTCTTGACCGGGCCGGCTTGCTGTGCCTACAATCTCATCGTCGTTCCGCGGCCAATGCACAATGTGTCAGCAGGCTCCAGGTGTAGGAGAGACAGACCATGACCGGCAGACCCTCATGTGTCCTGTTGTTACTGATCGCAGCCATCCTTGTATTCACCCTGCCGGCATGGGCCGACCAGCCAGCGATCACAAGCCTCTCTGAGACCCCGTTCGGCACGACGCCGGATGAACGGGATGTGATGCTCTATACCCTCACCAACGCACACGGACTGCGGGCGAAGGTCATCACGTATGGGGCCATTCTCGTTTCGCTCGACGTGCCCGACCGCCACGGGCAGTTCGCCGACGTCGTGCTCGGCTTCGATGACCTCGATTCCTACGTCAAGAGGAACCCGCTTTTCGGCGCCGTCGTCGGGCGCTATGCCAACCGGATCGCCGGCGCACGATTCATGCTCGATGGTGTCGAGCACCGAATCACCGCCAACGCGGGCAAGAATCACATCCACGGCGGAGGCAACAAGCGGTTCGACCGAGTCGTCTGGAAAGGCTCGAGCTATCGGGACGGCACGGAAATCGGCGTTCGCCTGACCCACTTCAGCCCTGACGGCGAGGAGGGCTTTCCAGGCAACCTGCAGTGCACCGTCACATACGCGCTGACCGAGGAGAACGAACTCAAGATCACATACACCGCCACCACGGATAAGCCGACTGTAATCAACCTCACGAATCACAGCTACTTCAACCTGGCCGGTGCCGGCAGCGGGGACGTGCTGAACCACGAGCTGATGATTGCCGCACCGTGGTACACTCCGGCCGGCGAAGGCCTGATCCCCACGGGGGAGATTCGCAGCGTCCAGCGCACGCCTCTGGACTTCACCGAACCCCGCCGGATTGGGGACCGAATCGATGAGCTGACCGAAACGCGGGGATACGACCACAACTATGTGCTCAAAGGCTCGTATGGCTCCTCGGTCCTGGCGGCCCGTGTTCGCGAGCCCCTCAGCGGCCGGGTCATGGAGGTCTACACCACCGAGCCGGGAGTGCAGCTCTACACCGCCAACGGGATGAACAACGTCAGAGGCAAGCAGGGCAAAGTCTATGGCTCGCACCACAGCTTCTGCCTGGAAACGCAGCATTTCCCCGATTCGCCCAACAAGCCGCACTTTCCGTCAACAGTGCTCCGACCAGGGCAGGAGTACAGAACCACGACGATCTTCCGGTTCACCGTCGAGTAACAGGCAGCCGCACATTCGACCGTTGCGAACCGCGGTATCCATCGCCACCGGCGCGTTGGCACCTATCATGCCAGCAAGGGCGTTGTTTATAGGACTCATGCCGCTGCGGCAAGAAACCATGTCGACTGTCCAGAAATCCATTTGACGCACAGGCCCCTGCGCATTTCAAATGTGCTTTTGAAACAGGCGTACAATGATTCGCACCGGCGATCGCAGGCACACAGACCCGAGGCTTGACGTGGCCAGACGAAAAGACGGAGTGGAAACGCGTGACCGGATTCTCGCCGTGGCACGGGAGGTCTTTGCGGAGAAGGGCTATCACGAAGCCACCGTCGAGGACATCTGCTCGCGGGCCGCAAGCAACATCGCCGCCGTCAGCTACCATTTCGGCTCCAAGGAAGAACTCTACGCCCAAGTCTGGCGTCGTGCCTTCGATGAGGCCAACGAGGCGTATCCTCCCGAAGGCGGGCTCGGGCCCGATGCGCCGGCCGAGGACCGCCTTCGCGGGACCATCCATTCGCTCGTCGGCAAACTCGCCGACCGCGGGCGGATCGGACACGCCGGCAGGCTGCTGCTGCGCGAAATGATGAACCCGACCGATGTCATCGAGCACGTCAAAAACGATGCGCTGCGTCCCCTGCAGGAACGTATGGGCCGGCTGATGAGGGAGATGCTTGGCCCAGGGGCCAATGACGAACAGATCCATCTGTGCGCCATGAGCGTAGTACACCAGTGCATCGCCATCGGAATTCGCTTGTTCAGCGGCAAGGTTCCGCCTCATGTGAGGTTCGATGCGCCGACCGATCAGTTGGTCAAGACGCTGACCGATCACATTGCCCGTTTCTCACTGGCAGGAATCAAGACGATGCGTGAAGATGTCGAGGCTGGCGGCAACGAACCGTTCGACGCGGCCCCGGCCCCAAACCGAAAACGAGGATTGACCCGGGTGTTGTCAGACAGAACATAGGAACACGTGAATGAAGAAACTGGTATTCATTGCCGTTGTTGTCATCGGAGTCGTTGCCGCCGGATGGGAAACGCATAGACGCATCGCGGCATCGGGGCAGAAGGGACAACCGAATCGTTCCGTTGCCGTCGCGGTGGAAGTGCAGCCGCTGCGCAAGGACATGATTCGGGACATCGGCGTCTTCACCGGCTCGCTGGTGCCGAAGTCGCAGTTCGTGGTCGCTTCGAAGGCCACCGGCTGGCTGCGCAAGCTCCTCGTGGACATCGGCGACCGCGTCGGGCGCAACGAGGTGATCGCCGTCCTCGACGACGAGCAGTTCACACGGCAGGTCGAGCAGGCCCGGGCGGAACTCCAGGTGGCCAAGGCCAATGCGGAGAACGGGGCCAGCGCGCTCGATCTGGCCAAGCGCGAATACGAGCGAGTCACGGCCCTGCGGGAAAAGCAGATCGCTTCGGTCGCAGAGATGGACGCTGCCGCCGCCCAGTACAACGCCAGCCAGACGCAACTGAAGGTCACGCTGGCCCAGGTGGCGCAGAGGGAAGCCGCCCTGGAGGCGGCGAAACTGCAACTGTCGTACACGCAGGTTCGCGCCTTCTGGGAGGCGGGCGATCCGAATCGCGTGGTCGGAGAACGGTTCGTGGATGAGGGCGCCCTGGTGCAAATGAACCAGCCGATCGTGTCCATTCTCGAGAACAACCCGCTGGTGGCGGTCGTCTTCGTAATCGAGAGGGATTATCCGAAGATTCGGATTGGGCAACAGGCGATGATCACGACGGATGCTTATCCCGGCCGGACGTTTGCCGGCCGGATCCAGCGAATCGCTCCGCTGATCCGAGAGACCAGCCGCCAGGCTCGCGTGGAGATTGAGGTCCCCAATCCCGACCGTCTGCTCAAGCCGGGCATGTTCATCCGGGCGCAGGTCGAGTTCGCCACGCACGAGAACGTCACGCTCGCGCCATTCAGCGCCATCGTCAGAAGGTCCGGGCAAGAGGGCGTCTTCCTCGTGGAAGCGGCCGCACCGGACGCAACGACCCCCCAGGGGCTCAAAGGGTCATCTCAAGGTCCGACCTCGCAGGTTCGCTTCGTGCCCGTTACGACCGGGATCGTCAACGGAGAAGTTGTAGAGATCGTCGAACCGGAGATTTCCGGCTTCGTCGTCACGCTCGGCAATCACCTGCTCGAAAACGGGTCGCGTGTCACGCTGCCACAGCACAAGACCGTCGGCACCGAACAGGAGTCTGCCCCTCCGGGCTCCGCCGATGGCTCGGGCTCTGTCCGGCAGGGAGGCACGCGATGAAGATCTCGCAGTTCTCTGTCCATCGGCCCATCTTCACGATCATGGTCGTTCTGATCGTGGTCATACTGGGCGGGGTTTCGCTGCTGCGTCTTCCCATCGACCTGATGCCGGACATTTCCTACCCGACGATCAGCATCTCCTGCACGTACGAGAACGCCGGACCCGAGGAAATCGAGGAGCTGATCACCCGCCCCATCGAGCAGGTGATGAGTGCTGTGCCGGGCGTGGAAGAGCTCACCTCCACGTCTGTCGAAGGCCAGGGCAACGTTCGCGTGACCTTCACGTGGGGAACCGACCTTGACACCGCCGCAAACGACATTCGCGATCGCCTCGATCGCGTGACAGGACGGCTGCCCGAAGAAGCAGACCGGCCGACGCTGCGAAAGTTCGACCTGGCCGCGTTTCCCATCCTGATCCTCGGCGCCTCCAGCCGGCTCGATCCGGTGCAAACCCGCCTGATTCTGGAGGATCAGGTGAAGTACCGTCTGGAACGTGTCCCCGGCGTCGCGGCGGTAGACATCTTCGGCGGGCTCGAACGCGAGATTCACGTCAGCCTCGATCCGGCCAAGATCAACGCGCTGGCCATTCCGCTGGACCAGATCGTCTCACAGGTCCGCGAGGGCAACGTGAACATCCCGGCCGGAAGCATCGAAAAGGGCAATTACGAAATCACCATCCGCACCCCCGGTGAGTACACGGACCTGCGGCAATTGCAGGACACGGTCATTGCGGTGCGCCAGGGCGCGCCCGTCCAACTGAAGGAGATCGCCCTGGTCGAGGACTCCTGGCAGAGGATTACCCGCATCGTGCGCGTAGACGGCGAACCGGGGATTCGCATGGCGGTAAGCAAGCAGTCGGGCAAGAACACCGTCGACGTGGCCCGGGGCGCTTTGACCGAGCTGGAACGCATCAACCGGGACATCCCTCAGATCCGGATCGTCCCGATCATTGATACGTCTCAGTACATCAAGAATTCGATCCGCAATGTGGGAAGCTCGGCCATGTACGGCGGCCTGCTGGCCGTCGTCATCCTGCTGTTGTTCCTGCGCAACATTCGAAGCACCGTCATCATCGCCACCGCGATTCCCGTTTCCATCATCGCGACCTTCGCCCTGCTGTACTTCAATGACCTGACGCTGAACATCATGACGCTGGGTGGCTTGGCGTTGGGCATCGGCATGCTGGTGGACAACGCCATCGTCGTGCTCGAGAACATTTACCGGATTCACGAGACCGGCGAGTCGATCGAGCAGGCCTCCGTGGACGGCGCCAATGAGGTCACGGCGGCGGTCATCGCCAGTACACTGACGACCGTCGTGGTGTTCCTGCCCCTGGTGTTCATGCGGGGCATGTCCGGCGTGATGTTCAAACAGCTCTCCATCGTCGTGGCGTTCTCCCTGCTGTGCTCTCTGGCGGTAGCGCTGACGGTGGTGCCGATGCTCTGCGCGCGAATCCTGCGCTCCGGGCCTTGGGACGCCACGAGCCGACGGACACTGAACCGCCGGCTGTACGAGGCGAGCGGGCGGCTCCTCACCGGCATGGAGAACAGCTACCGGAATCTCCTGCACACTGCCCTGCGGCACCGGGCGCTGGTCGTGATCGGCGCCGCCGTGCTGCTCGGCGTGACCGGGCTCCTGGCGCGCTACCTCGGCGCCGAGCTGATGCCCAGCACGGACGAGGGCGAGGTCCGTGTGGAGGTGGAGATGGAGGTGGGCACCCGTCTCGATCTGCTGGACAGCAAGTTCCGGACCATCGAGAAGATCGTCAATGAGAACGTGCCGGAGATTCGCAACGTCGTCGTCAACGTCGGCGGCTCCCGGTGGTATGGCGGCGGGGGCCACACCGGCGACATCCGTATCGCCTTGGTCCCTCAGGCCCAGCGGACCCGGTCCAGCCAGCAGATCGCCGACGATCTCCGAAAGAAGCTCAGCGGGATTCCCGGGACCATGGTCCGGACCCGGGCGGGTCAGGGGCTGTTCATCATGCGCATGGGCACCACTGAAGCCAACAAGGTCGTCGTCGAGATCCGCGGGCACGACTTCAAGACCGCCGATCTGATGGCCCAGCAGGTTCAGGAGATCATGGTGGAAGTCCCGGGCATCGCCGACACTCGGATCAGCCGCGATCCCGGCGGCCCGGAGCAGCAGATCATCATCGACCGCCAGAAAGCAGCAGACATGCACCTGACCGTCTCCCGGATCGCCAACGCCCTTCAGACGATCCTCTCCGGCACCCGGGCAGGCTATTATCGCCAGGCGGGCGACGAGTTCACGATCCTGGTCAAGCTCCGTGACGCCGAGAAGAGCGACCTGCGGGACATCCTCGATCTGACCCTCACGAACACCGATGGACAGCCTGTCGTTCTGCGCAACGTCGTGGATAGCGTGCCACGAAGCGGGCCCGTGCTCATCGAGCGCAAGGACCAGGAACGGATCATCACGGTCACCGGCGAGGTGAGCGGAAGGGACATGGGCTCGGTGATTGCGGACGTCCAGAGCCGGCTTCGTTCGGTCCCTGTGCCCTCGGGTTTCACCATCGGCTATGGGGGCGACTACGAAGAACAGCAGGAGTCTTTTCGAGAATTGCTGTTCAGTTGCATCCTGGCTCTGGTGCTCGTCTACATGGTGATGGCCTGCCAGTATGAGTCGCTGCGGGACCCATTCGTCGTGATGTTCTCGGTGCCGCTGGCCGGCATCGGCGTCATCGGGATGCTGTTCTTCACCGGCACGACGTTCAACATCCAATCGTTCATCGGATGCATCATGCTCGGCGGTATCGTGGTCAACAACGCGATTCTGCTGGTCGACCACACGAACCTGCTGCGTCGTCGCGACGGGTTGCCCATCCGCGAGGCGATCGAGGAGGCCGGCCGCCGGCGTCTGCGGCCGATCCTCATGACCGCGACCACCACGATCATCGGCCTGGTCCCGTTGGCGCTGGGCCTGGGGGAAGGCGGCGAGGCACAAGCCCCGATGGCCCGCGCGGTCATCGGAGGGCTGCTCAGCTCGACGCTGATCACGCTCATCTTCGTGCCGGTCGTTTATTCGCTCTTCGAGCGCCACGCCTGGCGTGCAGAGGCCCGCGGCTCACGTAGGGGCGAATAATCATTCGCCCGTACCGGGGGAAACCTGTCTCAAATGTGTAACCTGTGATGGCGATTATGAAAGCAAAGATAAAACAGCAAGATGCAAAAATGAGGAAGTCATCCGCCGAAGGCAGATTCCGTTATTTTGATGTTTGCCTTTTGCTTTTTGCCGTTTCTTTCGCAGATCCTGCGGCCAGCACGGCCGTAGGGGCGAATGATCATTCGCCCCTGCAAGCGACCTCGAACCCGGCGCAAGTCGAGCCGCTGAGGATCGACGTCCAGCGGGCCATCCTGCTGGCCATGGAGAATAATAAGTCGCTGATCGTTCAGCGAATGACGCCGGAAATCAGCCGGACGTTTGAGGACGAGCAACGCGCGATCTTTGACCCGGTCCTCAGCGGCCAGGGGTCCCAAAGACGGACCGTCGCCGATCGGCTCTCGCGCGCGGGCTCCGGCATCGAGAGCCAGATTGCCGACACCGCCACCGGCCTGATCGCCGTGGACAAGCTGTTTCCCACCGGCACGACCGTCGGCTTGGACGCGTCGACCAACTACACCGATTCGTCGCTCTACAGCGACACATTCGTCTCGAATCGCCTCGGCATCTCGGTCACGCAAGCCCTCTTGCGAGGAAGAGACGTTCGCGTGAACCTCGCGTCAGTCCACCAGGCCCGAATCGACACCCAGATATCCGAGTATGAGCTGCGAGGATTCATGGAGGCATTGGTCGAGCAGGTGGAAAGCAGCTTCTATGACTACGCTCTGGCCCAGCGTCAGATCGGGATCTACACGGACTCGCTGCGCCTGGCGGAACAGCAAATGGCCGAGGCGCAGGAACGGATCCACATCGGCACGCTGGCCGAGACGGAGCTGGCCGCCGCTCAGGCGGAGGTGGCGCTGCGGCGAGAGAACCTGATCACCGCACGGAGCAACCTGGCGCGGGAGCGCCTGAACCTGATTCGTCTGTTGAATCCCTCGGACCCGATCGATTGGGAGATGGAGATCCAACTGGAATACCGGACGACCCTGCCGGACACCCCGCTCGATCCCGTCGAACAGCACGCCGAGGTGGCCCTGCGGATGCGTCCCGATCTGAATCAGGCGCGTCTGCTGATCCGGCGAGGCGAACTGGAGGTCGTCCGAACACGCAACGGTCTGCTGCCGAGACTGGACGCCTTCGTCACCTACGGCAAATCCGGATACGCCAGAACATTCTCCGACGCCGTCAACGAGTTGGACGGCATCAGTTACGACGTGGAGGCCGGACTGCTGTTCGAACTGCCCGCCGGCAACCGCGCCGCCAGGGCCCGTCATACGCGCGCCACGGTCTCCAGGGCCCAGTCGATCAAGGCCCTGGAGAACCTGATCCAGCTCGCCCAGGTCGACGTCCGTTCCGCCTATGTCGTCGTGACCAGCACGCGCGAGCAGATCGCCGCCACCGCTGCCACCCGGCAATTCCAGGAAGAAGCGCTCCGCGTCGAAACGGAGAAGTTCCGCGTCGGCAAATCCACCTCCCTGCTCGTGGCCCAGGTCCAGCGTGACCTCGTGGCCAGCCAGATCGCCGAGATTCGCGCCATCGCCAACCACTTCAAGGCCCTGGTCGCCCTCTACCGGCTGGAAGGCTCCCTCCTTCAGCGACGAGGTCTCAGCGCCCCGGGCACCGAACCCGTGACTCTGGAAGACTGACGTCAACACACCCCTGCGGACCAGAACGCCTCACCCCGTCACGACCCAACGGCGGTCGGAACAGGCTCGTTCAGCATCCGCAGCAGAAGCGGCCAGATCGCCAGCACCGACGCCGGCAGCAGGAGAGCGACCAAGCCGAACACGAAGATGGGATCGGACCAGTCTGTTGTGACGATGCGCATGCAGACGGCGCCGACCATGAACTGGTAGAATACGATGAACGACGAAGCCGAACCGATGTCGCAGTCGACCTGTTGCAGGATCAGATGGTTGCTTAACGGACGGCTCATTCCGCAGAAGAACGTGATCGCGCACATAAAGCCTGCGAAGGCCAGGTAGTGCCAATGGCCCGCTATCAGAATGCCCCCACCGGCCAACGTACACCCGACCAGACAGACGGACAGGAGAACGGAGTCTGAGAAGTACCTGATGACCCGGGTGCAGGTGAAGGCTCCGGCCATGCTCATCAGGGCATTGACCCCAAACAGCAGACCGAAGGCCCTCTCGGACAGATTGAAGATCTGGATGTAGACGATGGACGAGAACGCGATGAAGCCGTAGAACGGTCCGAGGATCAGGCCCATCGCCATATTCGTGAGCAAGTACCGCCGGTTCTCGATCACGCGCCGATACCGGCCCAGCAGGCCCAGGAGGTTTGCGGCGACGCGCTCGGCTGCGGTCTCCCGATAGCGAAGCGCCACCAGCAGGGCCACAATCCCCAGCATGCCCTGGGTCAGGAAGATGAACCGCCAGTTGAACCAGGCCAGCAGCCAGGCCCCGAGAGTCGGTGCAACCGCTGGGACGACCGTCAGGATGATTCCGATATAGGCCAGTGCGCGCTTGCGGCGCAGACCGTCATATCGATCCCGACAGATGGCCAGCGCCATGGATGACGGGCCGGCCGCCCCGATGCCCTGGAGAATCCGGAAGCCGATCAGTTGCCAGACATCCTGCGCGAGGGCACAGGCGAACGTGGCCAGGACGAACAAGGTCAGGCCCGCCAGCAGAACCGGTCTTCTGCCGTGTCGGTCCGAGAGGGGCCCACAAACCAACAGAAACAGGCTGAACGCGACGAACCACAGGACCAGCGACAAACCCACCCGGCTTTCCGGCACCTGCCATTGCGACGCAATCGTGGGCATCGCCGCCAGGTACATGTCCGTCGCCATCGCCGGGACGGCCGCGATCATCGCCAGGAATATGATGTACAAAGCCTCCTCCTTCGCGGAGGCCGGCATTTGGTCCGACATAGGATGGAATCCGAAGATCGACCGAAAAAGGAGTGCGGAATATAGCGAAGCCGCACAACGGAGTCAATACGGCGCGCAGACAGAAGAATCTGGCACGCCAGTGCGACAGACGCTATAACAGCCATCGGGTCGTCCGCGTATGGGCAGGCTGTTCGGTCAGCACTTTCATAAGGGGCCGGCAACGTGAGACTTCATTGGCTTGGACATGTGCCTTTTGAGGATGCCGCCAACATAGGCACTTGGGCCGAGCAGCACGGCTGCACCATCACGAACACGCAGCTCTACACCGGCGCCCCGCTGCCGAAGATCGAGCAGATTGACGCGCTGGCCATCATGGGCGGACCGATGAACGTCTACCAGCACCGCGATTACCCCTGGCTGCTGGCGGAGAAGCGATTCATCGAGAAGGCCATTGGCACGGGGATACCGACAATCGGGGTTTGCCTGGGGGCCCAGCTTGTCGCGGATGTCCTCGGCGCCAAGGTCGTCCAGAATCCACACATCGAGATCGGCTGGTTCAAAGTCCAGATGGTAGCGGAATCACAGGCAGGGGTAGGGGCGAATGATTGCTCGCCCCTGCTGCGTGACTTACCGATGCGTTTCACGGCCTTCCACTGGCACGGCGACACCTTTGAAATCCCCTCGGGCGCGATCCGTATCGCACAGAGCCGGGCGTGCCGCAACCAGGCCTTCGAGTACGCCGGACACGTTCTCGGACTCCAGTTCCACCTGGAATACTCCGCCCAGAGCATCGAGAAGATGCTGGCCCATTGCGGCCATGAGCTTGTCCAAGCCCCTTTCGTGCAGGACCGCGAGCGGATTACCCAAGGCCTCGGCAACTTGGCAGGCACCCGCGAACTGCTCGATTCCATCCTGAATTCGCTGTTCGGTTGCGTCGGCAGTACCGGAACCTCGTAGACAAGCCACCAGACAACGAACTACCCTTGGATCACACTCACATAACCACTTGTTGTTGCCTGCTTTACAGATACAGGGAGGACTCGGCGGGAACGAAATCGCCGTGCCTGTACCTTTCCGCCTTCCGATATGTCACGCCCCTCAGATAGCAGGCGGTCGGCCCGCGAAAATTGCTCAAGAAAGCCTCGGCAATCAATAGAAACCCAACGCAAAGGCGAAAGCGGCGCAAATTCTCTGCCGATTTGGTAGAATGGCTTGTTGGGGGATTTTGGGAACACGGATGATTGTGACAAACGGACTTTCGGGCATAGCACCGCCTGCGGAGGCGGCTGAAGGGTCCTGATCGTCATCGGGACCGTCATCGGAGAAAGGATCAGATGGGAACCAGACAATTCAGGGGGCACGACTACATCGTGCTGGCTGCGATGTGCGCAGCGATTCTGTGGGTGCCTCAATCGGCTACAGCCCTGGTCATCAGCGAGATCATGTACCATCCCGCCGACCAGGCCGAATCGCTCGAATTCATCGAGCTGTATAACGACCGCGCCGTCTTCGAGGACCTGAGCGGCTGCGCGTTTACCAATGGGATCGAGTACATCTTCGAGCCGAACACCATCCTCGGCGCCAAGCAGCACATGGTGATCGCGCGGGACCCGGCCGCCGTAGAAGCGGCGTACGGAATCATCCGCCCAAGCCGGATCAAAGGACCCTTCAGCGGCCGCCTGGGCAACGATGGGGAGCGGATCGAATTGCGCAACGAGAACGGAGGGGTCCTGATCTCGTTTCGCTACGGCGCCGGCGCGCCCTGGCCGGTAAGCCCGGACGGGACGGGCCATTCGCTGACGCTCGCCAAACTGGGCGGCGATCCGGCCGAGGCAACCACATGGGCGCCGAGCACATCGATCGGCGGCACGCCCGGCGGATCCGACCTGATCCAGGTCGAGTCCGAGGATCCGTCCATCCTGACGCTCATCGATGTGGACCATCCGGGGCGATACTTCAAGGGAACCGCCGAACCGTCGCCCGGTCCCGGCGGACAACCTACCATCGCCTGGACGCAGCCGCAGTTCAACGACGACCCGAACACAACCGCCTGGCGCGATGGTCCCAGCGGGTACGGTTACAGCAACGATGCGGCGGAGTTGCAGTACGTCGGCACGCAGTTGAACGACATGAACGGGAATTACCTCTCTATCTACGCGCGTCTGCGATTCGTCCTGACGAGCGAGCAAATCGAGTCGTTCTCGCAATTGCAGGCGGAAGTTCAATACGATGACGACTTCGTGCTGTATCTCAACGGCGCGCGGATTGCCGATTCCGGACAGATCGAAGGCAACCCTCCGGCGTTCAACCAGCCAGGAGGCACGGCCTCCGACCCGGAACCGGCCGTGGTGGATCTGCTCGCCCAGCGCAATTTGCTGGTCGCCGGCACGAACGTCCTGGCCTTCCAGGTGCACAACGCCAGCCTATCTGGCAGTTCCGACGCCTTCGGATGCGTGATCGTTCGCGCGGTCCTGGCGCCGGTCGAACGCAGCGACGATCCGCGCACCCGCCTGGTAATCAACGAGGTGATGGCCAATCCGCCCTTGGCAGACGGGTCGTTCGATTGGGTCGAGCTGTACAACCCCGGGCCGATTGCGGTCCGCTTGGACAACGTCTATCTCAGCGACGATCCCGCCGAGCTGCTGAAGTACCGGCTCCCGGATGGCGTCACGCTGGAGCCGGGCGAATTCTGGGCCGCCGGCGAAGGAACTGGGCCGGACGGACTGCCGTTCGGGCTCAGTGCGGCGGGCGAAACGGTTTACGTGACGGCGGCTACCGGCGATCTCACGCCCCAGCCGGTTCGCGTGCTGGACGCGTTCCGCTATGAAGCGACGCCGCCGGATATCACGTTCGGCCGGACACCCGACGGCTCCGACAGTCTCGGCTTCCTGGCATCGCCGACGTTCGCCGCATCGAACGATCAGGAACAGGTCGGCGACATTGTCATCAATGAGATCATGTACCACCACGCCATTCGGGATGAACGGTTCGAATACGTCGAACTGTACAACAAGGGCACTCAAACCGTATCCCTGAGCGGATGGGCCTTCACCGAGGGAATCGACTACACCTTTCCGGAGGGTGCTGAACTGGCGCCCGGCGGCTATCTCGTGGTCGCCAGCGAGCCAAATTTCCTTGCGGCGGTGTACGAGAACCTCCATGTCGGAGTCAATCTGTTCGGTCCCTATTCCGGCAGCCTGAACGATCACAGCGACTGCATCCGGCTGTCCTATCCGCTCGCGCAAACAAACGGCCAGGCCGCAGGGGCGAATGATGATTCGCCCCTACAAGTGACCGCTGATGAAGTCACGTACTGTGATGGCGGACGATGGCCCATCTGGGCCGACGGCCAGGGAGCCAGCCTGGAACTGCGCGACCCGCGCAGCAACAACCGCAACCCCGACGCGTGGGCCGCCAGCGACGAGAGCGGCAAGACCGCCTGGCAGGAGTTCTCCTTCACGATCAGCGCCAACGATTCGCAATATACGCACGATCAGACCACCATCTTCGACATGATGCTCCTGAACCGGGGCGAGCTGCTCCTCGACGACCTCGAGCTGGTCATCAGCGGGACCAACCGTTTGACCAACGCCGGTTTCGAGAATGGCACCTCCCCCTGGCGAATTCTCGGCAACCACGTTCGATCCTTCGTGACCAGCTCGGATCGCCACTCCGGCTCGCGCGCATTGCATCTGATCGCCACGGGGCACGGCGATCCGGGAGCCAACCGTATCAACCAGTCCATTTCGGGCGGCAGCGGCGCGGTGACGTTCCGCGGCTGGGCCCGCTGGATTCGCGGCAGCCGATACCTGCTGCTGCGAACAACGCGAGAGCAGTCCCCGGTGCAGCCGCCGCGGCCGGCCCATGCCTTCGAACTGGAGATCCCCTTCAATCTGGGCACACCCGGTTTGCGGAACACCGCCTTTACCGCCAACCGGGCGCCGGACATCCTGGAGGTGCGCCACAGCCCGGTTCTTCCCGCCTCCGGCGAGCCGATCGTCGTTACCGCTCGCATCACCGACAACGACGGCGTGGTCGCCGCGACACTCAGCTATCGGACCGAAGGGAGCGGCGCCTACGCCAATGTCTCGATGATCGATGACGGATCGGGCGACGATTTAGTTGCCGGCGACGGCCTCTACACCGCCACGATTCCCGGCGCCTCGGCCGGCGCGATGCGCGCCTTTTACATCGAGGCTATCGATGGTACGGCCTTCACGCGTTTCCCCAGCCGGCTGGACCCCACCGCCGACGTACCCGACCGAACCTGCCTGGTCCGTGTGGGAGATGTGCAGATGAACAGCCGGTTCGCCACCTATCGCATCTGGCTCTCTGACGATGTCATCAGCACCTTCCGCTCGCGGCCCAACCTCTCGAACGAACTGATGGATTGCACGTTCGTCTACAATGACACGGAAGTGTTCTACAACTGCGGCCTTCGCTTCCGTGGCAGTCCGTTCATCCGCAGCGGCTCTGGCCGCGACCCGCGCGACCGCTACGGGTACCGCATCGATTTCAACCCGGATCAGAAGTTCCACGGCCGCGAGGAGATCAACCTCGACGCCACCGAAGGCAGCAGTCGTGGCCCACTCCAGGAACGGGCCTCCTACTGGTTCTACCGAAAAATGGGCCTGCAATTCTCGACGCAGGAATATGTGCGCGTGATCATCAACGGCAGGAGCCACAGCAACTACGAAGACGTCCAGAAGATCGACGGGGATTATGTCGAAAGGTGGTTCCCCGACGACGCGGATGGCTACATCCACAAGATCGACGATTACTTTGAATACTCTTCCAACGGCACCGGGTATTCGAACCTTGACGAAGGCCTGAAATACGACTCCCGGCATCCCCTGATCAAGGAGACGTATCGCTGGGGCTTTGAGAAACGCTCGCACCGGGAAGACGATGCATGGGATCATCTGCTGGACTTCGCCGCCGCGATGAATACGCCGTCCAGCAATCCGCGGTACGAGCAGACCATCGAATCGGTCGTTCACCCCGAGCATTTCGCCAAGATGCTGGCCATCCGCCATACGGTGGGCGACTGGGACAGCTATGGATATCGCCGGGGCAAGAACAACGCCTTCTACTACGCCTCGAACGAAGGCAAATGGTACCTGTTGCCCTGGGATATTGACTTCACACTCGGCTCAGGTGACGGCCCATCCACATCGCTGCCTCCGACCAATTCGGGTCTCTTCCCGGAGGTGTACCAGTTCCTCAACTACCCCAAGTACCGTCAGGCGTACCTCAATGCACTGAGAGAACTCGTCGAGGGCCCCTGGCAAACATCGTACGGGACCAGCGATCCTCCGACAGAATTCGATCGGTTTCTCGATGACGCGGCCGATGCCCTCGACGCGGAAGGTTTCGACGACGGGCGACGCAACGGGATCAAGCAGTTCGTCCGCTCGCGGCGCAGCTATATCCTCACCCTGCTGCCGAGCGACGCCGACAGCCGGAACCGTTGACAGCCGCCGCGGGCAAGAGAGTCTCATTCGAACCTCCACGACGTTGACCACGTAGGCGGCGTAGCATGGTGGGCGGTTCATTCGCGGGCCGCGACAAGAAAACAGTAACGGCTGCGCACCACTTGCCACTATCATGGTGCCGAGGGTGGTCCGAAGGACTGCCGATCGTAACTCTCAAGAGGCGATGCAAATGCCTGCTTGATGCCGGACATTTGACGGTAGGACAGGCAGACGGATGATTTCGTTGGACCGACAGGATTCGCGCCGCAGGCGTCTGCTGGGAATCGGAGCCTGCATCTTACTGGCGCTCGGATCGACAGGGTCCGTGCGGGCTGCGGGTCTTGACGCATCGCAGGAGCAATTCCGAAAGGGTCAGTACCGTTCGTCTCTGGACTCGGCGAAGAAGGCCATTGCGGATTCGGCGTACCAGCCCCAATGGCGCATTCTCCTGATCGAGTCCATGCTGGCCCTCGGTCAATACGACCAGGCCGCTCGGGAGATGGATTCGATACTCATCCAGTACCCGCTGAACCTGACGCTGCTCAAGCTCGCCCATACGGTGTACACATCCAACGGTCAGACCGATCTGGCCCGAGAGATGCTGGAGAAGGCCTACCGGATCGCGTCCGCGCGCCGGCTGGCCTTCATCACCAGTTCCGATCTGGTCGCTCTCGGGCAATCGCTGCTCTTGCTGGGCGCCGAACCGCGCATCGTTTTGCGGGATTTCTACAACCGCGCCCTCCAGAACGACCCGAACTGCCGCGAGGCATACCTGGCCGCCGGCGATCTGGCGATGGCCAAGCAGGACTACGAGCTTGCGGCCGAGCAGTTCCACAAGGCCCTGGATCGATTCGGCAGCGACCCGGATGCTCACTACGGACTGGCAACAGCCTTCTACCACAGCGACCGCCAGGCGATGACGCAGTCGCTGGACGCCGCTCTTGTCGCGAATCCGAACCACGCGCCGGCCCTGATCCTGCTGGCGGAACACCAGATCGACTGCGAGGATTACGAGGGCGCCGCCAAGTCGCTGGAGCGGGTGCTGCAGGTCAATCCCTGGCGGCCGGAGGCGTGGGCCTACCGCGCGCTGCTCGCTCATCTGGCCAACGATCCCAACGAGGCCAAAGTCTGCCGGACCAGAGCACTGAAGTTCTGGGCAACCAATCCGCAGGTCGATCACCTGATCGGCGCCAAACTCTCGCAGAAGTACCGGTTCTCGGAGGCAAGCGCGTATCAGCGTCGCGCGCTGCAATTCGACCCGAACCACGTGCCGGCTCGAATCCAACTGGCCGAAGACCTGCTGCGTCTCGGGCAGGAAGAGCCGGGCTGGACGCTGGCGAATCAGGTGGCCGATGCGGACCCGTACAACGTCAAGGCCTACAACCTGAGCACACTGCACGACAGCATGTCCAAGTTCAAGACGCTGGAGGCCGACGGGTTCGTGCTGCGAATGAACGAGCTGGAGGCGGCAGTCTACGGCGACCAGGCGCTCGCCCTGCTCAAGCAGGCGCGGTCGGAGCTGTGCGAGAAATACGGCCTTCAACTCGACAGCCCTGTGACGGTCGAGCTGTTTGCCAACCCGCAGGACTTCGCGGTGCGCACGTTCGGGATTCCCGACGTCGATGGCTACCTCGGCGTCTGCTTCGGCAGCGTCATCACCGCCAACAGTCCGAAGGCCCAGAGACCCGCCAACTGGCAAGCCGTGCTGTGGCACGAATTCTGTCACGTCGTGACACTCCACCTGACGCGAAACAAGATGCCACGCTGGCTGAGCGAAGGGATCTCCGTATACGAGGAATCGCAGCGCAATCCCACGTGGGGCCAGCAGATGAATCCGCGCTATCGCCGGATGATCCTGACCGGCGAACTGACGCCGATCGGCAAGCTCAGCGGCGCGTTCCTGAGTCCGCCCACGCCGATGCACCTCCAGTTCGCCTACTATGAATCGTCGCTCGTGGTCGAATTCCTCATCGGGCGTTTCGGCCTGCAATCGATCCGGGCGATTTTGGCCGATCTTGGGGATGGCGCAGAGATCAACGCGGCTCTCTCCAAACACGCCGCCACGCTGGCGCAGCTCGAAGAGCAGTTTGAAGCCTTCGCTCGAAAACGTGCGGAGGCAATGGCGCCGCAGGCCGACTGGGATGAGCCGAGCAAAGAACAGGTTGATCCCGCCGATCCGCAGGCAGTGGCGGAATGGCTGGCCGGACATCCGAACAGCTTCTGGGCGTTGCGGCTTCAGGCGCAGATGCTGCTGAAGGACGAACGGTGGGAGGAAGCCAAAAAGCCGCTCGAAAAACTGATCTCGCTCTACCCCGCCTACGTCGAGGAAGACAACGCCTATCAGTTCCTGGCCGCCGTGCACCGTAAACTTGGCGAGACGGAACAGGAACGTGACGTTCTCAGCAAGCTGGCAGCGTTGTCCGCTGACGCGGCCGACGCGTATCTCCGGCTGATGGAAATCGCGACCGAGCAGCAGGCTTGGGAGCAGGTGGTGGAAAATGGCGACCGCTACCTGGCGGTCTACCCCATGCTGAGCAACGCCTATTGGTGGATCGGGCGGGCCGCCGAGGAACTCGGCCGCAACGAACGCGCCGTCGAATCGTATCGACGCCTCTTGCTGCTGGACCCTTCCGACCCGGTCGAAGTTCACTATCGCCTGGGGCGGCTGCTGCGGCACGAGAATCCCGACGCCGCCCGACGCCATGTCCTGGAGGCCCTCGCCGATGCGCCGCGTTTCCGCGATGGGCACCGGCTGCTGCTGGAAATCGTCACCGATTCGGAGGGCAAGAACCAGGGGGGCGCCCAATGACCAGGACACGGTTGTTTCTTGGACTGCTCGTCGTCCTCGCCGTCGGCGGAACGCTGGTGTTCGCCCAGCGATACTACGACCGCCGGGCTGACGTTCGCGCCGGCGTTCCTGAGTGGGAACCCGACAAGGAGTTCGTTCACGATGTGTTCACCTTCGTGCGAATCGAGTACTCCTCCGGATACGGATACAGTCCAGGTCCTTACGGCCCGAGAGGCGGCGGTCGAGGCGGCCGTCGAGGCTTCGGTCGCGGATTCGGAGGCGGACGCTGGGCCACCGACTACCCCGACAGCGATCTCAACTTTTCGTACCGCCTGCACCAACTGACGTCGATGGAGGTCAACCCCGACGGGCTGATCCTCCAACTGACGGACCCCGAGCTGTTCCACTATCCGTTCATTTACATCATCGAGCCGGGCTACCTGCAATTCAGCGAAGACGAGGTCCAGGCGTTGCGCCGCTACCTGCTCAACGGCGGGTTCCTGATGGTCGATGATTTCTGGGGCGAGGACGAGTGGTATAACTTCTACTACGAGATCAAGCGGGTCTTCCCCGAGCGCGAGCCGGTCGAGCTGCCGCTGACTCACCCAATCTTCCATGCGGTATTCGACCTGAAGGAGAAGCCTCAGATACCAAGCATCGACGCCGCACTGCGCGGCCGGCCTTATGGCATCACCTGGGAACGCGAAGATGCGCGACAGGTGCACTTCAAAGCCCTCTACGATGACAAGGGGCGAATGATGGCGATCATCTGCCATAACACCGATCTCGGCGATGGATGGGAACGCGAAGGCGAGGACGAGTGGTACTTCCGCGAATTCTCGGAGAAGAAGGCCTATCCGATGGGGATCAATATTGTGTTCTATGCGATGACGCACTGAATTGGCCAGTGGGACCTTATTCGTCCCATGAGTCCTATAGGTCCTATGGGACGCATGGGACGAATAGGACCAATACGAAAGGACGATCATCTTGGCGACGCAAGCGTACGAATCGGAACGGGAGGCCGTCGAACAACTGAAGGAAGCCCGGCAGAGAATGGGGACCGAACTGGCCAAGGTCATCGTCGGCCAGGAGGACGTGATCGAGCACCTGATCGTCGCGGTGCTGGCCGGTGGACACTGTTTGCTCACGGGCGCGCCGGGTCTGGCCAAGACCCTGCTGATCAAGTCGCTCTCGCAACTGTTCCACCTGAAGTTCCAGCGCATCCAGTTCACGCCCGACCTGATGCCCGCCGACATCACGGGCACCGAGATTCTCCAGCAGACCGACCACGAGCGGAGGATGGCGTTCGTCCGAGGGCCGATCTTCGCCAACATGATTCTCGCCGATGAGATCAACCGCACGCCGCCCAAGACCCAGGCCGCCCTGCTGGAGGCCATGCAGGAGCATCACGTCACCGCGGCGGGCGTCAGTCACGCACTGAGCGAGCCGTTCTTCGTGTTCGCCACGCAAAACCCCATCGAGATGGAGGGCACCTATCCCCTGCCCGAGGCGCAGCTCGACCGGTTTATGTTCAACGTCTGGATCGGATACCTGTCCGAGGACGACGAGGTCGCGGCGGTCCGCCAGACCACCACGGCCGACCCGGAGCCGATCGAACCGCTCTTCACAGGCGACGATCTGCTCCGGTTCCACAGCGTGGTGCGCCGGGTTCCGATTGCCGAGGATGTCGTCCGATACGCCGTGCGCATCGCGGCGGCCTCGCGGCCGGGGGCTGACAATCCTCGCGATTTCATCAACGAATGGGTCACCTGGGGCGCCGGGCTGCGCGCCTCGCAGTACATGGTGCTCGGGGGCAAGGCACGGGCGCTGCTCTACGGCCGGGCCCACGTGACATTCGAGGACATCCGGGCGCTGGCCCACCCGGTGCTTCGGCACCGCGTCCTGATCAACTACCGCGCCGAGGCCGAGGGCATTGCCACGGACAACCTCATCGACCGCCTGCTGAAGTCGGTCAAGGAAAGCAGCCAATGACGCAGACACCGGTTCCATTCGGGTCCAGAACAGCCGCCGCCGGCGGCGGGATGGTCGATCCGGCCGCCCTGATGAAGATCAGGTCGATGGAGCTGCGCGCCAAGGGGATCGTCCAGGGATTCCTCCGAGGAATCCATCGGAGCCCCTATCACGGCTTCTCCGTCGAATTCACCGAGTATCGCCAGTACACCGCCGGAGACGATCCCCGGTACATCGACTGGCGGGTCTACGCCCGAAGCGACCGGTTCTACATCAAGAAATTCGAGGACGAGACCAACCTGCGCTGTCACCTGCTGATCGACCACAGCCGGTCGATGAGCTACGGTTCCACCGGGTACACCAAGAGCCAATACGCCGGGACGCTGGCCGCCACGCTATCGTACTTCCTGTTCACCCAGGGCGATGCGGTCGGGCTGGCGACGTTCGACGACCGAATCACCCAGTATCTGCCGCCGCGCAACCGGCCCAGCTATCTGCGCCGCCTGATGCTGGCCCTGGACACCGAGCCGCAGGGGCGCGCCACCGACCTGGGGCCGCCGCTCCAACGCCTGGCCCAGATGCTCACCAAGCGAGGGCTGATCGTGCTGATCTCCGATCTGCTGACCTCGATCGACTGGCTCGAATCCGACCTGGGCTATCTGGCCGCCGGCGGTCACGACGTCGTCGTGTTCCAGGTGCTGGACCCGACCGAACTGAACTTCGATTTCGACACGCCCGCCGTCTTCCGCGACATCGAGTCGGGTCGTGACATGTACGTCGATCCGCCCGCCGCACAAAAGGGCTACAAACGCATGCTCGAAACGCATCTGGCCACGGCCCGGACCGCGTGCGGGCGTCTCGGGATCGACTACCATCTGTTCGCCACGGATCGCCCGTTCGACCTGGCCTTGCTGGAGTTCTTGCAGGACCGGATGCGCCGCAGACAAATCAGACGCGCGCAGGGCGTTCCGACGCACGGCGGGATCGGGAGGAGGACATGAGCTTTCTCTATCCGCTACTCCTGGCCGGTGTCGCCGCCGTTGGCGTGCCGATCCTGCTGCACATGATCCGCCGTCATACGCGGAAGCGTGTGACGTTCAGCTCGCTGATGTTCGTGCGGACAACCGCCCCCCGTCTGCGGAACCGAAGCCGCATCGAGAACCTGTCGCTGCTGATTCTGCGGTGCCTGCTGCTGTGCCTGCTGGCGATCGCATTTGCACGACCGCTGTTCCTGCGGCAGACCCCTGAGAAGGTGACACACGGGGGCAGGCGCATCGTCCTGCTCGTCGATACCAGTGCATCGATGCGCCGCGCCGGCCTGTGGAACCAGGCGATGGCCGAGGTGCGCTCCGTGCTGAGCGACGTCGAACCGATCGATCGGTTGTGCCTGATGACGTTCGATCGGAGCACACAGACGCAGATCGGATTCGAGCAATGGGCTGCCCTGGACCCGCCCCAACGCGCTGCGGTGGTGACGGACTGCCTGGCGGATCTGTCACCCGGCTGGGCATCGACCGATCTGGGGGGAGCGCTGACAACTGCCGCCGAAGCAATCGAAGACGACGAGGTCGGCGATGGGGACCAGCCCGGCGGAATACGACAGATCGTGCTGATCGGCGACCTGCAGCAGGGATGCCGCCTCGATGCACTCCACACCTATCAGTGGCCTGAGACAACAGAACTGATCCTGCGGCCGGTGGAGTGCGCCAAGGCGACCAATGCGGCGCTGGAATGGGTGATCCATCGCCGCCCTCCGACAGGTCCCGACGGCAACGATGCACCGAGCATCCGCGTGACCAACGCGCCCGAGGCGGCCGCAGAGCAGTTTCAATTGCGCTGGGCCGATGAGCCGGCGTCCTCTCGGACAGTCGATGTGTATGTTCCGGCCGGCCGCAGCGCCGTCGTCAAGGTCGTGACGCCGCGCGATCCATCGACCGCAAACCGCCTCGTCCTGACCGGTGACGACCACGCTTTCGACAACACGCTTTACATCGCGCCTCGCCTGCAACAGCAAATCAATATCCTCTACATCGGCAACGACGAACCGAACGATCCGAGAGGCATGCTGTACTACGTGCGTCAGGCATTCGAGGCCTCAGGCGGGCTGAACGTTCGCGTCACGTTCCACAAGGGTGATGAACCACTGGTCCCGGATGAAGTGGCGGCAGCCCATCTGACCGTCGTAACCGAAATAACGCACGCAGAGAGCCTTGGTGTCCTTGGCCGACACGTCGAATCGGGCGGAACCGTACTGCTGGCGATGAAGTCGGCCCAGGCCGCGACCGCGCTGCCAGCTCTCACAGGCATCGCCAACATCAACTCCGAAGAGGCGGACGCCGGCCGGTACGCGATGCTCGGGCGAATCGAGTTCGCCCATCCCCTGCTGTCGGTGTTTGCCGATCCCCGTTTCGGCGATTTCACAAAGGTCCATTTCTGGAAGTATCGGCGCGTTGATCTTGCTGCTGTTCCCGGTGCTCGCGTGCTGGCGTGGTACGATAGCGACGATCCGGCGTGGTTCGAGGTGCCCAAGGGCAGAGGGACGGTGGTGGTCCTGACCAGCGGCTGGCATCCGGCCGACAGCGACCTGGCCCTGTCGTCCAAGTTCGTCCCGCTGCTCTACAGCGTCCTGGAATACGCCGGCGCGCTCACAGGAACACAGGCCCAGTATTTCGTCGGCGACCCGGTGCCCGTCGTACACCCGATCGGGTTGCCATCGCAGAACGTTCAAATCCGAAAACCCGACGGCTCGACGGTCGTGCTCGAAAGAGGCACCGAGACGTTCACTCGAACGGACATGCCTGGGGTCTACGGCATGGAATCGGCGGGCGGGATAAGACAGTTTGCAGTCAACGTGCCAGTGTCGGAAAGCCGGACGGATCCGATGGCCATCGAAGAACTGGAGAAGGTGGGGCTGACCGTGAAGCTGCCCGCTCCGGCGGCCGCCCGCCAGGTGGCGAAGGCGGCAGTCTATCGAGGGCTGGTGGAGACCGAGAGCGAACAGAAGCTCTGGCGGTGGGTGTTGGTCGCTGCCCTGGTTGTGCTGTTGCTGGAGACCTGGCTGGCCGGATGGCTGACCCGGCCTGCATCAGAGTCCCGGGAGGAACCGACATGATCGAGCACACGCTTCGCAGACAGCTCGAACCGATCGTAACGCGCCGAAGGCGTCTGGACCTCGCATGGCGCTTGTCGCGCTACTGGCTCATTGCTGCACTCCTCGGGTTGGTGCTGATCGGCGCCGACTGGCTCTGGGGATGGCGACTTCCCTTTGGGGCGGGACTGTGGTGCATCGCTACCATTGCAGCAACGATCGCGGCAATCTACAAGACAGATCGCATCCGGCCCGACTACCAGGCCATCGCGCGGGACATCGAACAGCATCATCCGGATCTCCAGGCCCTTCTACTGGCCGCCATCGAACAGAAACCCGACCATCCGGGCGGTCGGCTGGGCTATCTCCAGACGCAGGTCCTCAAGGAAGCCATCGTCCATGCGACGAACCACGACTGGCTCCAGAGCATCCCTCCCAGGACCGTGGCGCTGGCCAACATCAGTCGCATCGCCGCCCTGTTGCTCGTGGCGGCGGTGCTCTCGCAGATGTTGCCCTCGATGTCCCTGCTGTCGAGCAGTCGTCGCGGCGTGCTGGCCTCCAGAGGCTACGAGGTCACAATCACGCCGGGCAATGCCACCGTGGAGGCCGGAAGCCCCGTGGTGATCGTCGCACGATTCGATGGGCGCATTCCACACGAGGTCAGCCTGTCCTACGGCGCCGCCGGACAGGAGCAACAACGAGTGCCGCTGACGCGAAGCGTGGATGACGCCGTCTTCGGAGGCGTCATTCCGGACGTCCGCTCGGACCTGCTCTATCACGTCGAATACGCCGCCGAGCGCAGCGGCAACTACAAGATCACCGTCCTGGACCGTCCGCGTCTGATCCAGGCCGATGCAAAGATCGTCTATCCTTCATATACGAACCTGCCCGAGAGAACAATCCACGACACGCGACGCATCAGCGCTGTCGAAGGATCACATGTCACACTGACGTTCACGCTGAACAAGCCTGTGGCCACGGCGCGCCTGGCTCCGAGAACAGGCATCGCGCTGGCGCTGAACCTCGACCCCGAGCGCCCCAACGTCCTGACGGCGTCCTTTGCCGCCGAGCAGAGCGAGCGATACGAACTGCTCATGGCGGACGCCCAGGGGCTGGACAGCAAGATGCCTCCGCGTTTCGCGGTCGACGTTCACAAGAACCTCCCTGCCGAGCTGAAGCCTCTGTTTCCCAACCGCGACGTCGCGGCCTCGCCTCTGGAAGAGCTGGACCTCCAGGCGGAGGTTTCCGACGATTACGGCGTGGTGCGTTATGGAGTGACATACACCCTGGCGGGCGTGGAGAGCCGGGACATCGTGCTGAGTGACGCGCCGGCGACCGGCCAGCAGCAGATCCAGCACCTGCTGGCCCTCGAGGAACTCGGGGCCGTCCCCGACCAACTGCTGACGTACCACTTCTGGGCCGACGACGTTGGACCCGACGGCCGGCCGCGACGAGCCGTCAGCGACATGTACTTCGCCGAGGTGCGCCCCTTCGACGAGGTCTTCATCGAGAACCAGGCGTTCCAGGACGAGCGGAACCAACAACAGAGTCAGGATGGGCAACAGCAGGGTCAACAAACCGACGAGCTCATCCGGATGCAGAAGCAGATCATCATCGCCACCTGGAACATCAAACAGCAGACCGACCTGTCGGGCAACCTCGGCGAGCGAACAGACGACGTCGATATCGTCCGCCAGTCGCAGGCCGAAGCACTGGAAAAGGCCCGATCCGCAACGGCCGAGGCGGAGGACCTCTCGGCCGGCCAGGCGCTCCAGGCCGCTGCCGAACACATGGAGACATCGCTGAATCACCTGACCCAGGCGACGAAGTCCGCTTCTGTGGCGGAGTTGACGCCCGCGCTGGGCGCCGAGCAGGCCGCCTACCAGGAACTGCTCAAGCTCAGGGGACGCGAGCATCAGATCGCGCGAGCACAGAACTCCGGACGCGGCAACAGCGCCGGCTCCGCGCGCTCGCGGCAGCAGTTGCAGCAACTCGAACTGAAGGAACAGGAGAATCGGTACGAGACCGAGCGCCTCGCCCAATCGCAAGAGCAAACAGCTCGACGCGAGGACCTTCAGGTCCTCAACCGGCTCGGCGATCTCGCGCGGCGTCAGAACGACATGAGCGAGCGGCTCCGAGAGGCCGAGGCCGCCCTGCGGCAGGCGCGCAACGAACAGGAAAGACAGGAGATCCTGCGCGAACTCAAACGCCTGCGAGACGAGCAGGTCGAAGTCCTTCGTGACGTCGACGAACTCCAGGCGAGAATGGACCAGTCACAGAATCGACAGCGAATGGCCGACGCCAGGGAGCAGCTCGACGACTCGCGTTCGCAGATCCGCCAGTCCGCCCAGGATCTCGAAGAGGGGATGGTCTCTCGGGCCCTCACGTCGGCGACACGCGCGCAACGACAGCTCGAACAGATGCGCGACGAATTCCGGCGCAACACATCGAGCCGGTTCTCCGAGGAGATGCGCGACATGCGCGACCGAGCGCAGCAGCTCGACCAGAGGCAGGACCGGATCGCCGAACAGATGGAGCAGCAGGCCGGCTCGGGCCGCCGGACGCTTGCGGACACGGGCACAAACGGCGAAGTGACCGAGCAGATCGAGCAGCAGAGAAGAGAGCTCGAGGAGCTGATCGAGCAAATGAAGGATGTGAGCGAGCAATCGGAGATCGCCGAACCGCTGCTTTCGCGAAAGCTCTACGATACGCTTCGCGAGGCCAGTACGGAGAACCTCGATCAGGCTCTTGAGGCAACCGGCCAGTTGCTGGAGCGGAACTTCCTGCCCCAGGCTCGGGAGATCGAACGGCGGGCGGCCCAGGGGATCGACGAGCTTCGGGAAGGCGTCGAGGAGGCCGCCGAGAGCGTGCTGGGCGATGAGGCGGAATCGTTGCGGCTGGCCCGCCAACAGCTCGACGAGTTGATCCGCCAGGTCGACGAGGAGGCCGCTCGTGCAACCGGTGAACGCAGCGACGATCCCAACGAACGGGCGGTCGCGTCCGGCCGCAGGCGGCCGGGCGAGATACAGCCGCAGGAGCGCGTGCCCGGCGGGAACAGCTCATCGCAACAGGAGCCATCGGCCAGCAGCGAGACGCCACAGCAGCCGGGCATGGCACAGGACGGTGCTCGGTCGCAACAAGATCGGGATGGGCAGACCGCGCGGGGCAATAGAGACGAGCGGAGCAACCCGAACGGGCGGGGACCCGGAGGCGAGTCGTTCGAGGAATGGACCGACAACGGCGCACGCGGTCCGCTGACCGGCGGGGATTATCGAGAATGGTCCGATCGGCTCCGAGACGTGGAGGAGATGCTGACCGAACGCGATCTGCGCGAGGACGTGGCGAGAGTCCGGGACCGGGCCCGCACCATACGGACGGACTTCACGCGCCACGGCAAGGAACCTCAGTGGGATCTGGTCCAGCAGCAGATCACCAGGCCGCTCATGGAATTGCAGGAGAAGCTCCGGGACACACTCGCCGGGCTCGAGTCGGACGAAGCCCTGGTCCCGATCGATCGCGATCCGGTGCCCGACCGTTTTGCCGACATGGTCCGCCGTTACTTCGAGAATCTGGGGGGCGACCATCCATGATCCCGCCGGCGAACGTCACCATTCCGATGACGCATTGGGTCTGGCCGGCGGTGATTCTGACGCTGGCCGCCGCCGGACTGTTGGTCTGGACCTATCGGCGCAGTCCGCGCATCGGCGCTGCCGAGCGAATCGCGTTCGTTGCGAAGCTGCTGGGCGTTCTGATTCTGGCGCTGTGTCTGATCGAACCGCTCTGGAGCGGCCGGCGCGCCGAATCCGGTGCCAACCTGTTCGTTGTGATCGCCGACAACAGCGCTGGCATGAATGTTCGGGACCCCGGCGTCGATCGAAGTCGTGGCGAGATCCTCCGCGACGCCCTGGATGTCACGAAGGCCGACTGGCTGGCGGCGCTGGCCGAGGCGTTCCAGCTTCGCCAGTACGTCTTCGATTCCCGCTTGCGTCGGACCTCAGATTTCTCCGAGCTGACTTTCGAAGGCGCCGCCTCCGCCATCGGCAACGCCCTGCAGACGGTCGCGGAGCGGCATCGCGACCGGCCGATTGCAGGCGTGCTGCTCCTGACCGACGGCAACGCGACCGATGGGGTCGAGTCCGGATGGGCATCGGGATCGGACATGCCACCGGTCTACCCCGTTCTCATCGGCACGGATCGAGCGCCCAAGGACTTGTCGCTGAGCAACGTCTCGGTCAGCCAGACGGCGTTTGAGGACGCCCCTGTGATCGTGCAGGCCGACGTCGAGGCCGCCGGATTCGGCGGGCGCAGTGTGGCCGTCGAACTGATGGATGGGTCGGGAGCCTTAGTCGAACGCCAGCAGTGGAATGTGGGCGGCCGCAATGAGAAGCAGGCGTTCCGTTTTCGCCTTCGTCCCGACCGAACCGGCATTCTCTTCTACCAGGTCCGCGTCGCAGAGGTGAGTGACGACGAATCGGCGGCCTCGCCCAAGAACCCTTCCGAAGCCACGCTCGCCAACAACGCACGCACCTTCGTCGTGGATCGAGGGGGAGGCCCCTACCGCATCCTGTACGTGTCGGGCCGTCCAAACTGGGAGTACAAGTTCCTTCAGCGGGCTCTCAGCGAGGACGAGCAGGTGCAGATGGTGGGCCTGATTCGCGTGGCGCGGCGCGAGCCGAAGTACGACTGGCGCGGTCGCTCGGGCGAGCAGAGCAATCCGCTGTACCGCGGCTTTGACAACCAGAACCGCGAGCAGACCGAGCAATACGACCAGCCCGTTCTGGTTCGCCTGAACACGCGTGACGCGGCCGAACTCCAGGAGGGATTCCCGAAAACGCCGGAATTGCTGTTCGGCTATCACGCCGTGATCCTTGACGATGTCGAGGCGGCCTTCTTCACGCACGACCAGATGGACCTGCTGCGACGATTCGTCACCGAACGTGGCGGCGGCTTCCTCATGCTCGGCGGCAAGGACTCCTTCCAGCAGGGGAACTTCGACCGCACGCCCATCGGCAGCCTCCTGCCGGTCTACCTCGATCGCGTGCCCGAAGGCGCCAACTCGCCTGCGATTCGCATGACGCTGACGCGCGACGGCTGGCTGGAGCCCTGGGCCCGGCTGCGTGACAACGAGCCGGACGAGCAGGAACGGTTGTCGAAGATGACCGACTTCCGCGTGCTCAGTCGCGTCGCGTCGACGCGGGTCGGCGCAAAAACCATCGCAACTGCCGGAGGCGACGACGCCGAGGCCCTGCCCGCCCTGGTTGTGCAGCGAATGGGCAATGGGCACAGCGCAGCGCTGACGGTCGGCGACATCTGGCGATGGGGTCTTCAGGATGCAGAGGCGCATGAAGACATGAACAGGTTCTGGCGCCAGACGCTACGATGGCTGGTGGCGGACGTGCGGGAGCGGATCTCACTCCAGGTCACGGACGGAGCTGCTCCGGCTACCGACGTCAAGCCACTACAGGTGCGCGTCCGGGGCGAAGATTTCGAACCGATGGACAACGTATCCGTCGCCATCGAAGTGGACCAGCCGCAGGGCCAAACGCTCCGTCTGACAGCCCCTCCGGTCGCAGGCGAGAGCGGCCTGTTCGAGAGCACGTATGTCCCGCGTCTTAGTGGCGGATACCTCGCTCGGGCGATCGTCACCGACGCCGGAGGCGCCGAGATCGGCCATGCAGAAGCGGGCTGGGCCACCGATCTCGAAGCCCGCGAATTTCGCTCGATCAAGATCAACCGACCGCTGATGGAGCAAATCGCCCGCCGGACGGGAGGCCGAGTCGTGGAACTCGACGAGCTGCCGGACTTCGCCCGCAGTCTGCCGAATCGTAAAGTGCCGATCACCACCGTCTGGGTCAGGCCAATGTGGGATCTGCCCGGAATCCTGCCGGCGATCTTTCTGCTGGCGCTGCTGTGCTTGTTTGTCGAATGGGTGCTTCGCCGCTGGAAAGGAATGCCATGAACACAAAGGCGACATTCCTGGCCGGCGCGCTGGTTCTGGGCATCACGGTTGCCTCGGCTTCGTCTGCTCGGCAGAGTGTGATCGTGGTCGTCGGGGCTCCAGGAATGCCGGAGTACCTGGAGGAATTTGTCGAATGGACCGGCCTTTGGGAGCAGGCCTGCACGAGAGCCGGTGCGTTATTTCGCACCGTCGGTCTGAATGACGGGTGGCAGCCTCAAGCGCAGCGCTCGCCTGAGCCTGCCGAACGGCTTGGGGATGGTCAGCCCAGAGAAACCATCCCCAAGTCCTTCGGACTTGAGGCTGCCACCCGGTCTGACCGACTGCGTTTGAAGGAACTGCTGGCGGCCGAATCACACGCCGGTGACGCCCCCCTCTGGCTGGTCCTGATCGGACACGGGACATTCGACGGAAAGACCGCGCGGTTCAATCTGCGAGGGCCCGACTTGACGACGGACGACCTGGCCGAATGGCTCAGGCCCATGCAACGAACGGTTGTCTTGATCGATACCTCTTCGTCGAGCGCCCCCTTTCTCCAGGCGCTGTCGGCCCCCGGACGCGTGATCGTCACTGCGACGAAGAGCGGCTTCGAGCAGAACTACACGCGCTTCGGCCGATACCTGGCCGAGGCGATCGCGGAGCCCCAGGCCGACCTCGACAAGGACGGCCAGACGTCGCTGCTCGAAGCGTTTCTGACCGCCTCCTATCATACCCAGGCGTTCTATCAAGCCGAGGGCCGGCTGGCGACGGAGCACGCCCTGCTCGACGACAACGGCGACGGGCTGGGCACGCCCGCCGACTGGTTCCGAGGCATTCGCCCGGTGCAGAAGGCCGCCGACAACGCCTCGCTCGACGGATACCGGGCCCATCAGCTTCATCTGCTCTACAGCGACACGGAGGCGGCCATGCCGCCAGCCTTGCGCGCGGAGCGCGACCGGCTCGAACTGGAGGTGATGAAACTGCGGGACGCGAAAGCAGAGCTCCCCGAAGCGCAGTATTTCGCACAGCTCGAAGCCCTGCTCCGCGAGATCGCGCAAATCTACAAGCAGATCGACAGGTCCGAGACAGCGAATTGACTCTCCCGCGTCCCCCCAAAGTGCGAAGAGCGGTCGCGCGCCGCGCAACCGCCCTTCGGAGACCAGGATCAAACCAACCCCCTCTTCCCGCGCTAGGGGAAGGCGTCGTATGGACATCTATTGCCCGAGCGGCACGACCACGAAGCGCGAGTACTCGCCCCGACGGACCAACAGGAGAACCTTGTCCTCCTTCACGCGAGAGATTATCTTCTCGAAATCTTCCACAGAACTGATGGATTGTCGATTGACACTCTCGATCAGATCACCCGGCTGAATTCCGGCATTGCCTGCTGGACTGCCGGGTTCCACGCCGGTGACAACAACTCCTTCGCCGATTCGATAGCCGAGCTGATCGGCGAGATCCTTAGTGACATTCTGCACGGTGACCCCCAACGCCTGCTCCGACGGTCGCTCCGGTTGGGACCGTCCACCCCGCGACACCTCCGCCGGACGTTCCCCCAGTGTTACCGTGAGCTGGCGGGTCTTGCCATCCCGCATGATGAGGAACTTCACGTCAGTTCCCGGGTTGAGCATGGCCACCTGATTGCGGAGGGCGTCATACGATTCGATCTTCTTGCCGTCCATTTCCATGAGCACGTCGCCGGTGACCAGGCCGGCCTTGTCGGCGGGCGAGCCCTTCTCAATGCTGGAAACGACCACCCCCTCACTGCTCTTGAGCCCCAGCAGGTTGGCCATATCCGCCGTCACATCCTGGGCCAGCAATCCCAGGTACCCACGAGTGACTTTTCCGTGCGCCTTCAATTGGGACTCGATGGTCTTGGCCATGTTGATGGGAATGGCGAAGCCGATGCCCATGTAGCCGCCGCTCTGACTGAAAATTGCGGTGTTGATGCCGGTCACACGTCCATCGAGATCAATCAAGGGTCCGCCGGAGTTGCCGGGATTGATGGCGGCATCGGTTTGAATGAAATCCTCATAGGCCGCGATGTGTACGTTGCTGCGGCCGACCGCGCTGATCACGCCCACGGTCACCGTCTCACTGAGCCCAAACGGATTGCCGATCGCAACCACCCAGTCGCCGATCTCGATCTTGTCCGAATCACCATCGGCAGGACGGGAAAGTTGTCCCCGTCGATCTTGATCAGAGCCACTTCCGAGCCCGGGTCGGTGCCAATGAGCTTGGCGTTCTCGAACTTGCGCCCGTCCTGGAGTTCGACGGTGATCTTGTCCACATCGCCCACAACGTGGTTGTTGGTGAGGATATACCCGTCCTTGCTGATGATGAACCCTGAGCCTTGTCCCTGCTCCTGGTACTTCCGGGGGCGCTGCGGCGGCGGTGCCATCCGGTCGCCGAAGAACTTCCTCAACAGGTCGTCATTGAAGAGCCCGAACGGGTCGTTGAGTCCAAAGGGTCCACCGGCAACCTCAACCAATTTCTCGACCTTGATCGACACGACGGCGGGCATCGCTTCCTTGGCGACGGAAGTGAATGCGTTGGACAGTTCGCGGGCCACTTGCCGATCGGCTTGCGCCGGAAGCGGCGCTGTCAACCCCAACAACAAACTAAGGGACATTGCCGCGATGACAATGCCGCTGGACCATCTCGGTCGGCCTGTTCTCTCACTGTTCATGGTGTTTTCCTTTCGTTCCTTGTTCCCACAGAATAGACAACAACATCGTGCTCCATGTTCCGGCACCCGTCACCGCTTCAGGCGTGAAATCCCTTCGCGCCACAATCCGCTTGCGTGGCATTCTGCGATTCCGTCGTGCCGCACACGATTTCCACATCGACCCACATCTTCACAAGCTTCGAGTCACGAATTTCAAACCGGGCATCTTCAAGAGCCTGACGTACGAGGATCGGCCGACAATCGAGGTAGTTGGGAAAGTGGCGGTGCGTCCACTCAAACACCTCCGTCATGGCTCCGTGGGCGCGCACCCGAGACATCGCGACAACCACCAGACAACCACCCTGTTTCAACACACGGCTGCATTCGGCCAGCACCTGAGGAATCTCCGGCGTGTCAAACAATTCAAGGGTGAAACTCATGAAGATCCCGTCAAGGATCTCTGAGGGGCAAGGCAAGTGCAGAGCATCACCGCAGAAAAGTCTGACCCGCTTGTCCAATCCCTCCTCGCAAATCCGCTTCTCGGCAATCTCCAGCATCTTCTCGGACAGATCCATGCCAAATACCGCACCCGCCGGACCAGCCGAGCGTGCCAGATCGACCAGGCATCGGCCCGTCCCGAAGCCTATCTCCAGGATCTTCTGCCCGGGTTGGGCATCGAGCATCTCCAGTCCCACCCGGCGGATGGGCTCCTCGGAATGCTCCGCGAGAAGATCGTACACCCTGGCGATCTTATCATAGAAGGCCTTCGTCTCCTTCTTCGACTGGAGTACCCTCAATACACCAGGCTGGTGGTATGTGCCAGACTCATCTACGTCCTTCTCTTTGCTCATTTCACCTGCCAACATATCTGCCTCGGGGTGGATGCTCTCCTATCCGGTCTGTGGAATGTGTTTGTCCGGTTTGTCAGACTCGAGGTTCTGGAATCTATACGATGCATATGCAGAAGTGATCGTGGCCCGACGCGAAATGTTTCTGGCCGTCTATGTCACACCGTCTATCCCGCTCGGTGGGAGACCTCATTGGGCTTGCCACTGCCAGGCCTGGATTTCCGGCATGTCCTCGCCGTACCGGCGGATGTACTGCTGGTGGGCGACCAGCTTGTCTCGGACCTCCTGCCGGACGTAGGCCGCCAGGGTTCCAAGCCCGGCAACTCGGTCGATCACGTCCTGGACGAGGTGGAAGCGGTCCATGTCGTTCCGCACCAGCATGTCAAACGGCGTCGTGGTCGTGCCTTCCTCCTTGTATCCGCGCACGTGAAGATTGTGATGATTCGTCCGCCGATAGGTCAGACGATGGATCAGATAAGGATATCCATGATACGCGAAGATGATCGGCTTGTCCGTCGTGAACAGCGTGTCGAACTCATACTCCGACAACCCGTGCGGATGCTCCTCTTTCGGCTGGAGCGTCATCAGATCGACCACGTTGATCACGCGCATCTTCAGGTCCGGCGCATACCGCCTGAGCATATCGACCGCCGCCAGCACTTCCTTGGTGGCCACGTCGCCCGCACAGGCCAGGACGACGTCGGGCTCGACGCCCCGGTCGTTACTGGCCCATTCCCAGATCCCGATGCCCGACGTGCAGTGCTTGATGGCCGCATCCATGTCGAGCCACTGCGCCTCGGGCTGCTTGCCTGCTACAATCACGTTGATGTAGTCCCGGCTTCGCAGACAGTGGTCTGCAACGGACAGCAGTGTGTTCGCATCCGGCGGCAGATAGACTCGGACGACATCGGCCTTCTTGTTCATCACGAGATCGACGAACCCGGGGTCCTGATGGCTGAATCCGTTGTGGTCCTGGCGCCAAACGTGAGACGTGAGAAGATAATTCAGCGAAGCAATGGGACGCCGCCAGGGAATCTCCTTCTGCGTGACCTTGAGCCATTTGGCGTGCTGGTTGAACATGGAATCGACGATATGCACGAAGGCCTCATAGCAGGAGAAGAACCCGTGTCGGCCGGTGAGCAGATAGCCCTCGAGCCAGCCCTGACAGGTGTGTTCGCTGAGAATCTCCATCACCCTGCCATCAGACGCCAGGTGATCGTCTCCCGGCTCGCTTTCGGCCATCCAGGCCCGATTCGTCACTTCGAAGAGCGCATCAAGACGATTCGAAGCCGTTTCATCAGGCCCAAAGACTCGGAAGTTCCGTCGATCCATGTTCGTCTTCATCACATCTCGCAGGAACCGACCGAGGACCCGGGTCGCCTCGGCGGTAACCCCGCCCGGCTGCGGAACCGCGACGGCATACTCTCTGAAGTCCGGCATCCGCAGTTGGCGCAAAAGGAGGCCGCCGTTGGCGTGTGGATTGGCGCCCATTCGGCGAGTCCCTTTGGGAGCCATTTCCGCCAATTCGGGAATCAGTCGACCCTCGGCGTCGAACAACTCCTCGGGCTTGTAGCTTTTCATCCACGCTTCCAGCAGTCTCACATGGTCCGGCTTGTCAGCCGACTGCGCCAGTGGAACCTGGTGCGACCGCCACGTTCCTTCCACCTTCTGGCCATCGACCTCGTCAGGTCCCGTCCAGCCTTTGGGACTTCGCAGAACGATCATGGGCCACTGGGGCCGCGTCGCCTTGCCCTTGCGCCGGGCCTCCTTCTGGATGGCCCTGATTTCGGCGACCACCGTGTCGAGCGTCTCGATCATCAACTGGTGCATCGCCAGCGGTTCCGAACCTTCGACGAAATACGGCTTGTACCCGTATCCACTGAGCAACTGCGACAACTCTTCTGCAGGAATCCGCGCCAACACCGTCGGATTGGCGATCTTATAGCCGTTCAGGTGGAGAACAGGCAGTACCGCGCCGTCGTGAACAGGGTTGAGGAACTTGTTCGAGTGCCAGGCCGTCGCCAGCGGGCCGGTCTCCGCCTCTCCATCGCCAATCACACAGGCGACGAGCAAGTCGGGATTGTCGAAGGCCGCCCCAAAGGCATGGGACAGCGCATACCCCAATTCGCCTCCCTCGTGGATCGAGCCGGGCGTCTCCGGCGCCGCATGGCTGGGGATTCCGCCGGGAAAAGAGAACTGCCTGAAGAGCTTCCGCATTCCAGATTCATCCGGACTGATATCCGGGTACAATTCGCTGTAGGTTCCCTCGAGATAGGTGTTGGCCACCATGGCCGGGCCGCCATGTCCGGGACCACAGACAAAGATGACGTTCAGATCCTGCTCAAGGATCAGTCGGTTCAGATGGACATAGATGAAATTGAGCCCGGGCGTGGTCCCCCAGTGCCCCAGCAGCCGGGGCTTGATGTGCTCCAGACCCAGCGGCTTCTTCAGGAGAGGGTTGTCGAGCAGATAGATCTGGCCGACGGATAAGTAGTTGGCCGCCTGCCAATAGCGGTGAATCTTCTCAATGCAGTCCGTCGATCGTCGTTTCATGGAATCTCCTTTGGACACGATGACTTGGCAGACGCCGGTACACCTTGGCCGACGATTCGCAACAGGGGTACGGAGTATCCATTTTGTACGACCGGGTTCGGCAACACGGGAATGAGGAATCTCCCCGGCCCGGCATGAGCAAAATACGCAAAGGCCTCGGGATTCTTCGGGGAAATCATGGTTTGCGGCTCCGAGCGCCACGCGAGACGCCGGGACGCCCGGTCCGATCTGCCCTCGGCAAGAACGGGCCTGAGAGGCAGAATAGGGAAATTCCTTATTCAACAGCAGGCAGGGCACGCATAGACTGTTTGTCTTTGGCTCGACTAACAGGGCTGGACGATTCCGACGGAGAATGTCACGGGTGATGAGACGGAGGTGCCTTTCCGATGCCATCGTGCATCCACCCCGACACAACCTGGTGATATGGACGAGCGGCACATGGACCAGAACGACCATCATGCACGCGCCAGCAGAAGGCTCGTGGGCTGGGTCTGCTGGATCGTTGTCCTGAGCGGCCTCTATCTTCTGAGCACGCGTCATTACCTGTTGTTTCACAGCATCGTGGAGATCGCCACCGTCGCTGTGGCCTTCGCCATCTTCCTCATCTTCTGGAACAGCCGGCGGTTCGTACTGACCGGCTACATGCTGTTTCTCGGCGTCGCGTACCTGTTCATCGGAGCATTCGATCTGATCCACACCCTGTCGTATAAAGGGATGGGTGTCTTTGCAGGCCGAGGAGCCGATCTGCCGACGCAATTGTGGATTGCGACGCGATACATGGAGAGCCTGTCGTTTCTCGTCGCTCCGTTCTTCCTGCGGCGTCAGCTCAGAGTCACGTGGGTCTTCTCGTCCTATGTGGTGCTTTCGTGTCTTCTTCTTGCGTCGATCTTCTTCTGGAAGGTCTTTCCGGTCTGCTTCGATGACGTGCAGAATCGTCTGACGCCCTTCAAAGAGGTCAGCGAGTTTGTCATCATCGGCTTCCTTATGGTTTCACTGCTCGTCCTGCTCACGCGCAGAGCGGCCTTTGACGGCAGGGTACTCAAGTGGATCAGTTGGTCGATTGTCCTGACCATGCTCTCGGAACTCATGTTCACGCGGTACACGAGCCCCTATGAGGAAACCAACGCGATCGGCCATCTCCTGAAACTCCTGTCGTTCTACTTCGTATACAAGGCCCTGATCGAGATCGGGCTCCGAGAGCCTTACGAGCTTCTCTATCGCGAGTTGAAGCAGCGTCAGATCGATCTTCAGAAGGCCCGTGACGACCTGGAGATTCGGGTGCAACAGCGCACCGCCGAACTTTCACATACCGTGGGGACCCTTCAGGAAGAGGTCCAGGCTCGGATGCACGCCGAGCAGCGCTATCGGCAATCGGAGATGAAGTTCCGCATGTTGGTCGAGCGCGTTCCGGTTATCACCCACGTGATCGCTCTCGATGGGACCGGCGCCACCCTGTACATCAGTCCTCAGGTCGAGCCTATCCTGGGCTTCGCCTCTACGGAGTACACGGACGATCCACACATGTGGGCGAGTCGTCTGCACCCGGACGATCGCGCGCGTGTGCTGGCGGAAATGTTTCGCGCTCGAGAACCCGACACGCCGTTCGTTCTGGAATACCGAATGCTCACGCGCGACAACCAGGTGCTGTGGTTCCGGGACAAGGTCGCCGTCGTGGAAGATCCCGGCGGCAAGGGGTTGTGCGTGCAGGGGGTGATGTACGACATCACCACCGAGAAGCAGATGGAGCAGGAGCTGACCAGCCAGTCAAAGACTCTGGAAGCGTTCTTCCGGTACTCCATCACGCCTCTGGTCATTCTCGATCGCCAGTTCAACTTCGTCAGCGTCAACCAGGCCTATGCGGACAGTTGCCGGCGTGACATCTCCGAATTCAAAGGACACAATCATTTCGAGTTCTATCCCGATCCGGAGAACCAGCGCATCTTCGAAGAGGCCGTCAGAACGAAGACCACCTACCAGGTTCAGGCCAAACCCTTCCGCTTTCCCGATCATCCGGAGTGGGGTCTGACGTACTGGGACTGGACGTTGGTGCCGATTCTCGACGCGTCCGGCGAAGTGGAATCGCTGGTCTTCTCACTCAAGGACGTCACGGTGCGCCGGCGGGCGGAGCTGGCCCTGATCGAGAAGGAGGCCTACCTGCGAACGGTGGTCTCGAACGCACCGATCATCCTGTTTGCCACGGATGCAAGAGGGAAAGTGACCGTCCTGGAGGGAAGCGCCCTGGCAGCGCTGAAGCGGGAGCGTGACGAACTGATCGGGACCAACATCTGCGAACGATACCGCGACGTTCCGGACTTTGTGAAACAGATGCGATGCGTGCTCGCGGGTCAGGACGTTGTCTGCGAGGCCGAACTGGCCCCCGGCAGAACCTTTGATGTCCGGTGCTCGCCCCTGCGTGATGAATGGGGCGAGATCGCCGGCATCATGGGCGTGGCTCTGGATATCACGGATGCCAAGAGGGCGGAGGCGAAGATCCTCGCGGACCAGGAGCAACTCCGGGCCCTGACGGCGCAGTTGCTCCGCGTCGAGGACCAGGAACGACGCGCCATTGCCACGGAACTGCACGATTCTGTCGGCCAGATCCTCGCCTTCATCAAGATTGAGATGGGAGAGTTGCGCCGCGCCGAACTGCCTGCGCATCTCACACAGAGCGTAAATCACATCCGCGAACAGATCAATGAAGCGATCAAACAGACGCGGTCGCTGACGTTTGAGATCAGCCCGCCGGAACTGTACACACTGGGCCTCGAACCGGCGCTGGAGGAGTTGACGCAGCGGTTCAGCCAGGAACGCCAGATCGAATGCACCGTACAGGACTCGGAAGACCCCAAACCGCTGAGCGATCAGATGAAGACCCTGCTCTACCGCTCCGTACGCGAGCTCCTGGTCAATGCCGCCAAACACGCCCAGGCCAGCCACGTGCACGTCACGGTGGATCGTATCGACAACGACATTCGTATCGCAGTGGAGGACAATGGGATCGGCTTCGATACGTCCCGGCTTCAGGACCGCTCGCCCCACGGAACCTCCGGCTTTGGACTTTTCAGTATGCGCGAACGGTTGACACACATGGGCGGCGGCGTGTATATTCAGTCCGGTCATACGAAGGGAACGAAAGTCGTGCTGCGGGCGCCTCTGGAAAACGGCGGCTCTCATTAGGAGCATATGGGGATGAGCATTCGAATCATCATTGCCGACGACCACACCATCGTGCGTCACGGGCTGACCAAGCTTCTCCAGCAGGAAAAGGATGTGGAGGTCATCGCGCAGGCCCAGAACGGCCACGCCACGCTGGAGCTGGCTCGAGAGCTGTCGCCGGATGTCATTGTCATGGATGTCGGCATGCCCGACCTCAACGGCATCGACGCGACGCAACAGATCCTTCACGAGAATCCGAACATCAAGGTGCTGGCGTTGTCCATGCACGCAGGGAAGAAATTCGTGGTCGCCATGCTCAAAGCGGGCGCCTCGGGATACCTGCTGAAGGACTGCGCGCTGGAGGAACTGACCACGGCGTTGCAGACCATCATTTCCGGCCGGATCTACCTGAGCCCGGCGATCACCGACATCGTCGTCGACAGCTACGTGCGTCAGCCCGGAGAAGCCGAACAGTCCGCCTTCTCCGTTCTCTCCCAGCGGGAAAGAGAAGTCTTGCAGCTCATGGCCGAGGGCAACACCACCAAGCAGATCGCCCTGCGGCTGCACATCAGCCCCAAGACCGTGGAGGGACACCGCCTTCGCCTGATGTCGAAACTGAACATCGACAACATTGCCCAGCTCACCAAGTACGCCATCCAGGAAGGACTGACGTCGGCCGAACTGTAGGCCGCCGGCGGTATCGCGCCGCCGGCGGAGAGTCTCACGCCTCTTCGAGCACGTTGTAGCCCATCGCCTCGGCCAGCGCGAAGATCGGCTCTTTCAGGTCGCCGTAGCAGGTGACTCGATGCCAGCCCCACTGGTCCCACTGTGTGAACAGCTTCTCGATGTCCCCGACGGGCTCGACGGCCAGCTTGGTCCGGCACGCCCGGTCGTCCGGGTCGTTGTCCACCGCCTTGCCCTGGTGGAAGAGAATCTCCTTGCGTCCCTGCTCCATCTCGACCGTGGTGGTCATATAGCCCAAAGGCAGGATCGACCGCACCGAAGCGCCCTGGCGGTCTTCCGAGTGCGTCATGATCGCAAAGGGATTGGTCGGGCCCTGGGGTCCGAACACCTTGTTGGAGGCCACGCAGTGGGCGTAGATGATCTGCCGCCTGGCGGTGTCAATGACCGGGTCGGAGATGTAGCCCGGCCGGCCCTGTGTCAGGGCGGTCAGCATGACCATCGTCGCCGTGGACCGGACATCGCATTCGCAGGCGCCGATCAGGCCCTCGTTGTTCAGCTCGTGGAAGCCCAGGCACGGATAGGCGTGGATATGTCCGCCGTAGAAGCCTCCCAGACAGTTGATCGTAATCGCGTTGGCACCGTGTTTCTTGAGCACAGACTTCATACCCAAGTACATCGCCGCGGAGGTTTCCAGTGTCTCGCGCGACACGTCGATCACGTCCGTGGCGCTTCGCTGCCAGCGATCGGCGATCTCGCGGGACTGGTCCTTGTCGGCCGCCTTCCACGCCTCGTTCACTTCGGCAAACGAGACCCGCTCCAGAGGAATGCCCGAGACCGGGTCGGCTGACCCCGATTGCTGGTCGCGCACGGCCAGAATCTTCGAGGATTGCATCGCCGCGATGCACTCGGCGGGTGAGAGCGTCTTGACCGAGTCGCCCTTGCAGGCCAGATCGCCCACGTTCGGCATACGTGATGAGCGCACGCGCGCCGTCGCCGCGACGAACTCAGCGGGCGAACCGCCCTTTCCGACGATGCCGAAGCACTTGACCGCCTCGATCAGATACTCCATGCGCGACGACGCCACGAATCCGACGTTCGGCGTGTTGCTGCGCAGAAACGCGGCGGTGTAGACGAGGAAGCCGCCGCTGCCGGCGTACTGGAAGTCGACGTACAGCGTGGGCTTTCCCGACGTCGCCATGGTCTGCACGACGCGGTTCCAGCAGTTCAACTGGCAGACGATATAGCCGTCGATCGCGCCTTTGTCTTCGTCGAGGATCTTCTGGGCCTGCTCCGGACCGTTCGCCATCGACGTGACGAACTGGAAATCGGGACATTGCCTCGTCAGCGTGGTCGTGATCCGCTGCATCACCGGGTTGAAATCGAACCCGACGTTGGGCCAGTCCGGGCCCGGCTGCACCGGTGCGTGCAGGGCGTAGACGATGCGAATCCGCATCTTGCCGTCCTGGGCCGCCCGCGTGACGCGAGGCGCGGCCAGGATTCCGGCCGCACCGAGGCAGGTCCCACAGCCGGCCGCCAGGAAACGACGCCGACTCCATCCGCAACAGGCACATCCTGATGGTTGTCT
>CAZNSM010000007.1:1469-34180 GCA_964575615.1 uncultured Pirellulales bacterium | reverse complement strand
CCGCCAGGAAACGACGCCGACTCCATCCGCAACAGGCACATCCTGATGGTTGTCTCTGCATATCCATGGCAATCCTCCCGCTACAATCACGATCCCTTCTTCACGTGCGACACGACGCAGACCACACGACCCACAGGCCCCCACGGAACCTGTCAGCCATTCTAACCCATCGGCCATCCCCCGCCACCATGAAATCGCCCTGGCCCAAGCGTGTTCCCGGCGAGGGCAGATCGGCTTCGTCCCCCATGTTTCCCGCCCCGGCAAGGCAGGCCCACTCGCAGGAGGACCGACGCGCCGATCTACGACGGCGTCCGACACCGCGGCCGCCAGCAGAAGGTCGCACGGTGATTTCCGCCTGACAGGATCAAGATCTGACGGTATAATAGCCGATAGGAACTGTGGCAGGCCCAAGCCAGTTTCGGAATGCAGATTGGCGAAAAGGGGATTTGCCTCAACGTGCCAGTCCGCACTCCGAAGTCCGCCGTCGCTGATCGGCTTCGGGCACGGAGGGCAGAGAAGACCACCAGGGAGCACCGCAGCACTCGTGGGTAATGCAGTCATCATCTCCGGGAGGAAGGGTCCCCACCACGCTGGATGTGCACGGCACGCCGGCTCCATCGCGTGGTCCCGGAGAAGGCGTGCGCTGCACGCTCTGCTGCTGGCCGTTCTTGTCTTGGCGGGCTGTCGCCATGATGGGCCCGATGAACGAGCTACCGGCATGGAGACGGAGAAGATCCTGGACAATGTGGGCCGCGTCGAGATCGTCTCAGACGCCAACGTGCCCTGGCCGGCCACCCACATGCAACCCCCCGCGAAGATTCGACAGGCCGTCGCCGGCGCCGACGAGTGGAAGCTCGTCTACTTCTGTCGCTACCACACGGCCGAGCAGATGAAGAAGATCATCCACGCCCAGTTTGCCACAACACTGTTCGATGCCAAAGGCCAGGCCACAACCGTCCAGAACTACACCGTGACCACCAATCCCGCGACCAATCAACTGATCGTACGCTGCCCGGTCGAGCAGGACCTCGATGCGGTCCTGGAGATGCTCAACGAAATCGATATTCCGCCGGTCCAGGTACGCATCGACTGCATGGTGTCGGAATTGAACGCCAGTATGACCATGGACCGCGAAACCACCCTGCTGGTCGAGAATCTCTTCGGCGAGGGAATCGCGCTCGGGGGCAAAGACGACGGCGCCGGGGGCGTGCTGCCCGCCTTCCCCGGGGCCTCTCTGCGGGAGCCGGCCAGAGGCAAGTACGGTCTCAAAGTCGGCGTCAACCGGCCCGACGAGGGCCACCGGGTCCAGACGCTGGTCGATATCCTGGTGTCACGAGGCTATCTGACGGTCCTGATGCAGCCGACGCTGGAGGTCCTGAACGGACAGACGGCGAAGGTTCTGTCGAAACAGCGCGTGCCCATCGAGCAGATCACCGTTCAGTCCGGAGGATACGGCGATGACGTCATCCTCAGCACCCAGACGAAATACTATGAGGTCGTTGACTCGCTTCAGATCACGCCGCACGTGTTCGCCGACGGGTCCATCAGCCTGACCACGCACGTCCAGATCGCCTCGTATCTCGCCCCGCAGGGCGTCGTGCAGTCTCAGATCGTGACCGAGAGGACCATCACCAGCAAGGACAACCGCATTCGGCCCGGTGAGAGTCTGATCATCGGGGGCATGCGCAAGACGGCAAAACGCGACGTGGTCCGCGGCGTGCCCATCCTGAAAGACATCCCGTTGCTCAACCTGCTGTTCTCCGGACGCGATTTCGAGGAACAGGCCACCGAACTGCTCTTTGTCCTCACACCCGCCATCTCCACAGAGGGCCGGCCCAATCAGGACATGCAGGACATGCTCGAGCGACGCCATTCTTCCCCGCTGTCCCGGGCAGACGCAGAGTAATCGCCCCGTTGGGCGTGTTGATCCGGCTCAACTGTCTTCGAGGGCAGACGGGTGAAGCTGGACCCGACCGTGGCCCAGGAGCGTGCCGGTGGCGCGGGCCAGGCGAACCTGCGCGATCTCATATTCGGCGAACGCACGAATCCGTCGCGACTGCGCATCGGCCAGTCGCGAGGCGCTCTGGAGCACGAATGTACTGGTGCTCTTGCCTAACGTGAACTGCGACTGCTCGACCTTGTAGTCGCGATACGCCGTGACCACGCCCTGCTCGGCGGCGAGGATGCGTCGCCAGTTCTGTCGCAACTCGTCGACCGCGTTATAGACCTCCTGACGGATGCTCTGACGCAGGCGCTCCTGGTCGATCCGGTCTCGGACCTTTTCCAGTCGGGCGCGGCGATAGCGAGCCTGCGCCGCTCGGTTGCCCAGGGGAATCGCCGCCGAGATGCCTGCCGCATGGTTCTGAAGTGAACCGTCGCCGATGTCTCCCAGGGCACTGCCCAAGCTGCCCGATTCGCTCCCGGTGGCATAGGTGTAGTCGAAGGTCACATCCGGCAGCGTCCGGTTGCGCGCCAGCTCGATGTCCAGGTCGTCCACCGCCAGTTGGAATTCGAGCTCCGCCATCTCCATCCGGTTGTCCAGGGCCACAGCCACGATGGCTTCCGCGTCCAGGTCCAGCCCGATCGGATCCGGCTCGCTCGTGGGAATGATGTCAATCTCGACACGGAGCGGAAGGTCCTCTCGATTCAGGATCCGCTTGAGGTCCCGCTCGCGGTCCCGGACCGACGTCTCGGCATTGATCACGTCTTCCAGCCGGCCGGCCAGACCGGCCTCCGCGCGGACGATTTCGATCTTCGCGGCCGCGCCGGCCCCGACCTTTCGACGCGCGTGGTCCAACTGGTCCTCGGCCAGCTTGTACTGCTCACGGCGCACATCGAGTTCGCGGCGGGCGGCATAGAGCTGCCAGTAGACGATGTCGACATTCGCAAGGATCGCGATAGCGGAGAGCTTCGTATAGGCGTCTGTAATGTCCTTCTGATAGGTCGCGATCCGAATCGAATGCGTGTTGATCCGCGTCCCCGCGCCCCTGAGCAAAGACTGGACGTAGGACACACTGACGGCCGCCTCGGCGACGCCGTCTACACTGTCGAGGCTGGTATCGGCGCGACTGAACGGCAGGCTGGCGCGAAGCAGACCACCGGTTTGGAGCGGGGCCTCCACGCCTGCCTCGTAGGACTGGACGGCGACGGTGTTGCCCTCATCATCCTGTTCGCGTCGGCTGTAGCCGGCCAAACCGAAGAACGTCCACTCGAACTTGGCCCGTTCTTCGTCCACCGTCTGCTGGGCAAGCGAAGGGCCGACCAGGGAGAACTTCAGGTCCAGGTTGTTCGTCAGCGCTGCCGCACGAGCCTCTTCAAGAGTCAATTCCACCGCTTTGTGCGGCACTGCGTTGGGCTCGGTGGCTTTCGCGGCCTGCTCCTCGGTGGCCTGCTCGATCGTCACCGGCTCCGACCGGGAATGGTCCTTGAGCTGCACCTTCTCGATCTCGCCGGACCGCGCCGCCAAGGCCTCCAGCTCCGGCGTCCGCCGCACCTGTGTGCCCCCGCAGCCCGCCAGCACCAGGCCCGCCAGCAGCCAGACGACTCGCCCTGCACGAACAAAAACCAGTCCATTCTTCTCGACAAGCTTCTTCATCGTTCTGACCTCATTCATATCTCAGCGCCACCATCGGATCGACCCGCGCGGCCCGCCGGGCGGGGAGGTAGCCGGCCAGCAGGACCACGGAACCCAGGAAGATGGATACAGTGGCAAAGGTAACCGCATCGAGTGGCGCGACGGCAAACAGGAACGTCCGAAGTACACGCGTCAGAGCCACCGCCCCAGTCAACCCGAGCGCGAGCCCGCCAGCGACCAACCATAAGGCCCGCCGCACGACCAGCCGCAGGATGTCCGCGCGTTGTGCGCCCACAGCGACGCGAATCCCGAATTCACGCACACGCTGCGCGACCGAATAGCTGATCACGCCGTATATACCCACGGCGGCCAAGGCCAATCCGATAGCAGAGAACAGTGCGATGATGATGGTCTGGAATCGCTGGGGAAGGATCGAGCCGGCGAGCCGCTCCCGCATCGTTTCTATGGCGATGGGGCGGTCCTTGCCGATCGTTTCCCGGATGGCTTCGCGAACGGGAATCACCATGGGCCAAGGGTCGGACCCGATCCGAAGAACCAGACTGTCCGCGTAGATGCCTCCCTGGCGATACGAATAGTACGCCTCGGGCTCGGTCGCCCCGAGCAGCGTCTGGTTCGCGACGTCTCTCACTACCCCGACGATTATGCTGCGTCTCCTGGGGATGGCGGGGTTGACCGGGTGGATCACGAGCTCCTTGCCGATTGGATCGACTCCCCCGCAGACGCGTTTCACAAACGTCTCGTTCACGACCACAACGTGAAGCGAGCCTTCGACATCCTGTTCGGTGATGGCGCGGCCCCTCATCAGGGGAACGCCCATGGCGCGGAAGTAATCCGGCGTCACCTCCTGCCGGCAAACGAGGTGCTCGGCCGGGTCCTCTCCGATGGTCATGTCCATCCGCGTCCCCGAATGGCGAGGCGGCAGAGCAGTGGCAGCCCCCACGGCTTGTACGCCCGGCAGAGAAGACAGCCTCTCCAACAGCTCTGGCCCCTGCGGACCAGACAGCGCTTCGCCGACTCCTGGCACCTGGGCTACCAGCACATCCTTCGGATCAAACCCCAGCCGAACCTGGTTGAGCAGGACGAAGCTCTTGAGGAACAGGCCCGCCCCGATCAACAACACAAGCGATAGTCCGATCTCTGCGATGACCAGCGTGTGCCGCGTCGCATTCCGATGGGAGCCGACCAGGCCTCGGATAGTCCCACCCTCTTTCAGGCACTCGTTCGGGTCCATCCTCATGGCGCGGATCGCCGGGGCCAGCCCTGAGAGCAGTCCGCTCATCAGCGAGACCAGAGACGTGAAGGCCAGCACGCGCCAATCCAGATTCACCTCTTCCACGCGAGGCAGGAAACTGGCGGCCGCCTTTCCGAGGCCCACCGCACCCCAGAGGGCAAGCAACACTCCGAGACTACCACCCATCAGGGCCAGAAGCGAACTCTCCGTGAACAGTTGGCGGATGATGCGGGCTCTGCCGGCCCCCAACGCGGCACGCAGCGACATTTCCCTGCTCCGCGTCTCTGAGCGCACCAGCATCAAGTTCGCCACATTGGCCGTAGCGACCAGCAGCACCAGCAAGGCCGCCGCCTGAAACACATAGAGCAGTCGCCGTGAATCCCGGACCAGATGTTCGTGAAGCGACGTCAGGCGTACGCCCCGATCGGTTTCAAACAGAGGAAACTGCGTTCTGCGTTTGGCGATGACCTCGAGGTCCGCCTCCGCCCGTGCGCGCGCCACATCCGGCTTGAGCCGTGCTACTACATAGGCGCCGTGGGCGCCTCGTCCCGCGCCCGGCCCTACCGGTGCAACCGAATCGATGTCCATGGGAAAAGGCATCCAGAAATCCGCTGTGCCGATGTGTCGGAAGTCCGGCCCCATGACGCCCACGACCGTACGCGGTTTCTGATTCAACATGATGGTCCTGTCGATGATCTCCGGATCTCCGCCGAAGCGCCGTTTCCACATCCCATGGCTGAGAATGACGACCGGCGGTCCTCCCTCTCTGCCCTCCTCGGCGGTGAACGGGCGTCCCAACAGGGGGACGACTCCGAGAACAGAGAAGAACTGAGGATCGACCCTCGCCCCGACGACTCGGGCGGGCTCCTCCACGCCGGTCAGCGTCTCCTCCCAAGCCCCCCACTCGAAGAACGCCATCGCCTCGAAATCCGGGCACTGGTCTCGCCAGTCCAGGAACCGTAGAAGCATGGTGGCTTCGAGGCTGCCAGGCCTGCCTTTTTCCGTCTCCCAGACCATCACCAGTCGATCGACGTCGGGAAAGGGCAGCGGGCGCAGCAATACGGCGCTGACCACAGAAAAGACGGCGGTAGTCACACCGATCCCCAGGCCCAGAACCAGGACGATCACCGTCGCGAAGCCGGGATTCCTCGCCAGCATCCGTAGACCATATCGAATATCTTGCCAGAGCGTTCCCATGTGCCTCTCCTATTCGTATCGCAACGCCACCATCGGATCGACCTTTGCCGCACGGTGTGCGGGCAGCCAGCAGGCCAGCAACGAGACGCCGGTCAGAATCAGGGCTGCACAGGCAACGGTCAGGGGATCGGTGGGACGGACACCATACAGCAGACTGGCGATGACCCGCATCAGGCCCAGCGCGGCAATCAGACCCAGCACAAGCCCGATGACGGTAAGCCCAAGGCCCTCACGCAGGACCCCCTTCAGCACGTCGCGGTTCCGGGCGCCTAAGGCCATCCGGATGCCAATCTCATGGATGCGCCGCGACGCCGAATACGCTACGGCGCCGTAGACGCCCATGCTGCTCAGCAGCAATGTCACCGCCGCAAATGCACCGAGGAAAAGCGTGTTGAACCGCTGCAACGAGAAAAGGTGGTCGATGTCGTCCTGGAGAGGCACGATGCCATACGCCACAGCGTCGTGGTCCACCTCAAACACCGCCTGTCGTATGGCGGAAATGATGTCGGCCGGGTCCCCTGCCGTCCGAGCCATGAGTTCGCTGTCGTATCCCGGGACGTAGACAACGTCATCGGGAAATGCACCAATGTACTTCTTGCGGTGTTCCTCAGGTATTCTGGCAAGCGTGAACTCAAAATAGTGCTTTACATCGGCGACGACCCCGACAATCTCGTGGGATACGCCCTGCGATGTGCCCGTCGTCGGCGTAATGTGGCGTCCGATCGGGTTCTGGCCGGGCCAGGAACGCTCTGCCAGCGACTCATTGATGATCGCCACGGCGACACCCGTCAGGGTCTCTTGCTCCGTGAACGTTCGGCCTTTCAGAATAGGGATCTCCAGCACGTGAAAGTACTCGGAAGAGACCGTGGTCCGCCGAATGATCTGCTCATCGCTGCCGTCGTGACGTCCGTCCAGGCGAAAGACACTGTAGTTGTAGCCGGCCCATGCGGGCGTCATGTTTGCGGCAGCCGCATACCGCACTCCGGGCAGGTGCCGGATTCGCTCCAGAACCTGGTGAAAGAAGGCAGATCGACGCTCGGGGTCGGAATAAGGGCCCGCATCGGTATCCAACTCGATACTCATCGCCAGAACGTTCTGCGCACTGATCCCCGGGTTGAAATCCAGGATACGGACATAGGTATTGATGACCAGGGCCGCCACGACAAGCAACACGAAAGCAACGGCTAGGTCGCTCGCCACAAAAGCCGCTCGCACGCGAGTGAAGCGCGGTCCCCGTTCGGACGTCCTTCCCGCAGAAAGGAACCGGCTCAGGTTGATTCGAGATGTCCAGACGGCCGGCAACACGCCGAACAGCCCGCACGTCGTCAGGGACAGAATCAGGGCATAGAGGAGAGATCGACTATCGATTCGAGGGTCTGCAAACCACGGAACCAAGCCGGCCGAATCACCCCCGACCGTCGCCAGCAGACGTACGCCGCAGTGTGCCAGCAGCAGTCCGAGCAAACCGCCCATACCTGCCAGCAGCGCGCTTTCGGTGAGCAATTGCCTGATTAGGCGAAAGCGATGAGCCCCCATGGCCGCACGGACCGCGATCTCTCTTTCGCGAGCCGTGGACCGGGCCAACAGCAGCCCGGCGACGTGCAGACAGGCCATTAGAAGCACGCTCGCGACGGTCCCGGACAGGATCACCAGGACCCTGACGTTGCCGGTCCATCCGGCCGCCATCCGATAGGCTTCGCTCATCGGAACGACTGCGATCCCGACGTCGGCCAGCGCTTTCGGGTGCACACGAGTCAGCCGGTCCGCAATGACATCCATTTCTGCTTGGGCGTGGTCGATACTGGCGCCCAGCCTGAGCCTCCCGATGACATGGGTGCCACGCGACGCTCGGTGGGATTCGTCTACCGGCTCCAGCGCCAGGGGCACCCACAAGCCGCAATGCTGGCGACGGAAGACCCATCGGAATTCCTCGGGCAGAACGCCGACGACGGTGTACACATCTCTATCGAGAAGCAGCGTCTTGCCGATGGCGTTGGGATCGCGTGCAAACCAGTGCTGCCACTGGCTTTCGCTGAGGATCACCACGCGCGGCCCGCCTGGCCTTTCTTCGCTCGGCAGAAACAGGCGACCCAATATCGGCTGGACGCCCAACACGGAGAAGAAGCCCTCAGAGACCGACATGGCGTCGCTCCTCTCCGTCCTGGCGGCATCGCGCACCACACACCCATGCCCATTGGCAGCAACGAGCTTTTCGAACACCTGGGTCTGTTCTCGCCAGTCGTAGAAGTTGGGCAGCGAGACCATTTCTTTGTGCGTGCGTTCCGGGTCGGTCTCGCCGACCCAGGCGAGACGCTCGGAATCCTTGTACGGGCATGGCCGAAACAGCACGGCATCGAGCGCGCTGAGCATCGCGGTGGTCGCGCCGATGCCAATCGCCAGGATGATGACAGCCGTGCCCGCAAAGCCAGGGCTCTTCGCCAGCATTCGGACGCCATATCGAACGTCTTGCCACAGCGCTGTCATGGCTCACTTTGCCTTTCCAAGCAGTTGGTCGGGGGTGATCTCGCCGTCTATCCAGCCGTCTTTGAGCTGGATGATGCGGTGGCCATAGGCGGCGTATTCCTCGTTGTGCGTCACCTGGATGATCGTGGCGCCCTCCTCATTGAGCCGCTTGAACAGCTTCATGATCTCGCGACCCTGGGTCGAGTGCAGGTTGCCGGTGGGCTCATCGGCCAGGATCAGCTTGGGATTGGCGACCACCGCGCGGGCGATGGCGACGAGCTGCTGCTGGCCGCCGGAGAGCTGGCTCGGATACAGGTCCTTCTTGCCCACGATGCCGAAGCGGTCCAGCGTATCGCAGACGATCGCGGCCCGCTGCGACGTCTTGACGTTGCGATAGGACAGCGGCACGTCGAGATTCTCATACACCGTCAGGCTGTCGAGCAGGTTGAACGCCTGGAACACGAAGCCGACGTATTGGCGGTTCAGGGCCTGCCGGTCTTTGGGTTTGAGCGCGTGCACCGGCTGTCCATCCAGGTAATACTCCCCTTCCCAGTCGTGGTCGAGCATGCCCACGATGTTCAGCAGCGTACTCTTGCCGGCCGCCGACGGTCCCATGATCGTGATGAACTCACCTTCGGCGATCTCCAGGTTGATCTGCCGCAGCACATACGTGAATCCCGCCTTGGTCTTGTAGCTCTTCTCAACATTTTTCAGCGTGATCATTGCACATCCTCAATTCATTTCTCATTGACAGTCCATCACTCGTAGCGCAACGCCTCCATCGGATCGATTCGCGCCGCCCGGCGGGCTGGAATCCATGCGGCCAGGGCGGCGACCGACAGGACCAGGACGATGGCGACCACGATGGCGATGGGGTCGTGTGGTGTGACACCAAACAGAACACTCCGCAGGACCCGGGTCGCCGCCAGAGCGACCGGGACACCGACCAACAGGCCGAAGGCCGCCATCCAAAGGGCGCTGCGCATCACGGGCCAGGCAACGTCGCGCGGCGCCGCGCCGAGAGCTATGCGTACGCCAATCTCGCCGGTCCGGCGGCTGACCATGAAAGCCAGCAGGCCATACAATCCGATGCACGATAGCAAGATGCCAAGCAGAGCCAGACCACTGCACAAATAAGTGAAGATCCGCTCCGGCATAATGGAGTCGTTGAAGAGCTGCCGTTGTGTGGAAACCTGTTCCAAGGGGATGGTGCGATCCAGGTCCGCGACGATCCTGCGGACTGCCGGAACCAAAGTCAGAGGATCGCCTGCGGTGCGGACCTCGAAGCACATTGCTCCGGGACTGGCTTGTCGGTGTGAGAAGTACATCGTGGGCTCGATGTCCCGTTGAACTCGATTGTACTTGGCATCGGCGGACACACCGACGATTTGGTAGTCTCGCTCGCCCACGTGAATCGATTGCCCGACGGGATCATCGTGGGCATAGAATGTGCGGACGAAGGTCTCATTGACGATGACCACTCGGGGCTGCGACGCGGTGTCCGTCCGCTCCAGGCTCCGCCCTCGCAACAGTGGAATACCCATCGTTTGAAAAAAGGCTTCACTGACATCGAGCACATCGGCCTGAGGACTCTGCGGACCATCTGCAGTACGCCCGGGGATCGAGAAACCGGTGCTGGCGCGGCTGCCACCCAGAAGGTTGTCGCTGGAAAGGGCAATCCTTCGCACGCCGGGAAGGCTTGCGAGATTCGCTTCGACCTGATCGTAGAAATGAACGGAGTTGGCGTCTTCATATCCCGCCTGACCGGGATTCAGACGGAAGACCAGAATCTTGTCCGTGGTAAACCCGAGATTGGTCCGATACAGGTTCAGCAACGTCTGCATCAACAGGCCGGTGCCCACCAGAAGCAGAACCGAAAGGCTCACCTGCGCCGCCACAAGAACCTTGCCCAGCCGCAAACCCGGGACACCCAACACCCTCTGACTCTTGAGCCCCGAACACAAATCCACGCGTGTGATACGCAGGGCCGGGATCAGGCCGAAAAGAAGAGACGTTGCCATCGCGGCACTCAGCGTGAACAGCAGGACGCGCAGGTCAATGCTCACGTCGAGATGGAAGCTCTCCAGGCTGCCGGGGATAACGCCCAACACCGCCGCCTTGATCCAAACCGCTACGAGCAGGCCAAGTCCGGCTCCCGCCAGAGACAGGACCAGACTCTCGGTGAGCAATTGGCGGATCAGCCGTCCGCGTCCTGCGCCCATGGCCGCCCGTACGGTGAGTTCCTGGCGCCGCGCCACGCCACGGGCCAGCAGGAGACCCGCCAGATTGGCGCAGGCGATCAGGAGAACCAGCCCCACGGCGCCCATCAGAACCGTGAGCCCCAATGCCATCTCCCGGCGCGCCCCCAGAAGTCCCCGGCTTCCATCGACCAGGAGAATCTGTGGGTTCTCTATCTGCGTTCCCTGTCCCGGCACGGACAAGGTCTGGAGAAAGAGACCTGCCATAGCAGCGCGGATTTGCGTCTCGTCCGCCTCGCGTTCCAGACGCACCATGATATTGGCCCACCAGTGGTCCCGCGCATCCAAGGGGAACCCGGAAGCGAGTTGCGGCTGGGCGGACATCGGCACATAGATCCGGGCCATATCGCCGATCTCCGGGCCGCAGTAAGCACGAGGCAGGACACCCACGATGGTGAACTGATGCTGGTTGATGGTTATCATCTGGCCGAGGACCTCGGGGCTGAGATCGTACTCCCGCTCCCACCAGCGATAGGTGATTACCGCCACGGGGTCGGCCTGCGATGACTCATCAGTGGGACCGAGCGTACGGCCGATCAAGGCTCGAGTCCCGTATCCCTCGAAGAAGTCGCCTGAGACCATCAGCGCATCGGCCGTAGCAGCCCCCTTCGGCCCTACGACCGTCAGTCCATACAGCCCAAAGAAGGCAAACACGTTGGAGCATCCTTCAACCCGCTCTTTGAAATCACGATACACCGGATAAGGGAAAGACCCCGATACCGTGGCACCCGTACGGTCCCTCTTGGCATCGCCGGCTCCCCCGCAGTAGCGGGAAAGCTTCGTATTGTGACCGCTCCAATTGACCACGCGCAAGGCGTGCGGGTCGGGCACGGGCAACGACCGCATCCACACCGCATTGAGCAAGCTGAAAATCGCGGTGTTGACCCCGATCCCCAGTGCCAACGACACGATCGCGATTGTGGCAAAGCCCGGGTTCTTACCCAACTGGCGAATCCCGTATCTCACATCGTTCAAGAAGGTGGTCATCTTCTCAGCTCCGGTTCACAGATCACGAATCGAAGTCGGACATCGTTGGGAACAGACATCTACAATCTCCGTTCCATTCCTATTCGCATCTCAACGCCACCATCGGATCGACCTTCGCCGCCCGACGCGCCGGCAGATAACCCGCCAGCAGCGCCACCGCGCCGAGCAGAGCTATGGTCACCGCGATGCTCAGCGGATCGGCCGGGCTGATGCCGTAGAGTCGGCTGGCCCCTACCCGCGCCACCGCCAAACCCAGCAATAAGCCCGCCAGCAGCGCGACCACCGTCTGCACCAGTCCTTCCCGCAGAATCATGGCCATGATGCTCCTGCGCGTGGCCCCCATGGCCATGCGGATACCGATCTCCGACGTGCGCGAAGTGACCATATAGCCCTTGACGGCGTAGATGCCCAGCGCCGTCAAAAACAACGCCACCACCCCGGCCGCCAGTGCCAAGCGAGCGTGGAATCTCGCGTTCCACACTCTGAAATCGTCATCGTGTATCTGAGCCAGAGTCTTCACCAACAGAACTGGCATATACGGATCGATCCGGTGGATCTCCTCGACCACTCGCGAGCGTAGCGTCTCGACCGCTTCACGATCTCGGACGTGCAGGTAGAAATGAAGAGGCAAGTCATCCGGTCCGGCGGGTACGTACATCCGGGGAGTCGCCTCCCGCTCCTGTATACCCGGCAGGTCGGCGACGACCCCGACCACCCGATAGACATCGGGAATCCACTCGCCCAACTCCACCACGCCCCATTGGACCAGACAGCCGAGAGCGCCGCCGTCGGGACGAAGCCTGTGCGCCAGGGTTTCATTGATGATCGCGACCTTCTCCGCGTCGGGGACACTGTCTCGCCGGTCGAAGAGGCGCCCCTGCAGCAGCGGGACCTCCAGCGCCGGCAAGTAGTCCCGGCCTATGGCGAGCATGTCGCTGTGTCGTACGCGAGGCCCCCTGGACTGGCCTTCTTCCGCCCCCGGCCGGTATTCGCGTATCGTTCGCTCCCCGCCACGCCCGTAGGACAGCTCGGGTGCTGTCCCCAGCGCCTCGACCGGTGGCAGGGACGCCAGGTGATCGGCCAGGGTCTCGCAGGCCTGCATGCTCCGGATTTTGTCGTAACCGGCCGATTCCGGATCGATCCGAACGACCAGCGTGTTCTCCAGGTGGAACCGCGGGTCCGGCCGCGCTGTCTCCAGGGCAGTGCGCAACAGCAGCGCAGCGACGAGGACCAGGACTACGGCCAGCGTGATCTGGCCCGCGACCGAAAAACCCCCTCGCTTGCGGTGGACGGACCCCCGCATGCGACTGACGGATCCCTTCATCTCCTCGGCCAGATCACGCCGGGACAGCCTCAGAGCAGGTCTTAGACCGAACAGCAACGTAGCGATCAGGCAGAAACCCAGTGTGCCCATCAGGATGCGAATGTCCAGGCCGACTCGGATAGCTCTCCATATTTGCTGATCGGCGCCGGCGAACCAGGCATTGAGAATCCGCATCCCGCAGAGCGCCAGCAGAACACCGAGAACTCCTCCCAGCAGCGCCAACAGCGCAGACTCGACGAGCAACTGTCGAACGATCCGCAGGCGGCCTCCGCCGACGGCCAATCGAATGGCGATCTCACGATGGCGCGAGGCTCCCTGCACGATCAGCATGCTCCCCAGGTTCAAGCAGACGATCAGCAGGGTGACCACGGACCCGGCCATCAGGATCAGACTGTATTTGATGAGATACGGACGCCAGTTCGAATCAAAAACGAGCCGGTCCGGCGGGCGAAGAGAAAAGGAAGCCGCCGCCGGCCACTCTTTCGGATCCTCCGCTCGAAAGCGCGGGATCAAGGCCTGCAACTGCGTCTGAGCAGCCGACATGCTCACGCCCGGCTTGAGTCGTCCGATGGTATGAAGCGCCCAGGGATAGCCCCAACCAGCCCCGGCGTTGGCGGGCCGAGTCTGTTCCCGCATCCGAATCGCTACGATGCTGCCCATCGACACCCAGTTGCCCAGCGGCACCCAGAGGCCGGGCCCCAGCAGGGAGATGCCGGTGAACCCCTTCGGCGCCACACCGACAACCTGACAAACAGCGCCGTTGACGTTCACATACTCGCCGACGAGCTTCGGATCGCCCCCCAGTCGCTGCCAGAGGGGATAGCTCAGCACCGCGACCGCAGCGCTGCCTTGCTGGTCTTCGCCGGGCAGGAAGCCCCGCCCCAGGACCGGCGCGACTCCCAAAAAAGAGAAGTAGTTCGACGAAACGTAGGTGGCCTTGCCGTGCCAGCCCGTCTGCCCGCGAACCACAGTGACATCTCCCACGATACCGTCGCGACTCTGAGCCATGACATCGCTGAAGGCCGGGACGCTGTCACCGATAGTGATGTAAGCTGTATAATCAGACGCGGCACGGAGCTCACAACACACCAACTGCTCGTAGTCCTTCACATGTCTGGGCTGAAGAAACAGCAGCCAATCGGCGATGCTGGACATCATCGTATTGGCCCCGATCCCGATCGCCAGCGTCACCAGCGCAATCGCCGTAAACCCCGGCGACTTCCTCAGCATCCGCACCCCATACCGTAGGTCTTGCCACAAAGTCGTCATGGCATCACTCCCGTTCACAGTTCCCGGTTGTCGGGTATCAGTTCGCAGGTTTCTCGTTCCTGGCTGTCAACTGCCAACTGCGAACCGTCAACTTCCTGCTATTCGTACCGCAGCGCCACCATCGGATCGATCCTCGCCGCCCGCCGGGCAGGAACATAGCACGCGGCCAAAGCGACGCCGGCCAGAAGCACGGGAACCAACACAAAGGTCACAGGGTCAGTCGCACTGATTCCATAAAGATAGCTGGAAAGGAAGCGCGTCAGGCCGAGCGCCCCGACAATTCCGATCGCCGAACCGGCTGCCAGCAGCACCAGACCCTGTTTGAGAATCATGCTCAGGATCGTCGTCTTCCGGGCGCCCAAAGCCATGCGAATGCCAATCTCGCGGGTTCGCTGCGTCACGGAGTAGGAGACGACTCCATAGATCCCGATGACGATCAACAACAGTGCGATGGACGCAAACACCGTCAGAAACGCGCCGGTGAATCGCTCCTGACTGATGCATTCGTTCATCTGCGCCTTGAACGTGCTCACACCGTAGAGCGGCAGCGTCGCATCGATGCCTCTGAGTATCGCCCTCGCCTGCTGGATGACGGAACCAGGATCGGAGGTCGCCCGGACTACTACGTTCAGATCGGGGCTTGGGAATATCGTATCGAATGGGAAGAACAAATGGTTGGGCTTGTCCAGCCTGACATTGCCCTGAATCATGTCGGCGGCAATGCCGACGACCCGATACGATTTTCGACAGAAAGTCAGCTCTCTGCCGATAGGGTCTTCATCCGGCCAGAATCGCTGAGCAAGACTCTGGTTGATAACGACCAGATTCTCCTTTCTCTGATGCTCTGCCGACGAGATGTTACGCCCTCTCAGGATCAAGATCTGTAGCGTCTTGAAGTAGTCGGAGTTGACATTATGACAGACAGCTCGGACGGGTTTGCCGTCTGGAGACGTATACCCCGCGACAGTTACCGGGGCACTGCTTCCTCTGGGCGAACTGGGCATGGACGAATCCGTCGATGCTCCTTTGACCTGGGGCAAAGCACCAAGTCGTTCCAGAAAATCCTGGCAGAACTGATACCGCTGCGCTTCATCTCTGTTGGCCGTGCCGATTTTGAAAGTAATCAGGTTCTCTCGATTGAATCCGGTCTCGGCGGATGAAAGCCGAGTCATACTGCGAACCATGAGCACCATGCCGACCGACAGAATCAGCGCCATGGCCACCTGGCCGGCGATCAGTGCGTTGGAGAGCCATGCATGATGCCCCGATGCGCTGCGCCGCTCCGTCAGAACGTTCGTCAACGGAGGACGCTGGATGAACCAGAATGGAGCGATGCCGAGAAAGACCCCAACCAAGAGAGAAACACCCAGACCGAAGAGAAGCACCTGCGGATCGACACGAATCGAATCCGCCATGGGGACAAACCCGGCGATCTTCACTCGGAACACAGCGATCGTCCAGACAGTGAGAATCAGACCCGTGACGCCACCGGCCAGGGACAGCAGCAGACTTTCCGTCGTGAACTGGCGAAGCAGCCTCAGCCGGTTGGCTCCAAGAGCACGACGAACGGCCACTTCCTTATCTCTGAAGGACGCCCTGGCCAGGCACAAATTGGCCACATTCGCGCACACGATCAACAGGATGAATCCCACGATGACTGTGAGGATCCCAAGCGTGGTCCGTACGCCGCGGACGACCATATCCCGCAGGCCGTGCAGCAGCACTTCGCTGCTGGGGGTCCCGTAGGTTTCCGCCAAATGACTGTGCAGCGCGTTCAGTAGCGGAAACGCCTGCTCCATGGACATGCCCGCCTTGAGCCTTCCCACCGCGCCGAGCCAACAATTGGTCCTGTTGGTCCACCACTCCTCACTTGTCGGTCTTAAAACGGTCCACATCTGGGCATCGCCAAGCGACTCGGGATAGTGGAAGCTGCGAGGAAGCACCCCGACGATCATATAGGTCTTATCGTGCACGGTGATGGTCCGGCCCAGAACATCCGGGGCCTGCCCAAGACGGCTTCGCCAGAAATCGTGACTAATCACCGCCACCTGTTCACTGTTGGCCAGTCCATCGGCCCCGGCGAACGTCCTGCCCAGATGGGCAGACGACTTGAGCAGGGAGAAGAAATTGGCGGTGACCATGGCGCCGTCGATCTTGCTGGCGCCTTGGCCGTCGATCAGATCGAACTGGGCCCGAGTATAAGCGGCGAACCCCTCGAATACCTGATTCTGCTGCTTCCAGTCCACGTAATCAGGATACGAGAAACCGGTTGTCCATCCGTACTGCTTGCTGTGCTGCTGGACGATGACCAGGCGGTCCGCATCCTCAAACGGAAGCGGTCGCAGCAACACCGCATTGACCACACTGAACATGGCGATATTGGCCCCGATGCCAATCGCCAGTGTCAGTATTGCCACCACCGCAAAACCCGGGCTCCTGCCCAGTTGCCGAAACCCATATCGAAGGTCCTGGTACAGCGTTCTCATTGATTTCTCCTACTCATAGCGTAGCGCCTCCATCGGATCGACCTTCGCCGCCCGGCGGGCTGGCAGGTAACAGGCGAGCAACGCCACCAGCAGCAGAATCAGACCCACCGCACCAAAGGTCAGAGGATCGGTCGGCGTGACGCCATAAAGCTGGCTCGAGACCAGCCGGGTCAGCGCCATGGCCAACCCGATGCCAATGCCACACCCTGTCAAGGCCAGCACCATCCCCTGCCGGATCACCAGGGCCAGCACGTTGCCGGCTCGCGCCCCGAGAGCCATCCGAACCCCAATTTCCTGCGTCCGCCGAGCCACGCGGTAAGACAAGATGCCATACAGCCCGAGGCAGGCCAACAGCAGAGAGGACAGGCCGAAGAAACCAGCGAACTGAGATGTCAATCGCTCCCGAAGCAATTGCCCCTCGAATATGTCACTCAGCGCTTGTGGACCGGTCACCGTCACGGTCGGGTCCAACTCGCGCACCATCCGGTTGATGTCACTCGCCATCGCCAACGGGTCTCCATGCGTTCGCACATAGAAGAAGATGAACTCCTGAAAGTAAAACCGCTCCGGACCATAGAGAGTGATCTCGCGTCCATCGTGAACGTTGCTATGGATGACGTCCTCGGCCACACCGACCACTTCCAGAGACGACCAGGCAAGGCCGAAAGGCAGCCCGATAGGACGCAGGTGCGCCCCTACAGCATCGGCGTTTCCAAAAAGCCGCTTGGCGCCGGTCTGGTCAAGGATCACGGGATATGTAGTCTCTCCGGCAGGATCGCCTCCCGGCGGCAACGCATCCTGCGCACCGAAGTCCCTTCCCCGCAGCAGTCGAATTCCTGTCGTCTCAAAATACCCTGGGGCTACTCCGACGGGGCTTACCGCCAGGCCGGCCTGGGCGGCCGGGTCGACGTCTGCTCTGGCCACCTTTCGGGGACCCGCGGCCCCATTCGCTCCTGTCAGCGAGCGAACGCTGGAGAGGCTGGCGCTGCGCACCTGGGACAACCGCCTCGTCCCCTCCAGAACCTTGTGACAGAGGTCTACCCACCGGGCTTGATCGTAGACCTTCGGAGTGTCGAGCCCGAAGACCATCAGATGATCGCGATCAAATCCAAGGTCCATGGCATGTAGCTTCTGGACGGTCCGGACGAAGAGTCCGGTCCCGATGAGCAAACAGCAGGACAAGGCTATCTGCGACACAACAAGTCCTCTGTCCCATAGGTGTCTCGATTCCGAGCGGTTGTCGGCCCGGTCGCGGAGGGCCGTTGCCAGTCCGATGCGGCTGCCTCGCCACGCCGGAACGATCCCGAAAAAGACTCCGCTGGCACCGGAGACAACCAGTGTGAAAGCCAGAATGCGCGGATCGGGCGTCAAATGCAGTTGCACGGCCTGCCCGCACGCCGGCACATATCCGGCCAGCAGTTGCACCCCCCACTGTGCCAGGATCAAGCCCAGTACCCCACCTGTCACGGCCAGCAAGAGGGCCTCGATAATGAGCTGCCGCCCCAGAGCCCACCGACTCGCGCCCAACGCAAGACGTGTGGCCAGCTCATGGTACCGGGCCGCGCCTCGAGCCAGAAGCAGGCCTGCGAGATTGGCGCACGCAACCAGAAGCACCAAGCCGACCATGGCCATCAGGATCGTCAGAGACCGACCGAGTTCGTGACGCAGTTCTGTACAGCCCGTCCCACCCGGCTGCAAACCGATCCGCCACTCCGCACACCTCTCGCGTTCGTCCTGGGACAGATTCCACTGGACCGCGTTCTCATCGATGATCCGGCGGTAGATCACGTTTAGCTCCGCGGACGCCTGCTCCCGGGTCGCGGCCGGTCTCAGACGTCCCATGGCGGTGACCCATGTGGAACCTTTGGACGTTAGAGCATCCGCCTGTCCGTCCACCGACGGCGTCATGCGGATGGGCCACCAAACGTCGGGATTCGTGCCCACCTCAAAGCCGAAGAATCCCTGCGGAGCGACTCCCACCACGGTGAAGGGCACGTCGTCCAGGACGATCCTACTGCCGATTGCCGCCGGGTCTCGTCCGAAACGACGCTGCCAGAAGCCATAGCTGATGACGGCATCCGAGCGGAAGTCCTGCTCTCGATCGCCACTGTGCATCAGACCCCGGCCGAGCGCCGCACGCACGCCCAAGACCTCAAAGAACTCCGTCGAAACCGCCTGAGCCTGGATCAATTCGACCTCTCCCCCCGAACCGAAGGCAAGCGCGCGGCGCGGGCATACCGGCCCGGCGGCGGACAGACCAGAGAGCGACCGGTTCTCCTCACGGAGTTGCTCGTACGTAGGAAACGCCAACGAGGCCAACGAGTTCCTCTGATCCGTTACCAGGACAAGGCGCTCCGGATCGCTAATTCCCGGCAGCGACTTGAACATCAGCGCGTCAAGCAGACTGAAGATCGCGATATTCGCTCCAATGCCGAGGGCCAGCGTCAGCACCGCTACAATCGCAAAACCCGGGCTCTTCGCCAGCATCCGCAGGCCGTACCGGATGTCCTGCCACAGCGTCGTCATTGCATGACTCCAAAAACTGGTTGGAGTAATGAAATGGTGGAATAATGGAGTATTGCAGGAGCACCGGCGCGGCGACCCATCATTCCAACATTCCAGTATTCCATCATTCCGGTCCTACTCGTACCGCAGCGCCTCCATCGGATCGATCCGTGCGGCACGGCGGGCCGGCAGATAGCTGGCCAGCAACGCCATCGCAGCCAGGGCCGTGGAGACGCCTGCCAGCGTCAGCGGGTCGGTCGGGGTTACGTCGTACAGAAGACTCGAAAGGAGCCGCGTCAAGATCGCCGCACCGATCACGCCCACGATGACACCGATGAGAACCAGGCGGACCCCCTGTCCCAGCACATCGATCAGGACATCCTGTTCTCTGGCGCCGAGTGCCATCCGCACACCGATATCGTGCGTCCGCTGCGTGGAGGTGTATTGCAGCAGACCATAGATACCGATCATGGCAACCATCAGTGCGATGCCGCCAAAAAGGCCGAGCAGGATCACGACGAAGCGGCGTGGCGCCAGGGTTTCGGAAAGAGTGGTTTCGAGCGTCTCCATGGTCGAGATCACTTCCTCTTCGCTCAGGGCGGCAATCTGCTGGCGAAGCAACGGAGCCACTCGCACGGGAGCGCTCTCCGTTCTGGCAACGAGGGCCATACCCTGATGACTCTGGCCCGCCCGCATGTAGATGGCCCCTTCGGTCGGGTCCGGCGTCAAAAAGTCCTTCGTCGCCCGTACGACGCCCACAATTGTCATCTCGACCATCCCGTCATGAACCAGCATACGACCGGTGGGGTCGTCGTCACCGAAATACCGTCGCGCCAGAGTCTCATCTATGATGATGTGGTTGAGCCCATCCTGGTCCGTCAGGTCTCGCCCCTTCAGAAGCTGGATGCCCATCGTTGGGAAGAAACCGGGACTGACGCAAATCCACTTGGCAGAAGAGGTTTCTTCGGAATCGGACCGAGGGCGACCTGGGACGGAGAACGTCAGGTCCGCCTCCATGGCACCCAACTGAAGATCGCTGACAATCAGCGCCGCGGATCGAACCTGGGGAAGGCGACGGACCTGCGCCAGCAACGCATCGTAGAACGCCGAACACTGTTGAGACTCGGGATACGTCGCCGCCGGCAAGTCCATCTCGACCAGCAACACGTTCTCCGGCTCAAAGCCCAGATCGAGATCCTCCAGAGCGATTAGACTCCGAACCAGCAGAGTCGCTCCGACCAGGAGAATCAGCGAAAGGCCGATCTGCATGATGACCAGACCGTTGTGGAGCCTTCGTCGTCTTTGCGTAACCGAGGGTCGGGTCCATCCCTGTTTCAGGGTCTGGCTCGCACGGGTATCCGCCGGCCTCCAGGCGGGCATCGTCCCGAAGAGCAAACCCGTAAGAACGGAGACACCGATGGTGAATGCGAGGACGGTCGCGTCCACTCTTGTCTGCCCCAGACGCGGGATATCGGCGGGGCACAGCGCAACCAAACCCTTCACTGTCAGCAAGGTCAGCAGAAGACCTGCCACACCGCCGGCAATGGTCAACAGCAGACTTTCCGTCACCATCTGCCGCAGGAGCCGACCGCTCGAAGCCCCCAGAACCATCCGCGTGGCGATTTCATGCTGCCGCGTGGTGGCGCGGGCCAGGAACAGGTTGGCCACGTTGCAGCACGCGATGAGAAGCACAAACCCTGCTGCCCCCAGCAACAACAGCAGCAGGCGAGGATTGCCCTCCAGGATTCTGTCCTGAAGCCGGTCGAGATGGATCGTGTTGTCGCTTCGCGCTTCCGGATTTGCCTGCCGCGCAAGTTCCGTCACCACGCTCATCTCGGCGCGCGCCTGCTCCAGCGAAACGTCCTTCTTGAGGCGAGCGACGGGGGTCACCGGCCGACCCTGCTTCCATGCGAAGTCCCGCTTCAGGACCAACGGCACCCAGAACGGCGCCGGCTGCCCGAAAGGAAACTCGAAATCGGCGGGCATCACGCCTACGACGGTATACTCTCGCCGGTCGAAACTCAGGCTTGTGTCGGGATTCATGCTGTCGCTTGTGAGGCTGATCGTCCTGCCAAGAGCGTTCGGGTCCGCGCCCAGGCGGTCTGTCCAGAACCGATGGCTCAGAACAACGACGCGATCGTTTCCCGCCTGTTCTTCCTCCGGCAGAAATCCCCTGCCCAGCAGCGGTTCGATCCCCAGTAGAGAGAAGAGGCCGGACGACGCCGTGCCCGCACGAACCTCGCGAGACCTGTCGATGCCGGCAACGTAGAAACGCTCCGTTCCATACGCGGCTGTGCTCTCAAACACCCGGCTCGGCCGGTACCACGAGAGGAAGTCCTGATGCGACGGCTTCCTCGAACCCCATTTCGTCTGCTCCCAGAGAACAATGATGCGATCGGCATCCCGGTAAGCTAAGGGCTCGAGCACCACCGCGTTGACCACGCTGAAGACAGCCGTATTGGCGCCGATGGCAATCGCCAGGATGAGGATCACCACACCCGCAAAGCCCGGCGACTTGCCCAGCATCCGCACCCCGTATCGGAGATCTTGCCATAACGTTCCCATTCGCTTCTCCTATTCGTACCGCAGCGCCGCCATCGGATCGATCCGCGCCGCGCGGCGGGCCGGGAGATAGCTCGCCAGCAAGGCCACACTGATCAGCAGAAGCGCCGCCGCGCCGTACGTGAGCGGGTCCCAGGGACTGAGGCGAAACAGCAGGCTCGACAGCACGCGCGCCACGACGATGGTACCGGCCAAACCGGCGGCCGCGCCGATCAGCACGGGCGACAAGGCCCCGCCCAGCACGAGTCGGAGAATGTCCGCCGCATCGGCGCCGAGCGCGACGCGTATGCCGAACTCCTGTGTCCTGCGGGAGACGACATACCGCGTGACCGCGTAAATACCGACGGTGGACAGGAACAGCGCCGCTCCCGCAAAGATGGCCAGAAAGAACGTGATCATGCGCCGCGTAACCGTGTACCGGCTCTGAATCTGCTCCAGCGTCTGCACGTCCATGAGAGGGAAGCGGGGTTCGATCTGACGCACGATATCCTTGACGGCCGCAGCGAATCGCCCCGGATCGCCTTCGGTCCGCACAATCAGGGTAGGCGTGGAAGACGGCCGCTGAAACAGCGGCCGGTAGACTTCCATGGCCGAGCCGCCCTCGATGCCATCGTTCTTCACGTGGGCGACCACACCGACGATCTCGAACCACGGCTCATTGGGGTCGGGGCTCTTGCCGTGCTGAATGCGTCTGCCGATCGCGTCTGCCTGCGGCCAGTAATGCCTCGCCAGCGTTTCGTCGACGACGACCACCAGTTTCGAACCGGCGCGATCCTCTTCATTGAACGTGCGGCCCTGGAGCAGGCGAATGCCCATCGTCTCGAAGTAGCCGGGACTGACGACCTTATAGAGAACGGGCAGTTGGTCAGCCGGAGCCACCGGCGCCCCCTCAGCACAGGCGTACCACTTCCAGCCGGCGAACAACGGGAACGATAGCGCGACCTTTTCCACACCGGGGATCGTCCGAGTGCGGTCGAGTAGTTCGCGGCATTTCTCCAGATCGCCACCCAGGGCAACGCGGGCCGTCAGGGCGTTCCGCGCATCGAATCCCGGATCAGCGGTCACCACGTTGACGAAGCTGCGAACCATCAGACCCGCCGCCACGAGAAGGACCACCGTCAACGCCACCTCGGTCCCGATCAGGCTCGCATGGACGACGTGTCGGCCCCTGGATCCAAAAACGCTCCGCCCTTCCGAGCCCAGTACGCGCGCGGGGGCAATTCTGGAATTCAGGAGGCAAGGAAGCAGACTGAACAGGGCCACGGAAAGCACGGTGATCGCCAAGGCGAACCCAACAACGCGGCCGTCCAGACGGAAGAAACCCTCGGGCAACCGCATCGAAGCGATCATATCCGTCTGTGCCAGCAACCGGATCGCTCCCGCAGCCGCCAGGACACCGATCAGGCCGCCTATGGCGGCAGGAAGAGCGTTTTCCACGATCATCTGCCGCACCAGCGCGAGACGCGCTCCGCCGAGAGCGGAACGAACGGCCATCTCGCGTTCGCGAGTGACGCCGCGGGCGAACAGAAGCCCTGCCACGTTGACGCACGTCACCAGAAAGACGAAGACGACCGCCGCGAGCATGAAAGCAAAGGCCCGTTGTTTCCCCTGCACTGTCTGAGTGGAAAGCGACTCCACCTCGGCCCGCATGTTTCCATTGGCGGATGGATACTGAGCCGCCAGGTGCACGGAGATTGCATCCATCTCCGCCCGTGCCTGCGCCAGACCCGTGCCCCGCTTCAGCCTGCCCAGCGCAAACATGTTCGGACTACTCGCCCGATCCTGGAGCTGATCTGCGATGATGCCGACGGGGAACCAGAAGTCGACCACTTCGTGTCCGTAGGCAGGGTACCGAAAACCAGGGGGCATCACACCGACTACGGTGACGGCGTAGCCTGCCATCCGGATGGATTTTCCGATAACGTTCGGATCGGCGGCGAAATGCCGCTGCCAGAAGCCGTGGCTGATCATGGTCACCGGGGTCGGAGAAGAGACATCGTCCTGCTCGCTGAGGAGTCGTCCAAGTCGCGGCGTCACGCCGAGCACGCGGAAGAAGCCGGCAGAGACAAAACCGGCTGTGCACATCTCAGGCAGGTCACCGCCGGGAACATCGGCAGGCACCGAATTGAAAGCATAGCAACCCAACTCTTCGAAGCTCTGGGCCTCTCGGCGCCAATCGAGGTAGTTGAGGTAGGAAACACCCGTAGCCTCTCCCTGGGTGGTGCGCTGACAAAGGAAGACAATCTGGTCGGGCTCCCGGTACGGAAGGGGACGGATGAGGAACGCATTGACGATACTGAAGACGGCCGTACTGCCCCCGACACCGACCGCCACAAGCAACACGATGAGGAGGCTGTACCCTGGATTCCTGAAGAGGAGTCGAAATCCGTGTCGAATGTCCTGCCACAGCGTTTCCATGGAAGCACCTTTGGCCTTGCCAGTCTTTCTTTCGCAACGTTATCTCAATGCCACCGAGCCGAGATTGCTGAAGAGACGCAGGTGGCCCGCGCCCGCGCCGATCCGGCCTGAGACCCTGTCGTGCAGGAAGGAGTTCTCGATGGTACCTCGCACATCAGCGTCCCTGTCCAGCTTGACAGAACCCATCTCGCTCTCGATCTCGAAGGCGCCCCGGTATTGTGCTGGCGCCTTGAAGCGGATCTTCCCCCACTCCGTGCTCACGCCCGCGACGAGCTCGGCCGGGCACGTATCGGCGCACGAGACGTCGATGGACCCCTTCTGTGAGCTGGCAACGAAGTGCTCGGCCACGATCTCCCGGCAGGTGATGCGACCCAGTTGCGTCTCCAGATCCAATGACCCGCGGATATCTTCGCATGTGATGCTGCCGAATTGCGTCGACACCGTGACATCCCCAGCGATTCCCGCAAGCCTCACACGACCGAAGGTGGTCTCGCAATCCACATGGGCCGATCGCGGGACGACGATGTCGAGGTCCACAGACACAAAGCGATGCTCCTGCGGCATTGGCGGCTTCCGAACCGTGATGAGGATTCCCCCAGCATCCTGTTCGGCAACGATTTCCAACTGCTCGCCGATCTCTGCCGCCTCGCGTTTCGTCGGCGCATGGATGAATGCCGTGGCTGTCACGTGGCAATCCATCTCGTCGCCCGCGCAGACGTTAATGGCGCCATCGTTGTCGCGGACCACCAGCTTCGAGCCGGGCACAAAGCCGGCATGGACAGACCTCTCCACCCTGCATTCCGCCATGGTCTTTCGAAGGCACCTGGCACAGTTGTAGCATCCGCTGACCGCGAGCGTCTGACCGATCAGGGTCGCCAGCAGGATTCGCCTTGTCGCAGTTTTCATCTCACGTCCTTCCACTGACCGGGTGACTCCCTCGTCGTTGATCCGCTCATCGCTATTCGCATCTCAGTGCCTCCATCGGATCGATCCGCGCGGCACGCCGGGCGGGAACGTAGCAGGCCAGCAGGGCGACCGCTGAGAGCAGCAAGGTCACACACACGAACGTGGCCGGGTCCGTGGGCGCGACCTCGAACAGCAGATTCCGAAGCACGCGCGCCAGTGCCAGAGCACCGACAAGGCCGAGGCCGGCGCCTATCAGCACCACGCGCATCCCCTGCCCCATCACGAGTCTCATCACACTGCCGGGCCGCGCGCCAAGGGCCATGCGCATCCCGATCTCTCGGGTCCGCTGCGTGACCGCGTAGGACATCACACCGTAGATGCCCACGACGGCGAGCAGCAGCGCGACCGCCGCAAAGCTGCCCAATAAGACCGTGTTCAGTCGCCGCGAGGTCGTGGTGTTCGCCAGCCGTTGTTCCATCGTCATCACGTTGTGGAGCGCCTGGTTCGGTTCCACCTCCGCCACCACTGCCCGCACGGCAGAGATCAGACCGGCCGGCTCGCCGGTGACGCGGACGACGAAGCTCATCGCGCCGTCCATGTCTTCCAGGTCAGGGCTGTACACATGCGGCATAACATCTCGCGACAACCCGCTCTGCCGCACATCGCTGACGACCCCCACGACCGTCTGCCAGCGCGCCTCCGCAGGACCTGGCATCAGGCGGATTCGTTTGCCGACCGCGCTTTCGTCGGGAAAGAAATGTCTCTCAAATGCCTCGTTGACGATTACCGATCCGGCCGGAGGACGCGCATCCTGCGAAGTGAACGGGCGTCCCTTCTTCACGGAAATGCCCATCGCGTGGAAGTAATCGCAGGTGACCGTCGGCCGGGAAACCGGCGTCACCTCGCCCCGCTCCACCTGGCTGAAGTCGATGGGTGGCCGGCCCTCGATTTCCGCCACGCCGATGCGCGCCAAATCCGTGAGCGGCAGGGAATCCGTGGCGGCGGCCGTCTGCACACCGGGCAGCGCCTTCACCCGCTCGACGATCTGCTCGACGAAGTTGACTATCTGAGGCGCGGATTCCCGCCCCGTCAGAGTGACCTGGAACGTCAACACGCCAGCGGTCCGGAAGCCGGGATGGACCTCCATCAGACGCGAAAAGCTCTTGATCAACAGCCCCGCGCCGATGAACAGCACCAGCGCCAGCGCCACTTCCGACACGACCAGGAGATGTCGGAGCCGGTTGCGATGTCCGCCCGTGTCGCCGCGGCCCTCCTCTTTGAGCGCGGCGTTGACGTCTGTGCGCCATGCTTGAACCGCCGGCGCCAGTCCGAACGCCAATCCCGTGATCACCGACACGCCGAGCGTGAACGCCAGCACCCACGTATCGATGCCGATCCCGTGCATCGACGGCAAGCTCGCGCCGCTCCATTGCCCCAGCGCCCGGACGCCCCAGAACGCCAGCAACAATCCCAGACCGCCGCCGGCCAATGCAAGCAGCACACTCTCCGTCAGCAGTCCACGAACGATCCGCCAGCGTGCAGCGCCCAGTGCAGCGCGGACGGCCACCTCCCGTTGCCGCGCGGCCGCCCGCGCAAGCTGAAGGTTGGCGACGTTCGCGCAGGCGATGAGCAGGACCAACGCGACCGTGCCCAGCAACACGAGCAACGCTCCCCTCACATCGCCGACGACCTGCTCGTGCAACGTCACCAGGCTCACGACCTGGGCTTCGTCCGGCCGAGGTGGTTGCTCCCGCTGTGCCATCGTCCGCAGTTCCGCCTGCGCCTGCGACAGCGTCACGCCGGGTTTCAATCGAGCGATGGCTTTCAGCAGGATCATGCCTTCACCATAACTCGCCAAGGCGGCGCCTGTTTCACCCAGCGCCAGCGGAATCCAAAGTTGAAACGGCTCGGGATACTGAAAGCGCGCGGGAAGAATGCCCACGACGGTGTAGCTTTGTTCGTTCAACGTGATCGTCCGGCCCAGCACGTCCGTGTCGCCGCCAAATCGGCTCTGCCAGAGGCCGTGTCCGAGAATGGCCGCCTTGGGGCCGTTGGGCGTGTCCTCCTCCCGGGTAAAGTTGCGTCCCCACGCCGGCTGGACGCCGAGCAGTGGAAAGAAATCTGCCGTCACTGCGCCAGCCACGACTTGTTGGGCCGACCCGGCCCCTGTGAGGGTCATGTCGCCGCCACTATACGCGGCGATGCACGCCAGCGACTGGCTCTGAGCTCTGACCTCAATGAACGTGGAACTGCCGATGACAGTGCTGGGGCTGCCCGACCAGTCTGCGCGCAACTGCACCAGTTGGCCGGGTTCGGAATAGGGCAACGGCTTGAGCAACACCCCGTAGACGACACTAAAGATGGTCGTATTGGCCCCAATCCCGAACGCGAGCGTGAGCACGGCCACGGCGGTAAAGCCGGGGTTCTTCCGCAACATGCGGAAGCCGTACCGAATATCTTGCCACAGAATCTTCATTGCATGACTCCAGTTCACAGTTGCCAGTTGTCAGTTCTCGGCGGTCAGGAACCTGCTGCCAACTGTCAACCGGGAACTGTCAACTCTGTTCTATGCCACGTCGAAGCCGCTCTTGTTGAGTTCCCGGGCTTCCTGTTCTCTGCGGGCGGCCTCTTCCTCTTCGACGATTCGGCCGTCGAAGAGGTGGACGCTGCGGCTGGCGTGACGGGCGTAGCGGGGATCGTGCGTAACCATGCAGATCGTCGCGCCGTCGCGATGGAGGCCCGCCAGCAGGGCCATCACGGCTTCACTATTGGTCGAGTCGAGGTTTCCCGTCGGCTCGTCGGCCAGCACGATCGACGGCTCGCCTACCACGGCGCGGGCCACCGCGACGCGCTGCTGCTGACCGCCGGAGAGCTGCGCCGGATAATGCTTGGTTCGATGGCTCATGCCGACCTTCTCCAGCGCGTCGAGGGAGCGCTTCTTCCGCTCGGCCGACGACATCCCGCGATACGTCAGCGGCAGCTCCACGTTCTCGAAGACCGTCAGATCGCCGATCAGGTTGAAGCTCTGGAAAATGAAACCCACCTCGCGGTTGCGAATCCGGGCGCGCTGCGAGGCCGACAGGGCCGCCACGGGATGGTCGTTGAGCCAGTAGCCGCCTTCCGTCGGCGAGTCCAACAGGCCCAGGATGGCCAGCAGCGTCGATTTGCCGCAACCCGAAGGCCCCGCGATCGAGACGTACTCGCCCTTCGACACGCACAGGTGAATCCCCGCCAGGGCGTGGGTCTCCACCTCCTCCGTGACAAAAACCTTGTGCATGCCTTCCACACGGATCAGTGCATCGTTCGATTCTGCCATGTCATAGTTCCCAGTTCCCAGTTTTCAGTTCTCGGTTCTCGGTTTCCAGTTTGCAGTTCTCAGCTCGATATGGGTCTCCAATTCAGCCACAGACCCATGCGCGATGGACAAGTGGTGAAGGAATTCCTTCTTGTGCTCGCGAGCCTGCCCCTCGGCAATGTTGGCAGGAACTGATACGGCCGCCCTTTGGACCTGACCCGTCAGACCATACTGCTCACTTGCGGGAAAGGCGCGTGTCGCCTCATAGCACTGCACCACGAGATCCATGCTCTTCTTCCAGACTTCCAAGTCTCGGTAGCTGTTTCTTCTCATGACTTCTCCTCTTCCTTTCCCAACTGTCAACCGTCAACTGGAAACTGACAACTGCCAACTGACGTCTACTTCAGCCGCAGGCGGTCCTGGCCGTCCCACTGGGACATGTCGCTGAGGATGATCTCGTCGCCCACGTCCAGCCCTTCGAGGACTTCGATCGTGCTGACCGAGACGCGGCCGAATCGCACGCGCGTCCGAATCGCGTACTTGCCCTCCTCGACGACCTTGAACAGTTCCGAGACGCCCTCGGACGAGGCCGAGACGGGCCTTCCGACGTTGAGCGCGTCCTCCAGCCGCTCGATTTCGATGGTCCCGGTCACAGAGAGATCCGGGCGGGCGCCTTTGGGCAGTGCGCCGTTCAGCGTGATGTCCACCGTCACGTTGCCCTCGATCACCGTCGGATCGATACGGGAGACGGCGCCCTGGACCGTGCCGTTGTACGTGTCGACTTCCGCGAGCAAGCCGATGAGCACGTCACGGGCCTGCACTTCGGGGATCTTCAACTGCGCCTTGAGACGGCTCGGGTTCGTGATGCGCGCCAGCACCGTTCCAGGCGAGATCTGCTGGCCCGGCTCGATCTTGTCCTTGACCTGGGCCAGCACACCGTTCGTGCCGGCTCTGACTTTCAGGGACTCGATCTGCCGGCGCTTGAGCTTGCAGAGCGACTCAGCCTGACTCACTGATTCCTGCAACTCGGCCAACTGAGCCGGCACCGTCTCCTTCTCGAACATCTCAAAGCGCCTCTTGTTGATCTCCAGGAGCCGGCCGGCCCGCTCGGCGTTCGTCCGGGACAGCGTCAGTTCCAATTCGGGGATCAGATCCTGCTCGAACTGCTTCTGGTTGACCTCGGCACGGAGCCTGGCCTCGTCACAAGAAGCCTGGTATTGCGCCAAGGATGCTTCGTTTCCAAGGAGTTGATCTTGCAGACTCGTTCTCTGGGCGCTCAGCCTGGCCTTGGCCGAGTTCAGTTGCGAAGTGGCATCCAACAGTTCCCGCTCCAGATCAGGATTGCTCAGTTCCAGGATCACCGTGTTGGCGTCGACGATAGCGCCCGGCAGGACCCGGATGTAGGTGACGCGGCCGCTCACCAAGGCGGGAACGACCAGGATATCCTCCGAGACCAGGGTGCCGACGCCTCGCACCTGCCGGAGCATCGAGCCCCTCTTGACGGTGTCCAGCCAGAGCGTGCGGCGGTCCACGCTCGGCGCCGCCGGCTCCAGTCGCGACAGGCCCACCGTAACCGCGGCGATCGCCACCAGCCCGACCGTGGCGATCACGCCCCGCCGGATCATCTTCATACGTTTCGCAGATTTTCGAGGTATATCCATGCCAGATCCTGCCAGTTGTCGGTTCTCAGTTGCCAGCTATCCGTTGTCAGTCGACAGTCGTCAGTTCCCAGTTGCCCTGCCACAATCGCCCGTTCTTGCTGCCAACTGGCAACCGTCCACCGTGAACTCTCTTTCATTCATATCGCAACGCCACCATCGGATCGACCCGCGCCGCCCGCCGGGCCGGGAGCCAGCAGGCGACAATCAGCGCTGCCAGCACACACGCCGCCACCGCCACGAAAGACACCGGATCGAATGGGCTGACCCCCGCGATTCTGTTTCGCAGCACCACCGCCGCCGCCAGCGCCAAAGGCAGCCCAATCGCCATCGCAACCAATCCCAGTCGCAACCCCGTCAACAGAACCAGCCGCATCACGTCCCCTCGCGTCGCCCCCACCGCCAAACGAATCCCCACCTCCCGCGTCCGGCTGCTCACCACGTACGCCATCACCCCATACGTTCCCACCGACGCCAGTACCAACGCCAGAACGCCCAGTGCCCCCAGAATCCGCAAAGCCGCCTGCTGAAACGCCAGCGCGTCCTTGACAATGTCCCGCACGGGCCGCACGTCCCCCTCTACCAGCCGCGGATGGACCCGCCCCAACTCCCGTCGCACGGAGCTCAACACCTGCCGCGCATCCCCCCGCGTACGAATCACCAGCGTCGCATGAAGCAGCTCCGCCTTTTTCACGCAGCGAAAAACCGCTGGCCCCGGCCAGTCGTCGTATCCATTGATACACGCGTCCTTCACCACACCGACCACCGGCCATTTATAAATGTGTTTGCCTACAGGGTCCTGTCCCGGCCAGAACCGCTCCGCGAAACTCTCGTTCACCACCACGACCAGCCGCCCTGATTCGACATCTTCCTCGCCAAACTCCCGCCCGCGCAGCACAGGCACACCCATGATACGGAACATACCCGGACCGATCCGGCTGTAGATAGCGGAGTCCACGGAGCGACCATCGGGTGATTCGTAGCCCTCGGGCACAAACGTGTCCGTGGGCATGCTTCCCACTTGTTGCCCGCCCAGCGGTGGCCGCCCCGCAACGCCCAACTGCTCGACCCCGGGAATGAGCCGCAGCCGCCGAATGATCTCGGCCAATTGCGGCGCGAAGCTCCCTTCTGTGAAACCGATCCGCTCCAGATCGAGTTGAGCAGTCGCCAGCCGGTCGTAGCGGAATCCCACATCCACCGCCAGTTGTTTCCGCATACTCCGCAGGCACAGCATCGCTCCGCACAGCAGAACAATCGACCCCACCACCTGACCCACAATCAACCCATGACGCAGCCACAGCCGCTGCCGGCCCGCCCCCTGACCGTCCTTCAGCGCCACCGCCGGCTCGAACCGCGTCGCCTGTAGCGCCGGCGCCAGACTGAAGCCCACCCCAACCACCAGCGCACTCCCGGCCGCAAACATCAGCACGCGCGCGTCAGGCGCCAACCGCAGCGCCGGACCCGACCACCAATCCGCCAGGCACATGATCCCCCGTCCCACCCACGCATACGCCACCAGCGCCGCCACCGTGCCCGCCGCCGCCACCAGCACCCCTTCACACACCACCCCGCGCATCAGCGCCCCACGCGTAGCCCCCAGCGCCACACGCGTAGCCGTCTCTCGCCGCCGCTGCAAAGTGCGAGCCAGAAACAGCCCGGCCACGTTGGCACACGCAATCGCCAGCAACAGCACCGTCGCCACCAGCCCGAACCGCAGAAAACTGACGATCCTTGGCCTATCATACGACGTACCCAGCAGACCCCGCCCGATCGGGTCGAGCCGTACCCGCGTCAGATGGGGCACGCCGCGCAGAGGCAGTCCCGCCGGCTTGGAAGCCAACAGCGCCTGCGTCACCTCCGCCACGATCGCCGACACGTACTCCGTCGCCGCCGCCACCTCCTTCGCCTCCGCCAGCCGGCCTACGGTCTCATAGCTCGCCGCCCACTTCTCCAGCACGGGCTCCATGTTCGCCGGCATCCACAAACTCGCCGGCTGCGGACCGAGCCCCTCAAACCCCTTCGGAGCTACCCCCACGATCTCCACCGACGTCTCATTGAGTATCACCGTTTGCCCCACCACGTCCGGCGCTCCGCCAAACTGCCGCCGCCAAAACGCGTCGCTGATCAACGCCACCGGGTGCCCCCCGGCCTCCGCATCCTCCTCCGGCCCAAAGACTCGCCCCCGCGTCGCACGCACCCCGAGGAACGGGAAGTAACCAGGCGTAACCAGCTCCGCCTGGACTCGCTCCAGGCCCTTATGCGTACGCATCTTGGGCTGGATACCCGCATACCCGACAACGCCCTTGAAAAACCGCGCCCGCGCCCGAATCGCCTCGTAGTATTGCCGGTACACCAACAAGTGGAGCCTCTCCCCGCCCTCACTGACCATCACCACCGCCCGCAGCTCATCCGGCCGCGACACCGGCTTAGGCCGCAGCAGCATCTCGTTGAGAATACCGAACAACGCCAGATTCGCCCCGATCCCCAGCGCCAGCGTCAGCACCGCCACGGTGGTAAACCCAGGGCTCTTCCTGAGCATCCGCAAACCGAATCGGAT